>CBDUGN010000160.1:0-7723 GCA_965366915.1 uncultured Eudoraea sp. | reverse complement strand
TTGGTTTAAAAAAAGATAAATGAACCATGTAATTGATTGGAGATAAAACAAAAATAAAAACAATAAAGCGGGCGTGCAATGCGCCCGCTTCTTCTATGCAGTCACCCAAAAAACCGCATCTGCTAAACCTGGTTTCTAAGCCTCATATGTCCTTAGAATCCATGATTTCAAGAAGCTCCGCATCCATGTTTCTCTCTTTAACTTAGTAACAATTCTCAATTTGAAGAGACTTCGGCAACTCCTCTCAAAAATCAACTTTTTACCCACTTTCGTTTATTGCATCTACTACCTTCCATCATTTACTTTTACTCTCAAGTTCATACTAAAAAATAAAACTAAGAATTAATTAAAACTGGAACTAAATTTAAAACATATGAAACTTCACAATCTTAAACAATTATGTTTTCTAGGGTTGTTGGCCTTAGTTTACGTTGTAAATGTTAATGCTCAAAATGATTCAACCATGGCCACTGATGATAATTGGGATTTTGCCGCAGGTATTTATGGCTGGTTACCCACTATAAACGGCGAAATATCCTATCCTTTAGGAGTAGAAGGATTGCCAGGTGAAATAAGAGTGGATCCAGGCGATATTTTAAAGAATTTATCTTTTACAGCGCAATTGACATTTGCCGCCAAGAAGGGGGATTGGGGAATTTTTGCAGACGGTATTTATTTATCACTTAAAGACAGTGAAACCCTAAACATTCCTGTAAGCGAAACGGAAATTTTACCCTTGTCGGCAAATCTAAAACTACAAGCGCTAATCCTAAATGCAGGAGGAACCTATAAGATATTTGGCGAGCATGGAAGCACCTATTTGGAAGGTCTTTTAGGGCTCAGGTACTTCTATAACTACTCCAAACTATCCTTAGTGGAACAAACCAGCTTAACTGCTGCATCAGAAAGCTCCAATGCGAATCTTGTGAACGCTATTATTGGTGCAACGGGCAGGGTTCAATTGGCAGAACGTTGGTTCGTGCCATACTATTTAGATATAGGTACTGGAGCCACTAAGTTTACATGGCAGGGTATGACAGGAATAAATTATGATTTTAAATGGGGAGGAATTATAGCTCTTTACCGCTATTTAAAATTTGACCAGGGAGATGATATTGGTATATCAGAATTGAGTATGAATGGACCGGAATTGGGTGTATTTTTCAGGTTCTAAAACCAAATGGCGATTGTCTTTCCTTTAACTAATATTAAATGATCTTGAATTAATATAATAATTATAAACTTAGAAATAGCCAACATGAAATCGTAAAAAATGTAAAGAATAAACCAAACATTCAACCTCCCAGGTTCAAGGAATTTACTTGGTCCTCTCAGGTACAGGAAAATAAAACGGATTATAAGTTTCTATGACCCCACTGAAGCATATTTAGCTAAAACCTTAGCGATGAATAATCTTAAGATAATTAAAAAATTATTAGAATGTTTAAAAGTAGTATTAGGATCATATTGTTAATCATGGTGATGGGAGTTTCTGCACTTAAGGCCCAGCAGGACTCCCTTCTCATGAATACAGGTGAAATCCTTGCAGGCGAAATCAAAGGTTTTGATGAGGGAGTGCTCACCATTGAGACGGGCTACAGCGACAAGGATTTTAAAGTGGAATGGGACAAAGTAGTATCTATTAGAACTGTAACCAAATTTGTCATTATTAATACGGAAGGAAATCGCCTCTTTGGACGGCTGGTCTCTGAAAAGGATAATCCATCCAGGGTTGTGATAGAAGATGAAAAAGCAGGGTTTCCGGTAATGGCCATCGATGACATTGTCTTCTTCAAAGAGATAGACGATGACTTTTGGAGCCGTGTTGATTTCAAAATATCTGCAGGATTTAGTTTGGCAAAGGCAAACAATAGCAACCAATTCACTGCAAACCTGAGTACCGGCTATATGTCAGACAGGTATATTAATGATCTGTATGTCAAGGCTCTTCGCAGCCTACAGACCACAGAAGATGTTACAGCTCGGGTCAGGCGGACGGAAGGTGGATTGGGATTTCTCATCTTCTTTGTCAGGGACAAGGCCTGGTTTGGAGTAGCAAGGTCCGACCTGTTGCAGAGCTCCGAACAGAATCTTAAAATCAGGGCCCTCACCAAAGCCGGAGCGGGTAATTATGTAGTAAAAAACAACCGGATGAATCTGGGATTAGCTGGCGGAATAGGTTGGAACTACGAGGATTATAGCGATGACGATCCTGCAACAACTGACAGGAATAGTGCTGAACTTTTTGCCGCTGCTGAATACAAGATATTCGACCTTGGCGATCTTGAACTAAATACAAAGGTGGTCGCCTATCCCAGTTTAACAGAAAAGGGAAGATTCAGGAGTGATTTTGATTTCAACATAGAATATGAATTTGGATTTGATTTATTCATAAATCTTGGATTTACACTCAATTATGATAACCAGCCGGTTGGGGGAGCTTCTTCCGATGATTATGTATTTGCAACTACTATTGGGTGGAAACTTTAGATCCGTTTTTATAGCATTGTATAAGCAACATCTTTTAAGACAACAAATATGAGATCTATACTATTTTCAACGATAATCCTAAACCTAGTTATTCTATTTCTTAAATAAGTCAATAAAATGAACCACAAAGCATCTGCATTCGCTTTCATCTTAATTCTTCTTCTGATTCCGGGCCTTAAAGCTCAGGAACAGAAGGCGGTTATACTCGATTCAACCCAGATAGAATCGATCAGCCTGATTGATATTTCATCGCAATCTTATAAATCAATCTTAAGGGCCAGGCAAGTTAAAGGCAACTTGATCGCAAATGAAAAGCTGATAGAAATGAAACTGGAAAATGATTCATTGGTGTCTTCATTGAATCTTATGTTAACATCAGATGCGCTAAAATCCCATCGCGAAGTTCGAAGGAGGAAGCTCGAAGAAAAAATACTGTCATGGAAAAGAAAAGAGAATGTCATCCAATCTCAGATCAAAGAAATAACAGATGTATTGAACAATCTGGAAGACAGCAGGGCCATCATGAATCGGCATTTGTTCAAATGGGAGGAAACAGACTTAAAATTACAGCAGGATGAGCTTTATCCATCCGTAAAAAAGAAAATTTCCGAAGTTCTGAATATAATTCAGGATGTGCTCGACTCAATTAATGGCCGAAGAGAATTAGTGACGGAAATGATGACTAAAAGCATGACTCTTGAATTGATGATAAGCGAAAGAATAACTGAAATCAGGAAAATAGTCAAGGACCATCAGCAAATGCTTTTTACCAGCAATGAGCCATCCTTACTAAATATTGACTATTTTGATATAAACAACTGGAAACAAGCTATACCCTTCGCTGAATACTATAAAACAGAATTAAGTAATCTTAAAATATATCTGCAAGAGCTAAAGGTCAACGTCTTGCTTCACCTATTATTTATAGTTGGATTGATTTTTCTTTTCAGGGCAATAAAGAAAAGAGGTATAGATATTGACGAAAAAGAAGAGGGTTCGGTTTATAAACAGCGCTTTAAATCGATACTTTCACATCCCATCAACACGGCACTTGTATTCGGACTGTCACTATCTGATAGTTTTTATCCCAACATGCCTATACTATGGGATGATATCCTGATATTCCTTGTTATTTTCCCTTTGATGTCGGTGCTGTCTTCCCTAATTGCGAGAAACTACCGCATTTATATATATATGCTTGGGCTTATAGTATTCCTGCAATTAATATATGGCAATTTACCGGATTATAACCTCATCTCCAGGCTGATTTTATTGGCAATTGGGGTAATTGAAGCAGTGGTATTGTTATGGTTGTTACGAATAAGCCGCGATCTGTCTAAAAAGAAATCAAAGTTTGTTCCCTTAATTCAAATCATATTGGTAGTTGATTTGGGCATGGCCATTCTTGGACTGGGAGGAGCTATTATTGGTAAGATATTTATGGCGGAATTTTACGAGTTCAGCATCATTGACAATGCATTTGCTGCCACTTTGATTGTGCTGGTCCTGATTGTTCTAAATGGTTTAACGGTTATCTTCATACAAGGCAAACTTACCGGGCAGATCAATTCAATAAAATTGAACGCTGAAATGTTAATTAGGAAGGTCACAAGCTTGTTCAACATTATTGCCATTCTTTTGCTTATTTATTACATGTTAAGAATTCTTGGTCTTGATAGTGATGTTCGGAATAATATCATTAATTGGCTTAGCAGAGAACGCAATTTGTTCGATGCTGAATTTTCATGGGGGACTTTACTGGCATTTATTATTGTCATATGGTTTTCAGTCATTATTTCAGGAATAATAAAAACCGTTTTAGAAAAGGATATCCTAAATAGGCTAAAACTCGGAAAAGGATTGCCATATACAATTTCCCTGATGGCAAAATATGCTGTAGTTACTATAGGGGTCTTTGTTGCAGCAAGTGCTGCTGGATTACCATTCGGTCAGTTAACCATCATTTTTGGTGCCTTGAGTGTTGGAATTGGTTTCGGTTTGCAAAGTATCGTTAATAATCTCGTTTCCGGATTAATACTTTTATTTGAGCGTACATTGAAAATTGATGATATCGTTGAAGTCGGAGCATTAATGGGAGAAGTAAAAAAAATTGGAATCAGGGCGAGCAAAGTAAGAACTTTTGATGGTGCCGAAATTATTGTCCCCAATGGAAATCTGGTTACTAAAGAAGTCGTAAACTGGACACTTTCAGATAAAAAAAGAAGAGTAGAGATTATTGTGAGTGTCTCCTATAAATCAGACCCTCACCAGGTGCGTGAAATACTGATGAATATTCTTTTAAACCATAATGAGGAGGATAATATCCAGAACCCGAGTGTATATTTAAGAGAATTGGGAGAAAATTCTATTGATTTCAGGATGTTATTCTGGGTAGACGAAGGCCTGGTAAGAATTAAAAGTGAGATGCTTTTTAAAATTTTTGATGAACTAAAAAAGGCAGGTATCGAAATTCCGTTTCAACAACGGGATATACATATCCGCACCTCAGAATAAGGGATAGCAAGGAAGGAAATTCTTGACGGAATTCGGGCATTTCTAAAACCGGAACCTTTCTTTGAAATAAAGTTTACATGCGATCAGCAAAGAAAATACCATTATGTTAAAGACAAGGTTTCTCTTCATCGTATTACTAACTATAGTTCCTTTTTTGGGGATTGCACAGAATATGTTAGCTGATACGCAAAAGATTTTGATCCGGAACGTAACGGTGATAGATCAAAGCAAAGCGACAGAAGACGTGGTGGTGAGTATTCTTATAAAGAAAAAGAAGCTTGAACTCGTGACCAGGGATAAGGTCAGCATGAAAGAAGCTGATATTACTTTAGACGCCAGGGGAGGTTTTATCCTTGGCCAACTTGAGGTGGGCAGTATGGCAGGTTTTATTATCCTCGACCAGGATCCCCGGACCAATGTGGATATCGTGCTTGACACTAAATCATATGCGGTTTTTGCTGTTTCCAAAGGCGAGGTTGTACTTAATAAACTGACAATAATAGATGAAGATCAAGAGGGGCAAATCACCGGCTGGCGATCATATAACTCGCCGGCAGTAGCTTTACCATTATCCTATCAAAATAAACGAAAATGGAATGTAATCAGGACAAAGCCGGTGACCATATTATTTGCTGGGGCTATCTTACTGGATAATACCCGTTGGTTTTCACAAGACAGCAATAATGAACAACAGGTGGGCAATCTTGATGATTTTGATGGGGGTTCCATACGAGGATACCGCGCCGGATTCGGAGGATCATTCAACTTCAAAAAACCCTGGACCTTTGTTTTCTCAGCAGGTACCCGCGCTTTTGAACGAGGATTCGGGGACGATGACAATATTGATAGGTATGTACTTTATGATTATCGGGTGAATATTCCTATTGGTAAGGCTACATTGAGTTTGGGTAAAACCAAGGAAACTTTTTCAATATCAAGGTTATCGGCCATGATATTCGAACCCAGTCAGCAGGAGCGTGCCTCCGTTGCAGATGGTCTTATACCTTCCAGAAATATAGGGATCACTATTAATAACTCCATTGTCAGGCAACGAATGACCTGGGCAGTCGGAGCCTTTAATAACTGGTATGAACAGGGGCGTTCATTTTCTGAGAACCCCACGATATTTACCGGGCGTATTACCGGACTGCCATTTATGACTGAAGATGAAAGTAATCTTCTGCACCTGGGGATTGCAGGTAGGTATTCTAATGCGGCAGCCGGAATTCGATACAGAACTAAAACCGAGATATTCAACGGCCCGGTTTCGGTTGACACGGACCTGATTGATGATGCGGAATCCTCATTTCACTACGGGCTGGAAATGGCATGGAGAAAAGGTCCTTTCATTCTGTTGGGCGAGTATATCCAATCCAATGTCCAATCCTCTACTTTTAGTGACCCCAGTTTTAAGGGGTATTATGTAGTTGCTTCTTATGTATTGACCGGAGAAATGCGCGGCTATAATAAACGCAATGGTACTTTTAGTAGAGTTGGTGTGGCTAAGGGAATTAATTCGGGAGGCTGGGGTGAATTGGATCTTTACAGTAGATGGTCATCTGTTGATTTAACGGATAACAGTATAGATGGCGGTAAAATGAACACATTTTCACTTGGATTAAACTGGAGTCCCATTTCAGCCACGCAAGTTAATATAAACTACAGGTATTCAACACTTGATCGTTTTGGACTAAAAGGTTCGAATCACGGATTTGTAACGCGCTTAGTATTTATACTGGAGTGATTGCGAAATTAAAACGCAGTACAACAGTGCTTATAATTCATCCCTACCATAGGCCACGCTTAAAAAAAATTCCTACATTAGATTAAACTAAAACATCACCCTGGTAATTTCGTAAATGCTGGTAGCTCGCTTGCCCACTTAGTGCGGGCCGAAATCATAGCCAGGGCCGTTAACCACCATTTTAAAACAATGCAATAATTATGAATAAGCCATTAGTAATTCTGATTTTCGTTATCCTTGGGATTTCAACTTTACATGCTCAACCCAAATATCTAAATCCTGAAGTTGATCTGGAAAGCAGAGTAGATGATCTGATTAGTAGGCTTACCCTTGAAGAGAAGGTTGATCAGATGCTAATGAATACCTCAGGTATTCCCCGCCTTGATATCCCTCCTTACGATTATTGGAATGAAGCTCTGCATGGCGTTGGACGTTCTGGAAAAGCGACTGTTTTCCCTCAGGCCATAGGTTTAGCTGCTACTTTCGACAACGATCTAATATTTAGGGTTTCATCAGCTATCTCTGATGAAGCACGTGCTATGTATAATGCTGCTCAAGCAGCCGGAAATTACAAGAGATATGCCGGATTAACCTTCTGGACTCCTAATGTTAACATATTTAGAGATCCACGTTGGGGACGCGGACAGGAAACTTACGGAGAGGACCCATATTTAACAGCTTTGTTGGGAGTCTCTTTTGTTAATGGTTTACAAGGGAGTGATCCTAATTATCTCAAAACAGCTGCATGTGCAAAACATTTTGCTGTACACAGTGGTCCTGAAAAATTAAGACATGAGTTTAATGCTGTGGCAAGCTTAAAAGATCTAAATGAAACGTATCTGCCTGCTTTTGAAGCTCTTGTTAATGCAGGTGTTGAATCTGTTATGTGTGCATATAACAGAACCAATGGTGAACCTTGTTGTGCAAGTAATTATCTACTTACAGAGGTGCTTTTTGACAAATGGGGGTTTAAAG
>CBDUGN010000159.1:0-7767 GCA_965366915.1 uncultured Eudoraea sp. | reverse complement strand
ACAGTTTTCCCTTCTTCTAATGCCTTTTTTAAAATATTAATTTTCATTGCCTTTAGTAGTTTAACATGCCATAAAATTCTGTGAGTATTTATGAATTACTATTACTCAATTATAACAAATCCTCTGGATTGAATAATAAAGGGAAAAATTTACCCTGCATTTTGTGACCTTTTGGAATTATAGGGACCCCGGCTAAGAGCTCATCATCTGTATTGCTCACGGTACCATCAGCAAAAACATTTATCACAAATGCCCGCCGGCTGATTTCAGAATTGTTTTCATAGGAACCATGAACCAGTAAAGGATGATGAAAAGTCCCGTATCCCTTTTTCATTTCTATGGCAACTGGTTTAAATTCCTTTTTTTGTTCTTCAGTAAGGTATTTCATCAAGCCATTCATATCACCGGCTAATGAAGGTGCATCGAGAAGTCCCCATTTGTGGCTTTTCGGGACATAGTGCAAACATCCATTTTCTATAGTTGCATCATCAAGGCCAGTCCAACAGGTTAAATGTTGCATGGCTACTGTACGCGTCCAATATGAATAGTCCTGGTGCCATGCTACCACACCTCCGTGTTTGGCGGGTTTATAGAACAATTGATCATGCCAGAATCTTACCGGTTTATTCTCCAATAACTGATGTGCAGCCATGACGAATGCCGGATTCCAGAGAATATCGTGAAAACCACTGGTAATACGCCATTGTCCGAGGGAATGAAACAAAACCGAATCTGAATCCTCGGATTCATTGCTATGAAATTCATAAAATAAATGGTGTGCCGGGTGCTTAGGATCCATAACCTCAGTCAATTGTTGGCGTAAAACTTCAATGTGATCGTCTTCCAATAGTTTAATCCCGGCCAAATACCCATACTCGTGAAAATGAGCTATCTGTTCATCGGTTAACCTGTATTGTTCCCATTCTTCGCGCGACTTCGGTTGCTTAAAAAGGTCCGATACCAATTCGTGATAATCTGCAAGGTCTTTTAGTGCCGCCATATCTAATCTTCTAATATATTGTTTTCAAGTCAATCTCATAGAATAACTATAAGGTACAAATAGTTTTAAGTTATTTGACAAACTTATTAAAGAACAGCAAACTGTCTTTTATGTGTTCATGCCAATAGCCCCATTCGTGTCCACCGGGAAATTCTTCGTATTCATGAGCTATTTGGGCCTTATTTAATTGATCGTGGAGAAATCTGTTATAATTAATCAGTAAATCTTCGGTCCCACAATCAAATCTTAATTTTGGTAAATGTTCCTTCTTGTTAAGAGCCATTTCTAATACAGATTCCTCCTGCTTGTTGCGCTGTTCATAATCCTTTAATGATTCTTCTACGAACAAGGGCATTTGTCCTATTTCAGTTATTGACGAATGCGCAGAAACTGCCTTAAATTTATCGGAATATTTGATTCCTAGGCGCAGGGCGCCAAAACCCCCCATTGAAAGCCCGGAAATGAATAAATCTGATTTTCCGCTGATGGCTTCGACATTCTCAATAACCGCATTGATTACATCTTCCACAATCCACTTTTCAAAATCATAATCACTATGTGGCAGATATCCAGAGCCGTCACCCCAAAGTCCGTCAGAGGGCATAGCTATTGCCATAGGCTCTAATTCCTTCTTTTGAATCATATCCCATGCTGTAAGATGTACACCCGCTTTTTGCGACCATACCCAGGCACTGCCATATACCCCATGAAGCAGAATAAGCAGGGGGATGTCCTTCAGGCCTTCCAAAGGAGGAACAAAAAGACAAATATCACCACGGCCTTTTAAGTTTTTCGTTTTTAACGTAATAAAACTTAAGTGATTACTTTCAAACTCCGGATTCGATTTTTCAATGGTTCTGAACATCCTTAAAATTAATCAAATAGAATAACACCTTTGGCATTTTTTCCTGCCAACATATCGTCAAAGGCATATTGTAATTGGTGCAAATTATAAGTTTGGGTTATCATTTCGTCAAGCTTTAATTCACCAGCTTCATAATGTTCAATGATTTTTGGAAAATCTTCCTGAGGTTTGCATCCGCCATATAATGGGTTTATATAGATTTTATCCCATTCAAATAAATTCATATCAATAGTAATTTCCTGTTCAATTCCGCTCACCTGAACCGCCGTTCCAGCATTCCTAACCATTGCCAGGGGTGCTGCACCGAGTTCCGGAACCGCAGTACATTCAAAGGCATAATCTGCTCCCCTGCCTCCAGTCAGCAACTTTACAGCTTCTGCCGCTTTCAATAATCCTTTATCTTCCTTACTGGCAAGAATTACCTTTGTTGCGCCAAACTTTTCAGCCATAGCCAATCTATGTTCATTTATGTCTATAGCGATGATCATGGAAGCTTTACTCAGTTTTGCTCCCTGAATAACGCTTAAACCAACCCCACCGGCACCTAAAACCACAACAGAACTATTGGGTTTTACTTTTGCAGAATTTACTACAGATCCATATCCGGTCATTATCCCGCAACTTATTATACTGGCCGAAGCAAAAGACATGCCCGCTGATATGTTTTTTACAACCGCTGAGGCCTTTACCAGGGTGTATTCAGACAAAGTCCCAATATTAAACGAACGCTCTATAGGGTTGCCTTTCCACAAACTTCCTTCCAAATGGGCATGACCTTCGGTATAGCCATTAGACCCTGCAACAACCGGGGAATTATTTTCACACAGATGCTGATTCCCTAAACTGCATTGAAAACAATTCTTACATGGAGTAGCCCAATTTAAAATAACAGTGTCTCCTACTTGAATTTCTTTAACATCCTTGCCAATCGCCTTTACTATTCCTGCCCCTTCATGACCTAATATCAGAGGCTTTCCCCAATTTAAGGAGTCATAATCAGTGTGGCATAAACCAGCTGCCTTAATAGCTACCAAAACCTCATCTGCCCGAGGTTCATTAATCACAATATATTCTATAGTGAAATTGCCATTTCCTGTAGCAATGGCTGCTTTACATTTTACAGGCATAATTTAGATGTCGCGCATTAGGTTAGTATAGGATTCCAGCTTAAATCTTATTCTAAAAATATTAATTATAACAGCTCAGCTAAGAAAAACAACCGGTCTCTTCAAAGTTCGTTTAAAGTATTCAATTACAAAAATGTTCAATTCGCAATGCATTATATATGGTTTGCATAACTTTATAAGGCGAGAAAAAATATCATTTTAATTTTTTTGAATTAGTTTAGTAAAGAGTGTTCGAAAGAATGTGTGCTTTCAAAATTAACGGTGCTATTCATGAAGTATATTGTATGTGAAAAACCAGGCAGGTTTAAACTCAAAGAAAAAAGCAAACCTCTAAAAGCAGCGGGTGAAGCTATTCTTAATATTAAAAAAATTGGGATTTGCGGAACTGATTTGCATGCATATAAGGGAAATCAGGCATTTTTTACTTACCCCAGGATACTGGGTCATGAGTTGGCAGCAGAAGTAATAGAAATAGACGAAAATGACCAAAATATCAAAGTCGGGGATAAGGTAATTGTTATGCCTTATATTAGTTGCGGGCGCTGTATTGCCTGTAGAAATGGAAAAAACAATTGTTGTACCAATATCAAGGTATTTGGAGTACACATAGATGGCGGGATGCAGGAGCAGATTTCGGTACCAGTAAACCTATTGATCCCTGCAAACAAATTAAGTTATGCAGAGATGGCAATTACAGAACCGTTGGCTATAGGTGCACATGCCATAAGAAGGGCTCAGATACAACCCAACGAATATATAGTTATTGTAGGTTGCGGACCAATTGGAATAGGTATCATGAAATTGGCACAGATAGCTGGCGCTAAAGTAATTGCAATGGATAGAGATTCCGGCAGATTAAATTATGCCAGGGACAAAATTGGTGTAGATCATACTGTTTTGACTGGAAATACAGCTCTGGATGTCATTGAGCAAATTACTAAGGGTGAGATGGCTACTGCCGTCTTTGATGCCACAGGCAATAAAGAAGCTTTGGAAAAAGGCATATATTATATGGCACATGGTGGTCGATATATTTTGGTTGGCTTATCGAAAGGAAAAATTGAATTTGATCATCCGGCTATGCATGCTAAAGAAACTGCAATAATCTGCAGCAGAAATGCTACCTTGGAAGACTTTAAAACTGTAATGGCTATTTTAAGAAAAGGTAAATTTCCCGTGGATTCCTTCATAACACACAATGTTGGATTTACCGAGATGATACATCAATTCGATAGTTGGTTAGACCCGGGAAATGGTGTGATAAAGGCAATAGTTAATGTATAAAACGACTAAATCAAATTAATCCATGAAAAAAGTAGTCACTTTCGGAGAAATTATGCTGCGTCTTGCACCGCCGGGATTTTTGCGCTTCTCCCAAACAAATTCTTTCGATATAATATATGGCGGAGGAGAGTCTAATGTTGCTGTATCCCTGGCCAATTATGGAATTCCGGTTAGTTTTGTAACACGTTTGCCTAAGAATGATCTTGGAGAATGCGCATTGATGGAAATGCGTAAAAGAGGTGTTGGGGTAGATGATATTATTTATGGTGGAGACCGATTAGGCATCTATTTTCTTGAAACAGGTGCAGTATCCAGGGGAAGTAAAGTAATATATGACAGAGCCCATTCAGCCATCGCGGAAATTAAATCGGGTATGATTGATTGGGAAAAGGTTTTTGAAGGTGCCGGATGGTTTCACTGGACAGGTATCACCCCGGCCATTTCACAAGGAGCAGCAGACGTATGCCTTGAAGCCGTACAAAAAGCCTCAGAACTGGGAATAACTATATCCACTGACCTGAATTATAGGGCTAAACTCTGGAAGTATGGGGTTGAACCCGAAGGAATCATGACCAAACTAACCTCCTATTGCGACATTATTCTGGGAAATGAAGAAGATGCTGAAAAACATTTTGGAATTAAACCTGAAGGTCTAGACATCACTACACAGGGACATGATGTAAAAGCCGAAGCATTCCTTTCTGTCTGCCAGCAAATGATGGAAAAGTTTCCCAGGGCAAAGAAAGTGATCACAACGCTAAGGGGTTCCCTTTCTGCGTCGCATAATACCTGGGCGGGGGTGATGTATGATGGTAAGACTTTATTTGAATCGCCCCAATATCAAATAACCCATATCGTAGACAGGGTTGGTGGAGGAGATTCTTTTATGGGCGGATTGATCTATGGATTATTAAAGTATCCGGAAGATGATCAGAATGCTTTAAATTTTGCGGTAGCAGCGTCTTGTTTAAAACACACTATAAAGGGAGATGCGAATTTGGTAACAGTAGAAGAGGTCGAAAAATTAATGGGTGGTGATGCCTCAGGCAGAGTAGCCAGATAATTATATATAACATATTATGGCAAAATATTCAAGATTAGAAGTGGCAATGACAATGCGAGAAAGTGGGATGATTCCTCTGTTCTTTCATTCCGATGCAGAACTTGGGAAAAAAGTGCTAAAGGCTTGCTATGCAGGAGGTGCCAGGCTTTTAGAATTTACTTCAAGGGGCGATTTCGCCCATGAAGTTTTTGTTGAACTCAACAAATATGCTCTGTCTGAACTGCCGGGAATGATACTGGGTGTTGGATCAATAACTGATGCCGGGGCAGCATCGTTATATATGCAATTAGGGGCTAATTTCATTGTTACACCTGTACTCAGGGAAGATATTGCATTAGTCTGCAACCGGAGAAAAGTACTTTGGTCTCCGGGCTGTGGGACCCTAACTGAAATAGCAAGAGCCGAAGAATTAGGTTGCGAAATAGTAAAACTTTTCCCGGGTTCTACCTATGGCCCCGGTTTTGTAAAAGCCATTAAAGGACCTTGCCCATGGACAGACATTATGCCTACAGGAGGGGTCAGCACTGAAGAATCTAATCTAAGGGGATGGTTTGAAGCGGGTGTAACCTGCGTGGGAATGGGGTCAAAATTAATTTCAAAAGAAATTCTCGTTCAAAAAGATTTTAAGAAATTGGAAGAAGATGTAAGAAAGACACTAAATATAATTAAAGCTGTAAGGAGTTAATTACCTAAAAGTTATGCCCAAAAACTATGTTCAAATAGATCCCAGGGATAATATTATCGTTGCTATAACAGACCTTAAGGAAGGAACCAATGTTGAAATAAATGGCACAAAAATTATTCTAAAGGAAAATATCAAGGCTAAACACAAATTCTCCGTGCAAAATTTTAGTATTGGTGAGGAGATCTATATGTATGGTGTCCTTATAGGAAAAGCAGTTACACCAATTAAACGCGGTTGCGCAATAACTGTAGAGAATGTTAAACACGCGTCATCAGCCTATAATAGTACAAAAGAAAACTTTAAATGGATTGCACCGGATATTTCAAAATTTAATGAGCGAACATTTCAGGGGTATCACAGGGAAGATGGCAGTGTTGGTACTGCTAACTATTGGTTGATCATTCCCATGGTATTTTGTGAAAACCGGAATGTAGATGTCCTGGAGGCAGCACTATCAGAAGCATTAGGATATATAACCAAAAAGGATTTTGCTGTGGATACCCAGGCATTGATAACTAAATATCAATCCGGGGCTAATGAAGAAGAAATATTTGCTACTTCTATTATCCATACTAAAGATGAAATATCTAAAAACAGGGTATTTCCGAATGTCGATGGTATAAAATTTTTAAGACATGACGGGGGTTGTGGTGGAGTCCGCCAGGATTCTGAAGCATTGTGTAATCTTTTTGCAGGATATATTACGAATTCTAATGTAGCCGGAGCTACCGTATTGAGTTTAGGCTGTCAGAACGCAGAAGTTGAATACCTGCAAAAGTCTATTGAGCAAAAGGCCCCAAACTTTTCAAAACCAGTGTATTACCTGGAGCAGCAAAGTAGCAGAAGTGAACGTGAATTTATTGAAGAAGCCGTAAAACGCACCTTTATAGGGTTAACCAAAGCCAATAAATTAGAGAGAAAACCGGCCCCATTGAGCAAATTAATTTTGGGTTTGGAATGTGGCGGGTCTGACGGATTTTCAGGAATTTCAGCCAACCCTGCATTGGGATATGCTTCAGATTTGTTAGTTGCTTTAGGAGGTACAACTGTTCTTTCGGAATTTCCGGAACTCAATGGAGTTGAACAAGAACTTATTAATAGGTGCGAAACTGATGAAGCCGCAAAAAAATTTGCATCACTTATGGATTCATATTCTGCAGCGGCAAAAGCTGTGGGCTCAGCCTTTGAAAATAATCCATCACCAGGCAATATTAAGGATGGCCTTATTACGGACGCCATGAAATCTGCCGGAGCTGCTAAAAAGGGGGGGACTTCACCGGTTGTTGATGTGCTCGATTATACGGAAAAAATTACTAAGCCGGGATTAAACCTCCTGTGCACTCCCGGTAATGATGTGGAAAGCACAACCGGCCTTGCAGGTTCGGGATGCAATATGATAGTGTTTACAACCGGATTAGGGACACCAACAGGAAATCCCATAGCTCCTGTTTTAAAGCTCTCAAGTAACACTCATGTATACGAAAAAATGAAGGATATAATAGATATTAATGCAGGTACGGTAATTAGTGGTGAAGATAGTATTGAAAGTATGGGAGTTAAAATTCTGGATTACATAATAGCAACGGCCAGCGGTGAAATAACTGCCAAAGCAAATCTAAAAGGACAGAACGACTTTATTCCATGGAAAAGAGGCATCTCCTTATAATGCAATTATTTTAAAAAACCCGAGATTCCGGCAAACCAAATAACTTTTGAAAACACTAAACAGAAGCACCGTACACG
>CBDUGN010000158.1:0-7803 GCA_965366915.1 uncultured Eudoraea sp. | reverse complement strand
ACTATGTAGATTTTAACAGGCAAAAACTAATCCCTTATCAATTATCAGACAGGGGACCGGCAACCGCAATTGGAGATATTAATAATGATGGTAAAACCGATATTTTCTTCGGAGGGTCCAAATTTATTCCTTCAAGGATCTTTGTTCAGACAGACTCTTTGTATGTAGAAAAGACTATCCCTGTAATTCAAAAAGACAGTATTAAGGAAGATGTTTCGGTAGCAATTGCTGATTTTACAGGCAATGGTAAAGCTGATTTAATCCTGGGTTCCGGTGGTGGCGATTTTTACAATAAAATGGCACCTTTACTAGACAGCTATTACGTTCAGAATGATTCCGTTTTTGAACAAGCTTCACTGCCTGAATATTTTGAGAACGCTTCTGTGATTAAGGTGAATGACTTTGACAGTGATGGGGATCTTGACATTTTTGTTGGGAACCAGGCCGTGACTAATGACTTTGGCAAAATGCCAAATTCTTATTTACTAAAAAATAACAATGGCCAATTCAGCATTGAAAAAAATGAGGAATTGCAAAATGCCGGGATGATCACCGATGCACTATGGGAGGATTTTAATGGTGATGGCATTGATGATCTCCTTTTAATAGGTGAATGGATGTCTCCCAGATTTTTTATAAATGACAATGGGGTTCTTGTTGAAAAGAAACTATTGAATAAGGAAATCAATGGCCTCTGGCAAACGGTTATTTCTTTTGATATTGACAAGGACGGCGATAAGGACTACTTATTGGGTAATTGGGGAATTAACAATAAGTTCAGCGCAACTGAAGATTTCCCCTTAAAACTGTTTTATTCAGATTTCGATGGAAATGGAAGTACTGAAACTATAGTTGCCATACCCAAGAATGGAAAATACTTTCCATTAGAAGGATTGGATGGAATAGCAGGACAAATAGTAGCGTTGCGGAAAAAATTTACAAACTACCGCGATTTTGCAGGCAAATCCGTTGAGCAGGTATTTGACAAAAAAGCACTGGATAAATCTATCGTCTTAAACGTATCGGAATTGAGATCAGGATACCTGGAGAATACTAATGGTAAATTTGCCTTTGTGCCTTTTGAAAATGAGTTACAACGGGCTCCTATAATGGCCTTTCTTGGGTATGACTTTGATCAGGATGGTACCGAGGAAGTTTTGGCAGCGGGAAATTATTTTGGTGTTAAACCTTATCATGGACGTTTTGGTTCTTTTCCCGGGGCTATGATTAAAGGCAAAAATGACGTAATTTTGGGATCTGAAATGGGGCTGGATCTTTCTCAAAAATCAACACGCCATCTTAATATAATAACATTAAACAACCAACCTTATCTACTGGTAACCTTGAATAACGAGAAGGCCCGTGTTTATGAATTAATAAAACAAAACTGAAAATGAAGAAGATATTAGGAATATTGTTTGCACTAGGAACTCTTTTGGCCTGTAATCAGAATAAAGAACCCATTGTTGTATCACCAAATGAGTTGCATATGGCTATAGACAAGGTCACAGAGATTATGATACATGATATCTTTTCTCCGCCGGTTGCGAGTAGAATTTATGCCTACCCCAATATTGCCGCCTATGAGATAATAGCGCTAAATGATGAAAATTACAATTCTTTGGCAGGTCAGGCACACGAATTAACTGCTATCCCCAAACCAGATTCTACACAACCTGTAAATTATGCTTTATCTGCCTTAGTAGCGCATATGGATATAAGCAGCAGGGTAATATTTTCTGAGGATAAACTAGCTACGTTCAGAGATAGCCTCTATACCATTTGGGAATCCAAAAACTCCAGAGAATTTAATGCCTCAAAAGAGTACGGGCTTCAGGTGGCCGAACACATTGCAAAATGGATGAATACTGATAATTACAATCAGACCAGGACCATGCCCAAGTTTACAGTTGATACTGATGATCCCTCAAGATGGCAACCCACCCCACCGGCTTATATGGATGGGATAGAGCCTCATTGGAATAAAATTCGCCCCTTTGTCATTGATTCTGCTAATCAGTTTATTCCCGATCCTCCCCCGCCATTTTCTATGGAAGAAGATTCAGAATTTTACAAAGAAGTAAAAGAAGTTTACGATATTAGCCTCGAAATCACTGAAAAGGGCGATGCCTCTGAAGAAATTGCCATAGCACAGTTCTGGGATTGTAATCCTTATGTTTCCGTTACACGAGGTCATTTAATGTTTGCTACCAAAAAAATTAGCCCCGGCGCACATTGGATCGGCATTACTAAAATTGCCGCCAAAAATACAAATAGTGATTTTAACAGAACCGTATACGCCTATACTAAAACATCTATGGCCATAGCCGATGCCTTCATTAGTTGTTGGGATGAAAAGTACCGAAGCAACCTTATCCGTCCTGAAACCTTGATTAACGAGCACATTGATGAAAATTGGCAGCCGGTTTTACAAACTCCTCCATTTCCGGAGTACACCAGCGGGCATAGCGTAGTTTCCGGAGCAGCCGCAACAGCACTTACGGATATTTTTGGGGATAATTTTGCTTTTGACGACGATACCGAAGTACCCTATGGATTACCTGCAAGAAGTTTTAATTCATTTAATGAAGCCGCAGATGAGGCTGCTATTAGCAGAATGTATGGAGGTATCCATTACAGAAAAGCCGTTGCGATTGGCGTAAAACAAGGAAGAGATTTAGGCCAGTTCGTTTTGGAAAACCTTGCAATGACCAATTAGGTATATGAAAAAAGTCATTTTTGTATTAATGTCGCTTTTGATTGCTGGCCTTGTTTGGTATTTATTTTTAAAACCCTATGATTACCTGGTGACTTTTAAAGTGAGGACGTTTCCTGGCACCATTAATCAATCAATAAAACTTTGGAATTCTACCTTAAATGATGCCCAATTGGTAAAACAGGAAGGTCTAACCCACCTTGAACAAACCATAAAGTTCAGTGATTCTACCTATTCATATCAATGGGATATAATTCCTATTACAGATTCTACTTCCAAAGTAAAAGTTTACGTAAAGGATCTTGATCATAGTTTTCAAAACAAAATTGAAATCCCCTTTTTCAATACAGATTTTGAAAAACGAACCATAAGTACAGTTAGAGAATTTAATAAAAATCTAAATGAACATATAGACAATTTTAGGGTTAAAGTAATTGGTAAGAGTGAATTAACATCTACCTATTGCGCCTATGTTTCTGTGAAGACTACTCAATTTGGTAAAGCCAAGGGTATGATGTACAATTATCCTTTATTAAATACTATCCTTGCGAATAACGGTATTGAGTTAAATGGAAGGCCATTTATAGAAATTACTGAATGGAATAAGGAAACAGACAGTATACACTATGATTTTTGCTACCCTATTATTAAATCCGACTCATTGCCCGTGCATCCAGACCTAAAGTATAAACAATTCAATTCCAGAAATGCGCTTAAGGCAATCTACAATGGCAATTATATTACTTCAGACAGGGCCTGGTATGCGCTTATGGGTTATGCCGAGAAAAATGAGCTTGAAATTTCAGGTTTACCCGTAGAAGTTTTTCATAATAACCCTAATATGGGAGATGATGCGCTTAAATGGAAAGCGGAGATATATCTGCCTTTAAAAAATGCAGATGATTAGATTCGCAGCCATCTTATTATTTAGCTTTTTGACAAGTTGCTCCAACTATGGACAACTCACTTACATAACAAAACTTCCCAAAAAACTTAAAGAGAATTCGGGGATGGCCGTAGGTCAGGATTCCACTGTTTGGTTAATCAACGACAGCGGAGGTGCAGATAAGATTTATCAAATAAATTTTAAGGGGAAGTACGTCAAGGAACTTGAAGTAAAAAATGCCAGGAACAAGGATTGGGAAGACATGGCCCGGGATAAAGATGGCAATGTTTATATAGCTGACACTGGAAATAACGCTAATAAAAGAAAAGACCTCGTTATCTATAAAATACCAGATCCCGATAAAGAGAAAGGCGATAAAATAAAGGCAGAACACATAGAATTCTCCTTTCCGGAACAAAAAAAATTTCCTCCTAAACAGAAAAACCTGCTTTATGATACTGAGGCCATTTTTTACGCAAAAGACAGCCTATATCTTATAACAAAAAACAGATCCCATCCATTTCATGGAAATGCCTTGATATACAGAATACCAGCAAAAAAAGGGAACTATAAGGCTACTTATCTCGGAGAATTTATTACCTGTACAGATTTTTCTACCTGTAAAATAACAGCGGCAGACATTTCCCCGGACGGCAAAACCATTGCCCTTTTGGGTTATGGTAAATTATGGCTTTTCAATAATTTTAATCTTTCAAATTTCTTCGAAGCGGAGTTAAAAACAATTGATCTGGGTGTTAGAACACAGCTGGAATCAATTTCTTTCCTGAATAATAAAACCCTGTTACTATCCGATGAGCAACTACATAAATCTGGGAGAAATCTTTACTCCTTTAGCTTTTAAGTGTCATTGTTTTTTTAATAAGTAGATTATTATGCTATTTTCTTTTTTATTACTACCTTGAAATGCTATAAACACTATAAAAATAGATTTTCGATGAAAACCTCACACTCACTTAAAATTTCATTTTTTACCTTTTTTCTATCCCTGATTATTTCTTCAGCAACATATGCTCAAGTTGGTTGGAATCCTGAATTAGAGAAAGATTGTAAAGAAGCAATAGCTGAAATGAAAAAGGATGCACCTAAACTTGAAACTTATTTTTCAAAGGCTTATGGCTATGCAATATTTCCAAAAATAACCAAAGCAGGCCTTGGAATAGGCGGTGCCGGTGGCAAGGGATTAGTTTACCAGGGAAATACTGCAACTGGCGAGTCTAAATTAGGGCAGGCTTCTTTTGGACTACAGGCAGGGGGTCAGCAATTTAGCGAATTGATTTTCTTTGAAGATAAAGCTGCCTATGACCGTTTTACAGGTGGTAAATTTAAATTTGGCGCTCAGGCATCGGCAGTAGCCATTTCGGAAGGCGGAGCGGCCGTTGCCCCCTACCAGGATGGTGTGGCTATTTTTACCCATGTAAAAGGTGGGCTAATGTATGAAGCATCCATAGGCGGACAGAAGTTTAGTTTTGAACCCCATTAGTATACCATTAATGTTAGTCCAAACGCATTAAACAAATTATTAAATTAAAAATTCTTTTACAAAACTTTTTTAAAGATGTAAAAGAATTTTTAATTAATATATATGAAAAATAGATATTATTATTTTTTCTTAATACTACTCTTTAATGTGTGGTGTGGTTATTCTCAAGTCCTTATTGCGGCAGTTTTTGGAGATAAACTAAATTCACCAGATTTGGAGTTTGGTCTTGAAGGGGGATATAATTGGTCTGAAATTTCGGACCTAAACAATGGAAAAAGTCTTTCAGAATTTAACCTGGGTTTTTACTTTGACATCAGGTTAAAAAACCAATGGTATCTGGATACCGGAGTATTGGTAAAAGGCAGAATGGGAGCCGCAGAATTAAGCACAGAGGATCTCTCTCTTCTAGGAATTACTTTACAGGATGAAGAAGGCGCTTATAGCCAAAAAATCAGCTATTTTATGGTTCCTGCCCTTTTTAAATATCGTTTTAAAAACAAAATTTATCTTGAGGCAGGGCCACAATTCAATCTAATGTATAAAGCTTTTGTTGAGTTTAATGCTGAAGATGGTGATATTGATGTACGCACAAGACAAAATAATAAGGACGCTATTAATCGATTAGGAGCAGGGGTAACATTTGGCGCTGGTTACCGACTCTCTGACCGAGCAGCGGGTATTACTTTAGGCCTAAAATATTATTACGGTTTTACCAATGTTTACAAAGATATAAGTGGTCCTAAAAACAGTTCGTTATTTTTAAAATGTAATATTCCTATTGGCGTAAAAAAAAGTCAGGAATTAAGGAAACAAAAGGCATTAGAAAAAGAAAATGCTCTAAAAAAAGAATAAAAAAATGCAGCCATTAAAAATCTTTTTTCTATTCTTCGTCTTATTGGGCATAAATACTGTTTCCGCTCAATATGCCACGACCAAAGTACGTTCAAAGCATCAGGCTTATACAGATAGTCTAAAACAGGTAAAATATGATAACGTACTACCCATTTGGGGACAAAAAGCCTATAAAAAGGGATTTGATATACCCTATCCTACAGGCGCTATGATCAATTTTGTCTGGGTAAGGCAAGGTTTATTGATTGATAATATTTCCTTAGGATTAAAAACAGACAATACAGACATACCCCTTACCGAGGTAGACTTTATTAAATTCGGCAATAATTATTCAGAAGCGAACACCGTGTTGTTTAGACCCGATATCTGGGTGTTTCCCTTTTTAAATATATATGGCCTTTTTGGCTTAGGGTCTTCCAGAACGGAGGTTAACTTAACTATTCCCACAGAATTAAGATCTGTGGTAGATCAAAGACTTACCACCTATGGTTTTGGTGCGACGGCTGCCGGAGGAATCGGCCCTGTCTGGATTGCTGTCGACGCCAATATCAGTTGGAGTAAACCAGAATTGTTGGATGATCCGGTAACAGTTAAAACCTTTGGAGTAAGGGTTGGCCATAATTTTGTGCAGGATGATAAACCCTATAGAAATTTTGGAGTGTGGATAGGTGCTATGAAGGTAACCCTTGGCTCTGAAACAGTTGGGGCTATCCAATTAAAAGATGCCTTACCCCCAGAGGTTTTTGAACGCGCACAGGAGATAGAAGCCAATTATTTTGAATGGTTAAATTCCCTCAATCCTAATAACCCTATTGATGCAAGAAAAATAGAAATAGCTAACGAGGTCCTAACCCCTATTTTTGAACGTATCGGTGCTGCCGATGGCGATGCCATTGTTCGTTATAGCCTTGCAAAGAAGGTAAAGGAGCCATGGAATGGAGTAATAGGAGCTCAATATCAACTTAACAAGAATTGGATGTTCAGAGCAGAAGGTGGCGTTATAGGTGATAGAAAATCTTTACTTCTTTCCGTAAACTGGAGATTTTTACTTTAGAAAATAAAACAAGATCGGCTACTATGCGTTATATATTTTAGTTTTAAAATATAATAACTGTTATTCAATTCTTTTATATGTTTATTTTTGTAATAGGCAAGTCCAAATTAATCTCCATAAATACGGCCAACAAGAATTATACGAACATCTAACAAATTTTATACTGATCATTCTACCCCTAATCAAAAATCATCTAAAATTCATTTTCAATGACCCGAACTAAAATAATTTTATGCATTACTGGTCTTCTTATATTCTCTAATATAAAAGCCCAGGAGCTGAGTAAGGAAGAAAGAAAAGTTGAAATTTTTTCCTCCGAGGAAAAGGATAATCTTCAACTCTGGTTCCGGGATGAAGTAAAAAGCATGAACCTCAACGAGGAGGAAATGAGCCAATACAGCAGTATTATAGTTTACTATGTAGCCAAGATAGCACGCTTGGACGATAAAGACAAAGACTATTCAGAGGAGCGATTTAAAAAAGAATTAAACAATTTGTTGGCCAAACAGGATAAAGAATTGGAAGATCTGCTCACTCCTGAGCAATTTGATATGCATAAAGAAATTTATGGAGAATTTCTAAGATCGGCCTATAGGAGATGGGGGATAACAAATGATTAATACAATTGTTCTATTGAAAAAATTAAGTGTTGGTTTCTTATTTTTTGCAATTCCATTTTTAGGGATGTCACAAGTACTGGTTTCCTATAACAAAGCTCCCAAAACAGACTTTAAAAAATACAAAACCTATCAGGTTTATGGCCTTAATGTTACTACTATCCCTGAATTTGAACC
>CBDUGN010000157.1:0-7815 GCA_965366915.1 uncultured Eudoraea sp. | reverse complement strand
AAGATCAAAAAAATATATGCTTATGAATATATTAACAATAGTTTCGATTAATTTTTCAGTTCTTTGGCCAATTCGAAGAAAAATATCACTCAAAAATGGCAAACAGAACGCTACAAATTCTTTTATTGGCACTAATTGTTTTAGGGATTCCAAACAATGTTAATGCTCAAATCTTTAAAAAGAAAAAGTCTAAAACAGAACAAAAAGAAGTAGAATCAAGTTCAAAAAAAGATAAAATACAGCCCTATTCGAAAGTAATTACCAAAGATGCAATTACAGATAAAGGACTATTTAATGTTCACCTAGTAGATGATAAACATCTTTATGAAATTCCCGATTCACTTTTTAACAGAGAAATGCTAATGGTAAGCAGAATTTCCAAAACTGCGTCAGGTATTGGATTTGGGGGCGGAAAAATTAATACTCAGGTATTGCGATGGGAAAAGAAACCTAAAAAAGTATTATTGCGGGTAGTTAGCCATAATGTAGTAGCAGACGATTCGCTTCCGGTTCATGAAGCAGTTGTTAATTCTAACTTTGAACCGGTTTTATATGCCTTTGACATCAAGGCAGTCAAGAAGGATTCTCTAAATGCTTCGACCGTTATAGATGTTGAAGAGTTGTTCACCAAAGACGTAAAAACCCTGGGTATGCAGGATGTATATCGCAAACGTTACAAGGTATCCAAATTGGATGAGAGCAGGAGCTATATAGAATCGCTTAAAAGCTATCCGTTAAATATTGAAGCAAGACATGTTAAGACCTATAGTGCAGCTAGCCCACCTTCAAATAGTAGCCTGGGATCCATATCCATAGAAATTAATAACTCAATGATCCTTTTACCGAAAACGCCAATGAAAAGACGTTATTTTGATAAACGGGTGGGATGGTTTTCTACGGAACAGACAGATTACGGCCTGGATGCCCAGGAAAGTAAAACTATTAAATACCTGGACAGATGGCGACTCGAAGTTAGAGATGAAGATATTGAAAAATTTAAACGCGGTGAACTGGTAGAACCCAAAAAGCCTATTATATATTACGTAGACAGAGCAACACCAAAGAAATGGGTTCCCTATATTAAACAGGGTATTGAGGACTGGCAGGTTGCATTTGAAAATGCAGGATTCAAAAATGCTATTCTTGCAAAAGATCCACCATCAAAAGAAGAAGACCCCGAATGGTCTCCGGAAGATGTCAGATATTCGGTCGTAAGATACCTGGCTTCTCCTATTCCTAATGCCAACGGACCACATGTTAGCGACCCAAGAAGTGGGGAGATTTTGGAATCGGACATCAACTGGTATCATAATGTAATGACGCTAGTGCGCAATTGGTTTTTTGTCCAGACCGCTGCTATAAATGAGGATGCAAGGGGATTTGCTTTCGAAGATGAAGTTATGGGACGTCTTATTCGATTTGTTTCTTCTCATGAGGTCGGCCATACATTAGGATTACCTCATAATATGGGGAGTAGCGTAGCCTACCCCGTTGATTCTCTGCGTTCTGAAACATTCACCAAAAAATACGGAACTGCCCCTTCAATTATGGATTATGCACGTTTTAATTACGTGGCCCAACCCGAAGATGGCAATGTAGCACTAATGCCAAAAATTGGTATTTATGATAAATACGCTATAAGATGGGGATACAAGCCCATCTTAAATAAAAGCGATAAGGAAGAGAAAAAAATTCTGGATAGCTGGATTCTGGAACATGCAGGAGACCCCCTTTACCGTTTTGGCCGTCAACAAGTTGGTAATGTAGTGGATCCCAGCTCTCAAACAGAAGATTTGGGTGATAATGCAATTAAGGCCGGTAACTATGGAATAGAGAATTTGAAAAGGATTGTGCCAAATTTAATTAATTGGACCAAAGAAGATGGTAAGGACTATGATGATCTTGCAAAATTATACGGACAGGTGGTTGGACAATTCAACAGATATATGGGACATGTCTCCAATAATATAGGTGGTGTTTATGAAGTTTACAAGACGTATGATCAGGAAGGCAAAGTGTATACACCCGTTCCTAAAGAGCATCAGAAGAACTGTATGCAATTTCTTCAGGAACAAATATTTACCACCCCTGAATGGTTATTGGATGATGAGTTGTTTGCTAGAATAGAATACTCCGGGTCTGTTGAAAGAGTAAGGGCTTTACAGGTAAGATCGTTAAACAATTTGCTAAGTCTGGGAAGAATGGCCCGACTTATAGAACAGGAAACACTATTAGGTGACGATGCTTATTCCTTAAATGCTATGATGATAGATTTAAGCAAGGGCTTATGGTCAGAACTCAAATTTGGTCGTAAAATTGATACTTACAGAAGAAATCTACAGAAGGCGCATATAGACAGATTAGGATTTCTAATGACGGCCGAAAGCAAAATCAAGAAACCGGCTACTGGTGGATCTCGAAAGGCAACTGTAATAAATGCCAGTCAATCTGATATCCGGTCTGTTGCTCGGGCAGAATTGAACAGTCTTAAAAGAACTATTTCCATTGCTATCCCCAGGACTACCGATAACATGAGTAAATATCATTTACAGGATGTAAAAGAACGTATAGATCAAATACTAAACCCATTGCCGGCTCGCTAACAGTTCTCGGTGAATTACCTTGTTTGGGGTATTAAATGTATTGCACTTTTAGCCAAAAACCGGTCAAAAATGACGATGACCACAAATAATACCTTTTTAACCCTAAAAAAAGAGACATTCACAACAATCATTCTACAGGGTTCATTATTGGTTATACTTTAGTAATGAACAAAAACCCCGCAATTATGTCTTATAAAATTAAAAGTCTACTTTATTTTGTTTGTTTTGTATTATCTGCTTTCACCTACTATGGCCTTGACAGTTATGAGAATAATGAACAGCAGTTTTCTACAGTTGCGATTGTAGAAGTTAATAATGAAAATTTAGAACCTGCATTCCTAATTGAATCAGAAGATCTGAATTAATACAACAACTCCATATATAAATTCATATATAAAGAGGCTCGGTATAAACCGGGCCCTTTTTGTTTGCAACAAAGATTTATAAAATCCAGCTTTAAGTTACTTGCCCTCTCCTCTTATGTGTTAAAATTATTATAAACTCCAAAGGTGGTTTAAACCAAATAATGAATTAATAATCCAACATCTATAACAAAAACATAAACACATGAAAAAAGTATTAGTAACCACAGCATTATTAATTGGAATGCTGGGTTTTTCTCAGAGAGGCCCGCATTTTGATTCAGAACAAAGGGGGATGAAAGATATGTCTCCGGAACAAATTGCCATACTCAAGACTAAGAAAATGACTCTGGCTTTAGATTTAAGTGTCGTTCAACAAAAAGAAATCCAAAAGCTTAATTTGGAAAATGCCAAAGAAAGGCAGGCTTTAATGTTGGAACGGAAGTTGGAAAAGGAAGAAGAAGGCAGGTCCAGGCCTGGCGCAGATGAACGTTTTGAGTTTCAAAATGAAAAATTGGATAGGATGATTGCTCAAAAACGAAAGATAAAACAAATTCTGTCAGAAGAGCAATTCCAAAAATGGGAACGGATGCATCATCATCGCAGGAATCATCAAAAAGACGGCAAAAGAGGACATGACTCCCGCAGGGGGCATGGTAAATAGGTCTTAAGTATTTAGAAAAACGGAATATAGAACAACAAATATCTGTCCTGTATTCCGTTTCTAATTAATACAACTTCTATTTAAACCAAATTGGGTGTAACTTTCTTTAAGGCTTCAATAGTAAAGTCCAGATCTTTATAGCTAATAGCATCATTGAGGAAATAGCTTTCAAAGGCACTCGGTGGAAGATATATTCCTTCCTTTAGCATTCCGTGAAAATACTTGCGGAAGAATTCATTGTTCCCTTTAGCAGAGCTGTTAAAATCTATTACCGGATTTTCAGTAAAATGAACAGATATCATTGAACCAAAACGGTTAATTTGATGTGGAATTCCTTGTTCTGCAAGTACAGAAGACAGACCATTATGAAGATAACTTGTTTTTTTATCGAGGCTTTCAAAAATTTCAGGCCTATTATTCAATTCTGTTAGCATGGCAAGTCCGGCACTCATGGCCAAAGGATTGCCACTAAGGGTTCCAGCCTGATACACAGGTCCTTCCGGTGCCAAATGAGCCATAATTTCATCTCTGGAGGCGAAAGCTCCAACAGGAAGTCCTCCCCCAATTACTTTTCCAAAAGCAACAATATCAGCATCTATTCCCAGGGCTTCCTGAGCCCCTCCCCGGCCCAGACGGAATCCTGTCATTACTTCATCAAAAACCAATAGAATATTTTCTTCTGTGCAGATCTTTCTAAGCCCTTCTATAAAGGAATCTGAAGGTACTATACAACCCATATTACCGGCAATTGGCTCTATGATTAGAGCGGCAATTTCTCCTTTGTTGGCCGCTATCAGAGTAATTACACTTTCCAGGTCATTATACTGTGCCAATAGGGTGTCCTTTGCTGTCCCTTTGGTTACTCCGGGGCTGCTAGGACTGCCAAATGTAACTGCACCGCTTCCTGCCTGAATTAGAAAGGAATCTGAATGACCGTGATAGCATCCGGCAAACTTTATAATCTTTTCCTTTCCTGTAAACCCACGAGCCAGGCGAATAGCACTCATGCAAGCTTCTGTTCCGCTATTCACAAACCTTATCTTATCAATATTGGGAACCATAGAAATTGCCAATTGTGCTAAATCTGTTTCTATTTCAGTAGGCATCCCAAATGAAGTGCCAAGCTTGGCTTTATTAATAACCGCATTAATCACAGGTTCATACGCATGACCCAATATAAGCGGGCCCCAGGAAGAAATATAATCAATTAACTTGTTTCCATCCACATCATATAAATAGGCCCCTTTGGCACGTTCAACAAAAACAGGATCACCTCCAACAGCTTTAAAAGCACGGACCGGAGAATTTACACCGCCCGGAATATATTTCTTAGCCTCCACAAATAAGGCACTACTTCTCTGATAAATCATATTGGATTATTTTACACGTTCCGATTTAATCTTCAACTCCTGTCCAATAGCCAAGTTACTGGAGTTCATGTCGTTGAGCTTCATCAACTCATCGACGGAAATAAAATAAGTTCTGGATATAGAATACAAGGTATCTCCTTTCCGGACAATGTATTTTTTGTAATCATATACTTTGGGTTCTGCCTGAACCAGATATCCCTCTGACAAAACTTCTTTATCATATTTGTAAAGTTGATACCTTTCAATAAAGGAAATCAGTTTTTGCGGATAACTCTTATCAGTAGCATAACCCGCTTTCTTAAGGCCTTTTGCCCATGCCTTATAATCATCCCGCCTTAATTCAAAAAGGGAGGCATAACGCGCCCTTGATGATAGAAAAATACTGTGGTCACGAAATGAATACATTGGGTGATTGTATTTTCTAAAACATTCGCCTTTTTCATCATCATCGTGATATTCAAACGCACCATCCCATCCATTATGACACTTTATCCCAAAATGATTATTTGTCTTCAACGTAAGTGTTCCCATTCCATAACCGCTTTCCAGAATACCCTGCGCCAACGTAATACTGGCCGGAATTCCATAGGCCTTCATTTCAAATTGGGCTATTTCTGCATATGTAGCTAAATATTCTTCTATAGAGGAGGTGGAAAAACGAATAAATTTTCCCGAATCTTCAGGTAAAGGATACTTGCTTTTGTCTTTTACAGAATTGCCAGACTTAGTAACTTCAGGCGATGCTTTCTTAGAATAGGTAGTCCTTTTTTTAGTTCCGCAACTTAGAAGTAAAAAAGCGAAAACAACTACCAGCGTAGCGTGTTTCATATATCGATTAAGGGTAAATTTTTACTTTTCAAATATAAATTTATTCCGGCAATTCCTTGCAATCCACCGGTATGTATAGCTAATATTTTTGTGCCGGGTTTAAATTGATCCTTAGCAATCATGTCTAAAATACCATACATCATTTTTCCCGTATACACCGGATCAAAAGGGATCCCGGTGTTTTCATTCATTTCGTTTATAAACGATATTAATGATTCGTCCACCCTGGCATATCCCCCAAAATGGTAACCTGTACATAAATCCCAATTCCCATTTTCAACAAATTTACAAATATCTTTCTTTAAAAAGTTGCCTTTGAGGGCGGGAAAACCCAATATCTGTTGGTCGGGAGCGGCACTATTTATTATTCCTGCTATAGTACCTCCGGTTCCAACAGAGCAACAGATTATATCATATACCGTGTCTTTGGTAGTAAGAATCTCTTCACAACCCTTAACGGCTAACTGGTTTGTCCCCCCTTCCGGGATCATATAGAAATCACCAAATTCTATCTTTAATTTATTTAGAAATCCGGTAGTTTCTTTTTCCCTGTAGTCTTTTCTGGAGACAAATTTAAACTCCATCCCTTGCTTATGTGCAGCCAATAAGGTTGGATTACTTATCCATAAATCCGCTACTTCTTCCCCCCTAATCACTCCTATGGTTTGCAACTTGTTGATATGTCCGGAGTAGGCGGTTGCTGCAATATGATTTGAGTATGCCCCCCCGAAAGTCAGCAGGGTATCATGCTTCAATTCCTTAGCCTTGATGAGGTTATACTTTAGTTTGCGATATTTATTACCCGAAATATGAGGATGAATCAGATCCTCACGCTTTATGTAAAGTTCTACTTTCTTTTTCTCTAAGAGAGGAAGGAATATCTTTTGATTCGTGACCAACACAACTTCAGGGCTTAATCGCTCCAAAGATATTTAATAAAGCTAAAACGTTTTCTCTCTGAAAGGTATTCCATATTAAGTTCATTCTGATAGGCCTCTCGTTCAAAACTAATGTTTTGATATGCTTTGTAACTGTCAAAATAAAGTACGGTTCTTAACAACCATTCAGAGACGTATAAAAAATAAAAAGGAAGAATAAGAAGTTCCTGCTGTTGTTGTAAATGAATCCTTTCGTGATTAATTAAAACAGCATCTTGTTTTAAATGAACATTCTTGAGAATAATAAACGGCCAGAGAGAAAGGCCTACATAATTCCGGTAAAAAAATTGTCTAATTATCACAATCATAAGCAATTGTATAAAAAGCTTTATCAAATATAATTGTTAAATTTTGTTTTTACCTAAAAATCACAAAAGCTTACCAACATATTCGTTAAGTTACCATTCTAAGCATTCTAGCCGGTCTATCGGGTTTTGATCTGTCGTGTACTATTTTATTAACAATAATCCCGTAATTTTGTTGGCATGAAAAAGATAGTGCCGGTTGAAGAAGGTGATTTTTATTGGTCTGAAGAGGGATATCGTGTTTTTACAAAACAATATCATCTTAAGCGTGGGTATTGCTGTGAAAGCAGCTGCAGGCATTGCCCCTATGGATATAATACAAATACAAATATCCAATAATTTAATCAACTATTTGGCATGATAATTGTGCCATTATTTTTATCCAAAATGGTTGCCTAACCTAAAAAGTTTCGATATGAAAAAGATAAAAATAATTGCAATTCCGGTACTTTTTATTCTCTTCCTTGCCTCTTGTGCCTCGGTAAATGTATTAGCAGATTACGATAGACAAACCGACTTTAAGGCATATAAAAGCTATGCATTCTACAAAACAGGAATAGACAGGGCTCAGATTTCCGATCTTGACAAGAAACGAATCCTAAAGGCCATTGAAACAGAAATGGATTCTCTAGGTTTTGTTAAGTCTGATGAACCAGACCTGCTTGTAAGTATTTTTACCAATGAAAGAGTAGAAGTAGATGTGTATAGCCCAGGCTGGGGTTATGGCTGGGGCTGGGGTTGGGGT
>CBDUGN010000156.1:0-7917 GCA_965366915.1 uncultured Eudoraea sp. | reverse complement strand
GGAATAAGCAGTATGGTTCTCAGATCCTTTAAGAATTCATATTCTCTTGAGGATAATCAGGCTGATTTGTATTTTTTGGATTTACACAGATACAGGGAAGTCTCAAATGAAGTCGCAAATAGATTTAAGGTATACCACCAGTCCCCTCAGGTATTGATAATTAAAAATGGTACTGCAGTAGCAAATGAATCTCATGGAGGGATAACATCACTGAATTTATCGCACTATATATAAAAAAACCCCGAAAGTTCGGGGTTTGAGTTTTAGTTAAATTTGTGTCTCACGACAATGTCCTTCAGTCTTGATTTTAAATCTTCGCCTGCATCGTAGACCATTTGTTCGTTTGAAGGAAATGGTACTGCAACTCTGTTTAAAAGTGGAACAAGATCATTGTCAAGCGCCCTTTTATCACCATTGTAATTTGCATAAACATGCTCAAATACAAATTCACTGCTAAGAGGGTATGAATTGAGTTGCTGTTTATTTTGTAAATCTATATAGCTTACATTACCTGTAACTTGTGCAGATTTAAGTTGGGTAAACTGATAGAAGTTACAACTTACTGTCCTGAATCTGTCAACCTTTATTTCATTACCCAGACTATCCTTTACTACTCTTCCATCTGCATCAAGAAGTACTTCAACGCCATCTTTAATCTGCCTTTCCTTAATTATTTGTTTTTCCTGGATTTGTTCCGGAGAGATATTAATGGCTCTGAAGGCCACTTCCATTTCATAATCATAGTTGACCTCAGCCAGTGGATTCGTATGATACTGTGTCCATTGGTCGTTTAATCCATAGGTGTTAAAATTCAATAGTTCTTCTTCTAATCGTGCCGGAACTATTTGCTCTGTATCATTAACCATATTTACTTTAACATAGTCTAACCCTTTTATATAAGCCTCATCCATTTTTTGACGACTATCAGCATATCCGGGACTCAATTCATTTAAATATTCAAAATCCCTGTAAGCATTTCTAAAGTCTTCCTTGTATTTTGCATTCTGCAATAGCTCTGAAGCATTGTTGTACAAATAATCAGATAAATTGTCTTTTGCAACAAGTATCTCATTGTCGTAATTGGTAAATGAGAATCTGGCATTTCTATCTTCCTCATATACCTGTAAGGGTAAAAGAGGCTTTATTCGCTCCTGAATATTTTTCAAGCGGCTATATCCATTAAATATCGCATTGTAATTGGCAGGATTACCTTCTTTCTTTAAATAGGCAATGTTTGCTAATTCCCTTTGTGTATACTTTTGGAATGCTTCTTCAAGAAGTAATACATAAGGTTGATTTCCTTTTTTAGTTTTATTATCTGCAAGATTTTTTATTGCCTTATTTATGGCAGCGGAATAGTTCCCGGTATTTAGGGCCTCCTGAGTTTTTTTAACACCTCCGCATGCTATTAAAAAAACTACAATTGTTGTAAAGAGTATCGCTTTTCTCATGATAATATGTTTATAGGTTTTAACAGCAGTTTTCAATAGCTGTGCCAAAACACACATAATTCATAACGAAAAACGATAATGTATCGTATAAATTCGCTAAAATGTTCTTTTAGCGTAATGATTTTAGAGATTACTTTTTAGTGGAGGAAGCAATTTTGTTTCTACTTTACCAAACCCGATACGTACCCCGTCTTTTTCACAAAACCCTTTTAAAGTTACGGTGTCCAAATCCTGAATTGAAGTCCTTTTTTCGCCATCCTGAAGATCTATAGGCTTTGTTCCCTGCCAGGCCAATTCCAGCATAGAACCATAAGAATCAGGCGTTGTACCGGAAATTGTACCACTTCCCATTAGGTCCCCACTAATTACTTTACAACCGTTTGAAGTATGGTGCGCTAATTGTTGCGCCATTGTCCAGTACATATACTTAAAGTTTGATTTGGTAATTGTAGAAGGAGATCCTCCATCCGGAGTAATTGAAACTTCTAAATTAATATCAAAACTATTTTTTCCTTTTTGTTGCAGATATGGAAGCGGTGCAGGGTTTTGTGCCGGACTATCTACCCTAAAAGGTTCAAGCGCTTCTAGTGTAACAATCCATGGTGAAATAGAAGAGGCAAAATTCTTTGCCATAAATGGTCCCAGGGGCACATATTCCCATTTCTGTATATCCCTGGCACTCCAATCATTTAGTAAGACAAGTCCAAAAATATAGTCCTCAGCTTCGTCAATAGGGATAGATTCCCCTAATTTATTGGCGTCCGTCGTAATAAAGCCCATTTCTAATTCAAAGTCAACCATTTTTGATGGTCCAAACTCTGGTTGGTGAGCGCCTTTGGGTAATGTCTGCCCCATAGGTCTTCTAATATTCTGCCCACTTGGAATTATTGTGGAGCTTCTGCCGTGGTACCCAATAGGGATATGTAACCAGTTAGGCAGTAAAGCATTTTCAGGATCCCGGAACATAGTGCCGATATTGGTTGCATGTTCTTTACTTGAATAAAAATCTGTATAATCTCCTATCTGCACCGGAAGTTGCATTTCAATCTCATCCATGGTGAATAAAACGATTTGCCGATGCTCCTGGTTTTTTTTCAGGCTCGGATTGGAAATGTCAAAAATTTCACTGATCCTGTTACGTACTAAACGCCAGGTTTTTTTCCCATCTGAGATAAAATCATTTAAAGTGTCCTGCAGGAAAATGTCATCTGTGAGCGGAATTCCATCAAAATAACCCAGTTGATGAAGTGCTCCAAGGTCAATTGCATAATCCCCTATTCTGGTCCCAATTGTAATGACATCATCCCTTGTCAGGAAAACACCGAAAGGAATATTCTGTATTTGAAAATCCGAATTAGGGCTAACTTCTAGCCATGATTTTTTAGATGGATCATTTGTTTTTAATGACATGGTATAATTGTTAATTTTTGTTTGATAAATTCCTGATCAAATATATTATTTTCTTCTTATTAAAGTCTGGCAATTTGTACTTTTACGCCTCATTTAACACAAGAATAAAGTTATGCAACGCGACCATCAAATATTTGAATTAATTGCCGAAGAAAAAGAACGGCAATTAAATGGGATAGAACTTATTGCTTCTGAAAATTTTACGAGTCCACAAGTTATGGAAGCTGCCGGTTCTGTCCTTACTAACAAATACGCTGAGGGTTATCCCGGAAAGCGCTATTATGGCGGTTGTGAAGTAGTTGATAAGGTTGAACAACTCGCGATAGACAGGGCAAAAGAGTTGTTTGGAGCTGAATATGCAAATGTGCAGCCACATTCAGGATCACAAGCCAATGCGGCTGTCTACCAGGCATGTTTAATTCCCGGAGATACAATTTTAGGCTTTGATCTTGCACATGGAGGACATCTTACTCATGGCTCACCGGTTAATTTTTCGGGTAAGCTCTATCGTCCGGTATTTTATGGCGTAGATGAAGAAACAGGAGTAATAAACTATGATAAAATTCAAGAAATAGCCAAAAAGGAACGCCCTAAGCTTATAATTGCCGGGGCTTCTGCTTATTCACGCGATATGGATTTTAAAAGGTTTCGCGAAATTGCTGATAGTGTAGATGCACTTTTATTGGCAGATATTGCTCATCCTGCAGGCCTTATAGCTAAAGGGATATTAAATGACCCCATCCCACATTGTCATTTTGTTACCACTACAACTCATAAAACTCTTAGAGGACCACGAGGTGGCCTAATTCTGATGGGTCAGGATTTTGAAAATCCCTTTGGAATTAGGTTGAAAAATGGAAATTTACGTAAAATGTCTGCTTTAATAAATCTTGCCGTTTTTCCGGGAAATCAGGGAGGGCCTTTAGAGCACATTATTGCCGCCAAGGCAATTGCTTTTGGGGAAGCCCTTTCAGATGAATTTTTGCATTATATGTTGCAGGTGAAGAAAAATGCTGAGGCCATGGCTGCAGCTTTTGTCGCAAAAGATTACAAGATAATTTCTGGTGGTACCGATAATCATATGATGCTAATAGATCTTCGCAATAAAAATATTACAGGAAAAGATGCAGAAAACATTCTGGTGAAAGCAGATATCACTGCAAATAAAAATATGGTTCCATTTGATGATAAATCACCCTTTATTACTTCAGGAATTAGATTCGGGACTGCGGCGATCACTACCAGGGGCCTTAAAGAAGCTGATATGACTGCTATTGTTGATCTAATCGATGAAGTTATTACTCATGCGGAGGAAGAGGAAGTGGTGGCAAGAGTAAAAATTAAGGTAAATGAATTAATGAAAAACCTTCCGTTATTTGCCTAAGCTGGGTCAAAGCTGTTTAAAGGTAAGGCGATAGTTCTATTTATTGACTTTGAATTAATCAATGATTTAACATAAATAAGTCGCCGTAGATGATAGCTTTATTCTTAAGATCATAGATTAAGGCATCTTTTTCTGACTCGAAATAGAGACCCCAATATTTAAAATAGTCTTTCTTTTGATTATTACCGGCTCTGATATTCTTTAGTTTGGATTCATTTTCAAAAAGGTCTTCCTCAAAGACCGGAATATATATTTCGTACGGTGTTTCAGTAAGCCTCTTGGAAAAATAGACATAATGCTGGGCTATAGTTTGAAGAATCTGCCGAATTTGTTCTTCTATGCTATTTTCAAAAATATTCTTAATAATAATAGAGCAATCTTTAGTAAAAATTGATAGTTCTTCAATATCAATTCTCCTGCTATTCAACTTATTTAACTTCCTCAATGCCCTGGAAAATGGGGAACTTTTAGACCAGCTATTCTGTGCTGAGTACATTCTGCCCCAGGTACCTTTTTGTAAATGCGAAAGTATTTCAACCAGTTTAAAATTACAATCCATTTCAACAACCAAATTTTCTCTGGCTATATCTGAAGAACAATTTCTAACGGACACATTGGAAAAATAATCTCTTTCCAAACTCTTTTTAAACTCAACTAAACCCTTTATTTGGGGGTTGTCGTCTAGTTTAATTCGAAGATTATCTCTAAAATTATCCTGTTTGTTTTGCATGATAACAGAAAAACTAAGGGGTTTATAACAAAATTAATTTTAAAAATTAATAGTTGACTATATAAAAACCATAGAATAAATAAGGTTTTGCCAGTATTTTAGAATTAACACTAATTGTTTATGAATTGAAGGGAGGGGATTTCTCAGTAAAAATTGATAAAATTAAATGAAACCCCTGTTTCTGGATTCGGTAATCAATGCCTGATCATTTTGTTTTTCAACACCAAAAACTGCTTTCAGATGCCTTTTTCTGTTTTCAATGCTAGGAAGTGATAAAGATATATGGTTAACCATGTCTTTCGTTTTGGTACCTATAGACAAATAGTGAAGAATTTTTTTGTCTTTCTCATCCAAAACTATATCGTCATTGGCCATTTTTTTTCGAATAGCTGCCAGGGCTTTTTGAGTGTAGTAGGGGGGATTGGTCATTACCGTTTGGACCATTGCCTGCAATGACTTTTGATCTATTTCCGTTTTTACCATATACCCTTCGGGATCAACAGTTTTGAGAATACTATTTATTCGGTAATTGTCGCTAAATGAGGACATAAATACAATTTTGGTCTTTGGAATGACCTTGCGCGCAATAATCCCGATATCTTCACCCGTTTTGGCAGGGCCTTCAGTAGCCTGTGCTAATTGGATATCTAACAAAAGAATATCGTATGCAAATGAATTAACCGAATTTTTAATTTTTTCAATAGCCTGTTCGAAGGATTTTGCAGTCTCCACCAGAACTTTAAAATCATCAAATTCTGTATCCTCAAGGATAAATTTATAACCCAAGGTGGTCATTTCATGATCATCTACCGCTAAAATCCGAATCGTTTTCATGATGATGTTTTTTCTGCTATTTTAGATTCTATATTTCCGTTAACCCGACTAATATTTTCAGATTCCACGAACGTGAAAGGTACTTGCACGGTTACCACTGTTCCCTTTCCCGGGTTGCTCTCTATTTTCCATTCCCCGTTTAATTTGTGTACACGGGAAGTAATGTTTTTATGGCCAATACCTTTTTTCTCTTTTTTACCATCAAAGCCCTTCCCGTCATCTTTTAGAGAGACTTTAAGCAAATGATCGGTAGACTCTAATTTCAGATAAACCTTTTTGGCGAAGGCATGTTTAATACAATTCTGAAGGCTTTCCTGAATGATCCTATAGAGGTTAATTTTGATATTGCCACTTAAAGCATCCCAGTCAAGACCTTCATCATAATCTAAATCATAATCAATATTAGCTGCTTCGCAAATGCTCTTTAATAAATCTTCGATGGATATTATAAAGTTATGGAATTTTTGATAAGAAGTATCGTTTAATTCATGAGAAATTGTACGTATCTCCTCTTGCACTGCCTGTAGTTTTTCAATAGCCTCTCCACGCATGTTTATGGCATTTTCATCTACTTTCTTGTTTAAACCCAGCAACATCATGCGAATTCCATTCATTTGCCCTAGTATACCATCGTGCAGTTCTTCTGAAATTCGCTTTTGTTCAGATTGCTTTCCTTCTTCCATCTTTTGGCTCTGGGCCAGCATAAGATTGAATATTTCCTGGTTTGCTTCCTGTTGCTGTTGCTGAAATCGCAGGTTTCGGTTTCTTGCTCGTTGGGAAATGATAACCAGTACGGCAACAGCCAGTAAAAACAGACCTATAGCAATACCTATCCACAGTTGCCTTTGCCTGGCCAAAAGCTGGTTTTCTGCAATAAATTCATCGGTTTCAAAACGTATCCGGGCAAACTTATTTCTGATCTTGCGGTCTTCCTCCTCCAAACTGTCATTTAAAACCAAATACTCGGTAAGATAGGTCTCTGCATTTTCCGGGTCTATTGAAGGGTATAGTTTTAAGATTTCCAGCGTAAGGTTATTATCATTATTTCGTTGTGCAAGAAGAAGCGCCTCATCTATATTAATCCTGGCCCTGGAGGTGTCCTTTTTAGTGAGGTAGTATTCCGCCAAATGGTATTGATTCATAGGTATTTCCCCGAAGTATTTCTCCTTTATATTAATCTCCAGGGCCTCTTCAATAAGAGTTTCTGCATTCCTGGAATTCCCGGATTTAAATTCGGCGTAAGCAAGATTATCAAGAGCAAGGGAATACGCCTTCGGATTTTTATAGATTAAACTATCTACATCCACCAATTTGCTGAAATAAGAAATAGCTTTGTTATAATCTCCCTTTTCCTTATACAAATTCCCAATATTATTGTCCAGTGTAATTTGACGTTCGTACTTTAATTCTTCCGATTCAATTTGCCGGATATATTCACCGGCTTTTGTAAAATAATCGATGGCTTGTTCAAACTCCCCAAGACTTTTTGAAATGGTTCCCAATAGGTTATATAACAAAAAAAGTCGGTCATTACTTTTATACGGTTTCAGGAGTTCAATAGCTTTTATAGCATTAGTCTCGGCCCCCGTATAATCCTTTATATCCTTTTGAGTATTTGCCATACCATACAGTACCCGTCCTCGATTAAAATCGTCTCCAAGACCAGCATACAGTTGTTCTGCCTGGCCGAATTCATAGTAAGCACTGTCCTTGATAATAAAACTATCATAAAAAGCGGCCCGGTCCCAATGCATGCCTGCTTGGATAATAGAATCTTTAAGTTCTTTAGAAAGCAGCAATGCTTTATTGTTAACCTCCCTAAATTTTATGGAATCCTGAATGGAGAGGTATGCCCATGACAGTTCGGACAAATAATGCAGGCGCACTGAATCATTAGATTTATTTTCAGTTTTTTTAAAGGCCTTTTCCAGGAACTCTTTTCTTATTTCCAAGGGAAGATCTGCATCTTTTCCATTTTTAATCCAATGCAAGGTGCTATCCGAATCCGAACTCTGAACTTCTGAGCTGGAAAACTTTTTTTCTTTTTTACAAGCAAAGAAAAGAAGGGAAAGACTTATCAGGGCTATATATTTTTTGTATTCCATAAG
>CBDUGN010000155.1:0-7955 GCA_965366915.1 uncultured Eudoraea sp. | reverse complement strand
GGATTTGGATGGAGGTCTGATCCTTTTACAAAGGCAAGAAAAATGCATCGGGGCATGGATTTTACAGCTCCTAAAGGCACGCCTGTTTATGCTTCCGGCGATGGAGTGGTGAAACGGGCAGATAATAGCGCTTCTGGTTACGGTAAGCATATTAGGATAGATCATGGATATGGGTATATGACATTGTATGCTCACTTAAGTAAATACAACGTAAAGAGGCGACAAAAAGTGAAGCGCGGAGACCTCATAGGTTTTGTTGGTAGTACCGGCAGATCTGAAGCACCCCATGTGCACTATGAAGTATGGAAAGAAGGCCAACGCATAAATCCAATAAATTTCTATTATGGAAGTTTATCTGCGGAGGAATTTGAAAACATGCTAAAATTTGCAACTCAGGAAAATCAATCATTGGATTAATGCATATAGAATTACCGGAAAAACGTTATTATGGAATTGGCGAAGTTGCCAGGGCATTCGACGTTAATACATCCCTTATTCGTTTCTGGGAGAAGGAATTTGATGTTATCCAACCTAAAAAAAATGCAAAAGGCAATCGAAAATTCACTCCAAAAGATGTCCAGAATCTTCAACTGATATATCATTTAGTCAAAGAACGTGGATTTACGCTGGAAGGTGCTAAAACGCATTTGCGGGAAGAAAGACAAAAGACATTGTCTAATTTTGAAATCATTCAAAAGCTTGAGGGAATCAAAGCAGAGCTGATCAAAATAAAAAGTCAACTTTAAAACCTATACATTAAATTAATAACACGATTATGAAAAAATGGTTAATTCCCGTAATTATCCTCCTGGTCCTGGCATTTGCTATTTATAATTGGGCTGTTGGATTTAACAATACATCCGTAGAATACGAAGCTAATGCAAAAACAGCCTGGTCTAATGTGGAAAGTTCCTATCAAAGAAGAAATGATCTGATTGGAAATTTGGTAAAAACGGTTCAGGGCGCAGCAGATTTTGAAAGAGGTACGCTAACCGATGTCATAGAAGCACGAGCAAAGGCAACTTCCACAACAATAGACGTGGATGACCTAAGCCCGGAAAAAATGGCGGCGTTCCAGGAAGCACAAACTGGTTTATCTTCAGCCTTATCACGCTTACTGGTTACCGTGGAAAGATATCCGGATTTAAAGGCAAATCAAAATTTCCTTGAATTACAATCTCAGCTCGAGGGGACAGAAAACCGAATTAATGTGGCCAGGGACAGATATAACGAACAAGTAAATATCTATGACATTTACACCTCAAAGTTCCCTAATAAAATCTTAGCCGGTTGGTTTGGGTTTGAGGAAATGGCACGGTACCAGGCAAATCCAGGTTCTGAAAATGCCCCCGATGTGAATTTTGAATTTAACTAATTCAACTCCCATGTCAAAAGTAGAAGATTTCTTAACTGCTGATGAAGAACAGGAAATCGTTGATGCCATTCTTGAGTCGGAAAAAAATACGTCAGGAGAAATAAGGGTACACATAGAAACTTCAAGTTCTATGGATCCTTATTTAAGGGCCCAGGAAGTCTTTCATTTACTAAAAATGGATAATACCAGGGAAAGTAACGGCGTTTTAATCTATGTTGCTGTTGACGATAAGAAATTTGTAATCTGCGGAGATAAAGGAATTGACGAGGTAGTCCCAAAAGGCTTTTGGAATTCTACTAAAGATGTTATTCAGGACAAATTCAAGGAAGGAAAATTTAAAGAAGGAATTATAAACGGAATACTTATGGCCGGAAAAGAATTGAAGGCTCACTTTCCGTGGAAACCCGATGACGCAAATGAATTGAGCAATGAGATATCTAAAGCTTAGTCTTCTTCTATTCTTATTGTCGGGGAGCTCCGTCCTTGCTCAATTTACAATTCCGGAAAAACCAAAACTTCAGACCAGCGTATACGATTATTACGGATTGTTATCCGATACGGACAAGAACGCATTGGAACAGAAGTTAATTCGATATTCCGACAGCACTTCCACTCAAATAGTAATAGCCATAATAGCATCAACAGAAGGTGAAAACATCAATTACCTGGGTGCTCAGTGGGGACAGGCATGGGGCATAGGACAAGCAGATGAGGACAACGGCATCCTGATCCTCCTTGCGCGGGAAGACCGAAGGGTTGCCATTAATACAGGTTATGGCGTAGAAGCCATGCTTACAGATGCATTATCCAAAAGAATAATTGGAAACGTCATTATTCCTGAATTTAAGGAAGGGAATTACTATGCCGGATTAGATAAAGGATCAGACGCTATTTTTAGTGTTTTAACTGGTGAATTCAAAGAAGAAAGGGAACCGGGAGGAGATGAAAAATTTCCTTTTGGCGCGTTTCTACCCATAATTATTTTTATTGTCATTATCATTATTCTCAGCAGCCGTAACAAAAGAGGCGGTGGCAGAGGCAGGGGCCGTAAAAAAGGAATAGACCTTTGGGATATTATCATCCTGAGCAATATGGGCCGAGGTGGATATGGTGGCTCATCTTCCGGAGGTGGATTCGGAAGTGGTGGTTTTGGCGGCGGCTTCGGCGGAGGCGGCTTTGGCGGTGGCGGTGCATCCGGAGGCTGGTAGGCGTCCTAAAATTGAATCGGATAGCCGCTTTTTGCCAGAAATTCTTTGGGATCTTTAATTGCAAGAATATCCTGAATTGCATCATCCTTATCTTCGGCATTTTCGTAGTAGGCTTTAATGATCTTATAGCCAACAGCATAACCCAATAAAATAGGATGCTCTTTTTGATCTAATGATTCCCATAACCAATAACCGCTATCCTGTTTATTTAAGTCTTTCTCGAACTTTTCCCTTAACGCCTTTTCGTCATCCTCAAAATATTTTAACTGGCTGTAGTCTTTAACATTATTACGAATTAGATAGTAATTTATAAACTGGGCGCCACCCTCTCTTAATATCAAATCGAGCATGTTATTTGGCTTGCTATAGGTCCCAACATATGTTTGGAAACCAAGGGACTTTGCCTGTTGAAAATGTACGAGTTCATGAATAATTACATTAATCAGTCGGTCTGGTCTTTTAATGCCTCTGGTTACAGTTATCAGCTGGCCTTGTGGTGAAGCCTGGGCTATTCCTCTATTCGCACCAATTAACAGATAAGTTGGTGGGTACATTGCATCCGGGATTTTTTGTCCAAACTTTACAAACTCAGTCAGCACCTGTTCATTAAACTCTGACAAAGAATCATAAAAATCGGGAATCCCTTCATATGCTTCAGGTGTATTTCTAATAGCGCTACTTAAATTTTCCGGGGTTAATCCGTGCCTGTTGCAATACTCTTTCAGCCCCGGGGATCCTTTATCAAAATAATGTTCCTGAAGTATAGCCAAAGAATCTGATTTCAGTCTCAATAATTTATATGCTTCTATAAAATTAACTATATCAGTACTTACAATGGAGGCATCGGCTGGTGTTAAGGGGTATGAAGGCTGCCCTATAGCCTCAAAACTTAGTATCCCGAAACAAATTAAAGCAAAGTAAAATTTAGATGTCATGAGTCAGTGTGGATTGGTTCATCTTTACTAAAGAAGAATAAAATCCAAACTTGTTACAGAAGAACCTAAATCTTAACGCTACTTTTTTCTCATAAAGATGGTTACGGGCACTCCCGTATAATCAAAATTCTCCCGCAGTTTATTCTCAAGAAACCGTTTATATGGTTCCCGAACATATTGAGGCAGGTTGCAGAAAAACGCAAATTGCGGATAAGGAGTGGGCAATTGGGTAATATATTTAATCTTTACATATTTTCCCTTGTACGCCGGAGGCGGTGTATGCTCAATGATAGGCAGCAAAATATCATTCAGTTTTCGTGTAGGTATTCTTTTAGATCGGTTCTTATAAACCTCAACAGCCGTTTCTATGGCTTTAAAGATGCGTTGCTTTGTCAGAACTGATATAAAAAGGATAGGGACATCTGTAAAAGGTTCAATAGCCTGCTTTATTTTTTGAGTGTATTGTTTAACGGCGTGGGTATCTTTCTCTACCAGATCCCACTTATTAACAAGGATAACTATTCCTTTGTTGTTGCGCTGCGCCAACCAGAAAATATTGGCTACCTGTCCGTCAAATCCACGGGTAGCATCGAACAAAAGTAAACATACATCACAATGTTCAATGGCCCTCACAGAGCGCATAACAGAATAAAATTCCAGGTCCTCTTTTACCTTCGCTTTTCGCCGAATCCCTGCGGTATCAACCAAATTAAACTCAAAGCCAAAGCGGTTGTATTTTGTATCTATGCTATCTCGTGTAGTCCCCGCTATATCCGTAACAATATACCTTTCCTCGCCTATCAATGCATTGATAAAAGAAGATTTCCCGGCATTGGGCCTTCCTACTACTGCAAACCTGGGAAGCTCATCATCTGCTTCTTCGCTTTCAGGTAATACCTCAACCAGGGCATCCAGTAATTCGCCTGTGCCACTACCATTAATACTCGAAAGATTGTAATAATCCCCCAACCCGAGTGCATAAAATTCTACAGCATCTTCTGCACGCTTTGCGTTATCGACCTTATTAACTGCTAAAAAAACAGGTTTTTTGGCACGGCGCAATAAATTGGCTACATCCTCGTCCATACCTGTGATGCCAGTTTCTACATCTACCATAAATATTATGGCATCTGCCTCATCAATGGCCAGTTCTACCTGTTTATCTATTTCCTGTTCAAAGATATCATCACTACCAAGGACATAGCCTCCGGTATCTATTAACGAAAATTCCTTCCCATTCCAGTCACTCTTTCCATAGTGCCTGTCCCGGGTTACTCCGCTTACAGCATCAACAATGGCCTCTCGTCTTTGTATTAAACGATTAAAGAATGTAGATTTCCCAACATTCGGCCTCCCTACTATGGCTACAATAGCGCCCATACTTGCAAATTAGGCCGCAAAGTTAGTGTTAAAGAGAGTAGATAAAAAATAAAAGATAAGGCATAAGACTGTGATCTGTAATTTTAGGTGATTTTGCGAGGGATGTTTCCCTAGAATTAGGTATCTTTTAACAGCAAATAATATTATGTATGAAAGCATTGCCCAATGACATTGTTCTAAGGCCAAGGTTTCAGCTGGAGCTTTCACAAACAAAGGAAAGTGCATTAGTATCTTTTGAAAAGGAAAAGAAAGAACCTTTCCTTATTAACAGGATAGATGATCATGTCTTTATAAAATTCCAAAAAAAAGAGATTCATTTTTGGTCTCCGCAGCTACATTTGGAAATTAATGAAATAGACACGGAAAACTGCAAGGTTTATGGCCTGTTTGGCCCTAACCCTACGCTCTGGACCTTTTTTATGTTTTTACATTTCGGGGTTGGAACATTTTTTATAATCTTCGGTATCTGGGCGTATTCCAGTGCTTCTTTAGACAAACCTTATGGCCTTCAACTAGGCGCCATGATATTTATGGTGGTCTTATGGTTTGTTCTGTACGCCTTTGGCAGGGCAGGCAGGAGAAAAGGCAAACCTCAAATGAAGCAATTGTTCCATTTTATGAGGGAGGTCCTAAAATTACATTAGTTTATTTTTGATCATACCCAAACCTGCGTAGTTGATTCGGGTTGCTTCGCCAGTTTTTATTCACTTTTACAAAGAGTTCAATATGTACCTGTTTGTCAAAGAATTTTTCCAGATCCTTTCTGGCAGCGATTCCTACCCGCTTTAGCGCAGCACCTTTATGCCCGATGATTATTCCCTTTTGAGAATCCCGCTCAACCATAATAACCGATCTTATTCGGATTATCTTTTCATCCTCTAAAAATTCTTCCGTTTCAATCTCAACAGAATAGGGAATCTCCTTTTTATAATGTTCCAGAATTTTTTCGCGAATAATTTCATTAACAAAAAAACGCTCGGGTTTATCCGTTAGCTGATCTTTTGGAAAATAAGGAGGAGCTTCGGGTAATAATTCCAGAATACGTTCAAACACTTCTTTAACATTGAAATTTCTCAGGGCAGAAATTGGATGTATCTCTGCCGAAGGAAGCTGTTCCTGCCAATACTGTGTTTGTTCTTCCAGTGTTTGTTGATCTGAAGCATCAATTTTATTCAACAAAAGCAATACAGGGATCTTGCTGTCTTTTAGCTTTTCAAGAAAAGCGGTGTCCTTTAATGCTCTCTCACCAATCTCCACCATGTATAAGAGAATATCAGCGTCTTCAAAGGCCGATTTAACAAATTTCATCATTGAATCCTGCAACTCATAGGCGGGTTTAATAATACCCGGGGTATCTGATAGTATTACCTGGAAATCCTCGCCGTTTACAATTCCCAGGATGCGATGCCTTGTGGTCTGGGCTTTAGCAGTTATTATGGAGAGCTTTTCTCCAATAAAAGCATTCATAAGGGTAGATTTTCCCACATTGGGATTCCCGATAATATTTACAAAACCTGCTTTGTGGGCCATTATACGTTGATTTTTGAAAAATAGGTTTTCATCGCTACATTAACTCGTGGAGACAAATACAACACCGCAATCATATTGGGAATTACCATCAGTGCAAAAGACAGGTCAATTAAATTCACCACTAGATCTACAGAAGCCACTGCTGCAAAAGTAATACTCCCAACATAAATATAATTGTAGAGTTTACCCACTTTAGCATTGGTTAAAAATGAAAGGCATTTGGTGCCATAGTATGAATAGGTAAACAACGTAGATAATGCAAACGCTGACACAATGATCATTAATAACACATCGCCAAAACCAAAGAGCGAATTCTTAAACGCAATCAGGGTCATAATAATTCCGTTGCTCTCAGCATCCAAATAAGCACCACTTAAAATAATAACCACCGCTGTTAAGGTACACACTACTATGGTATCTATAAAGGGTCCTAACATGGCTACCAAACCTTCCTGAATAGGCTCAGTAGTTTTGGATTGCCCGTGGTACATGGGTGCATTACCCACTCCGGATTCATTGGAAAAAACGGCCCGTCTTATCCCAATGATTATAAGGCCCCATAAGCCTCCCTGTACAGCCGTTTTAAGATTAAATGCTTCTGCAAGAATTAGCTTTAAAGAAGGCCAAATTTCCCCGGCATTCATAGTCATAATAACTACAACTGCGAACAAATACAAAAGCACCATAAAGGGTACAATTGCAGTAGCTACTTTCGCAATTTTCTTTAAGCCCCCGAAAATAACAAAAGAGGTGATGATACTCAACACAATACCAATCCCCAATTTCCAGTTAAAATCACCAAAAACAGCAATGGTTTCGTTGGGGTTAATTACCCCCATTAGGGTTTGGGTAAACTGGTTGGTTGTAAAAGCCGGTAGCACTCCAAAAAGTCCAGCAATACAAAAGAAGACAGCCAAAGGCCTTGCTTTTTTTCCCATGCCCATAGTTATGTAATACATGGGGCCTCCCTGTAAATTTCCTTCACTATCCTTATCGCGGTACATTATAGCCAGGCTACAGGAGTAGAATTTAATACATATTCCTATCAAAGCCGTCATCCAAATCCAGAATACAACACCGGGACCACCCAAATAAATAGCAATGGCTACTCCTGAAATATTCCCCAGCCCTACCGTAGCCGCAACGGCGGAAGACAGTGCCTGAAGATGGCTAACCTCACCGGGATCATCGGGATTATCATATTTCCCCGAGGTAATCAAAATAGCATGTTTAAAATAACGATATGGAAGTAGTTTGGAATATGCAACCAGGTAAAGGCCTCCTCCGACTATCAAAAAAAGCATTACCCATTCTGTATAAGGCAGTACAGCTGCTAAAAAGTCATTGATTATTTTCATAAATAAACTTAAGCCCCGAAGTTATGCAATTTAAGCTTTTGGGATGTGTCTTGGGATAAATAATTCCAGCATGAAGTTTTGATATAACTAAAAAAGCATCGTATATTTGCCGTCCACATCGCGGGGTAGAGCAGTATCCTTCGATTCCTCAGGACAGGGTACCTACTCG
>CBDUGN010000154.1:0-8081 GCA_965366915.1 uncultured Eudoraea sp. | reverse complement strand
TTGTTCTGCATTAAAGGAATCCTACAGACGTATATTAGAGGCTAACCTGCAGGAAAATGTAAGATGGATTTATTTAAGTGGTTCTTTTGATGATGTAATGAGCCGTTTAAGCCAAAGAAAAGGCCATTTTATGCCAGCTGCACTTCTTAAGTCTCAGTTTGAAATTCTGGAAATACCTCAAAATGCAATAAAAGTCTCAATTAATCTTCCTGCTGAGAAACTAGTTAAACGAATCTTGGAACTAATTAAGTCATAATAAAAAAGGCACCACTATCTGGTGCCTAATTCTATGATTCTTTATATGTATTTTATTCGTTCTTTACCACAAGCCTGAAGCCTTCACCGTGAATATTTAAAATTTCAACCACGTCATCTCGCTTAAGATACTTACGCAATTTGGCAATATAAACATCCATACTTCTGGAGGTAAAATAATTGTCATCACGCCATATTTTTGTCAAGGCTAACTCTCTGGGCATAAGGTCATTCTCATGTAAAGCCAGCAACCTTAATAACTCATTTTCCTTCGGAGATAATTTTATAGGATCTTCATCCTTATATTTAAGAAATCTTAGCTTAGAGTTTAAGTGAAAGTTCCCAATATTAAATTCAAATTGTTTACTGTCAGCCAGCGTATTAGAAGCCTTTCTCTGAAGAATTGCCCTTAATTTCATCAGCAATACTTCAGAATCAAAAGGTTTGTTCAAATAGTCGTCAGCCCCGGCTTTATAACCTTTGAGAACGTCTTCTTTCATCGTCTTGGCCGTAAGAAATACTATTGGAACGTTCTCATTCTTCTCACGAATTTCCCTTGCCAGGGTAAACCCATCCTTATAAGGCATCATTACATCCAATATACAGACATCATAATTGTCCTTTTTAAATTTTTCAAAACCTTCCATCCCATTTTTGGCCAAAGTAACATCAAAATCGTTCATGGATAGGTAGTCTTTTAAAACGATTCCAAAGTTTGGATCGTCTTCTACTAAAAGTATTTTTTTGTTTTCTGTTTCCATAATTTTTTAAATTAATGGTAATTTAATATAGAAGCTGCTTCCTTTATCTTTTTCACTTTCAGCATAAACTTCCCCTTGGTGATCTTCTACTATTTTTTTTACGTAAGCTAACCCTAGCCCATGGCCTTTAACATTATGTATATCTCCGGTGTGCTCTCTATAAAATTTTTCAAAAACTCTTTTCAACACAGCTTTGCTCATACCGGCACCCTGATCTTGTACTTTAATAACAATATAATTATTGGCAATCTCTGTAAAAACATCAATTTTTGGTCCTTCCGGAGAATATTTCACGGCATTATCCAAAATATTAACAATTACATTTCTAAAATGCATTTCATTAGCCAAAACTTCAGATCTTGCAGCGTCTAAATGTGTATTAATATATCCTCCCTTATCCGTCACAATAAGCTGAACATGAGTAATTGCTTTCCTAATAATGTCGTGAACATCTACTCTGTCCTTACTTATATCTAATTGATTTTTTTCTAGTTTTGAGATCCTAAGTACATTTTCAACCTGCGCATGCATTCTTTTGTTCTCCTGCCTTATCATTTCCAAATACCGCTGCACCTTTTCCTGATCTACAATAATTTTAGGATTTTTTATAGCTTCAACCGCCAAGTTTATTGTAGCAATGGGTGTTTTAAACTCATGAGTCATATTATTTATGAAATCTGACTTTATTTCTGAAATCTGCTTTTGTTTTATTAACTGATAAATTGCACCCGCATAAGCCACAACGATGATAAGCGTGAAAACGAGAGATAAAATCGCCATTCCGAGAATGGTCTGCAGCAAAAACTTTTTCTTTTTTGGAAAAGATAATAAGAATGTAAAATTGCTCAATCCCTCACTGTTCTTAAAGAATGGAGCTTTATAGACCGTTGTACCTCCATATTTAAATCTTTTGGACTTCAATTTGGTAGGTAAGCCCTTGCTATAGACCCCATACTCATATTCAATATCCATACCCCGATTCTCCAACTCACGGTCCAGTAATAATTCTATTTCTTGTTTTGAAACCCGTTTATGAATTGGAACTTTTTCTGCGTATTCCCGATAGACATCGTCAAAAATTGCCTTATCGATTGATGATAAGCCTCCTACCTTCTCCAATTTTTGAATTGGGTTAAGCTTATAGCTTTTACCATCCAGTCCAAAATCCTCCTTATAAACAGTTTTTGTGCGTTTACTGGTGTAATTTTTTATTGTTGTGGTATCGTTACCATTGCTATTGTCAAAGAACGTAGATGCGATATTATAATCCTCCTCTAAAATTCCATGTGAATAGAACAGAATTTCGTTAGAATTTATATCCCGATCAATAAAAAATATGTTGCTCAAATGGGAACTCTTAAACTCCCCTACACTATCCTTGAGATTTAAAAATCTCTCGGAGTAGTCGCCCATTTCACGGTCTTCAATTTTGTCTATTACCTTATTAAGAACTTCGGAAACCGTATTTGAAAATTGTTCTTCTTTATCCTCGACAGAACTCTTTATCCAATACAGTTGTACAGAGATAATCCCAATAAGAGAGAGGCTCATTAAAATGACCAGGCTAACAAATAATCTCTTATTCATCGATAAGGTAAATTTAAAAATTTAACATTTAGCGGATCGCCTGTTTAACCTAACCTTAACAAAAATGTTAAAAAAGCGTCTAGACCACTATTTTAGTAAGTTGACGGTGAATTTTTTCAACCTGTAATTTAGTCTCTTCCAAGTCCGTATTTTCGATTATGTAATCAGCTAAGGGAATCTTTTTAGAATCGTCCCATTGATTCTCCATTCTTGCTAAAATTTCTTCCCTGGATGTATTATCTCTTGCTAATATTCTTTCTAAACGAGCCTCTTTTGGGGCCTTTACAAGTATTATTTTATCAAAAATCTTATAGGAGTTATTTTCAAAAAGTATTGCCGCCTCCTGGATTACATACGGAGTTCTTTTCTTTTTTACCCAACTAATAAAGTCCTCTCTAACGGCCGGATGCACAATGGCATTGAGCTTTTGAAGTAATTCTTTATCGCCAAAAACCTTATCCGCTATATATTTTTTGTTTAACTTTTGTAATGCATAAGACTCTTCTCCTAAAAGATCAATAATGGCAGTTCTAATCTCTTTAGAATCCTGCATTAGATTTTTGGCTTGTAAATCAGAGTTATAAACCGGTACACCTAACTCTGTAAATAATTTGGCTACTGTTGTTTTTCCACTACCAATACCCCCCGTTAATCCTATAATCTTCATTGGCGTTTTAAGATAAATTCCACTTCATTCTTTAACAACTGAACACTATACACATCGCTTGGTTCTTCTATAAGGCTTACCTGAAGATTTTTATTCTTATCTCTTTGCTCCTGTTGTTCCTGAAAATTAGCTACAATTTTAAAGTCTGAAGGACCAATATCCTTTAATCGATCTATTCTGGCTTTGCAAAGCACTTCAAGTGTACTGGGAAAAGTTTTTATCTGAGTCCCCTCAGGGAGATTAATAACCTCAACTGGAATTTTTATTACTTTTTCAGAGAATCGATAAACATTACCAGAGATTCTTACCTTTTCTTCGGAAAGTTCAGAATTCTTTAGATCTTCAGGCAAGACAAGTTCAACCAAAATGGAAAAATCTTCACTTATTTCATTGAGTTCAACTTCCGAGGTTGAGACTGAATTTACAAGATCTAGCTCCTTTTTTGGTCCTGTTATATATATTAGTGCGGGTTCTATCGCTAATTTTCCTTCTACAAGGTAATTCTGGGCCGGATTCAAATTAATATTCGGAGAGACAGGAACTTCTTTTGATTCAAGCTTGTAAAAATCTAGTAACAGGGTATCTCTATCTATTTCCATAAGGGTCATAGAAGCAGATAATTGGCTTTCTATCTGTTTTCTGAAATCAAGTTGGGTAATGTAAAAATTTGATTGATTCTGTGTCATAGCAGACAGATCAATCCTAATATTTTTTCTATTGTAATTTAACCCTAAGAATTGAAATCCACTGGCTCTAAGCCTAACGTCAACATTTTTTATAGTATTGTCAGCCAATAGCAGACTGTCCGGAAGATTAACATACTCAAGGTCAAAAGTAGTCCGGTCGACATAGGTTTCAGATAATTTACTAACAAGCCATGCAAGAAAAGAGCATAGAAGGAAAATTAGAAAGATATTTATCTTTCTTTTGTCATTACTCCTTTTGACTTCATGCTGTTCCATTAATTTTACTTAAAAAACAATTCGGGAAAAAGTACCTGTGGTTTACTTTTGCTAAAATTAACTAAGATTACTGATTTTAGAAAACCATATCCATAACCGAAAAATTGAATCATTACTGCAATAATAGCCAAAAGAGCAACTACCAGATTTTTATTCTTTATAAAGGCATCTAAAAAAATAAACGCAAAATAGGAGGCATAAAGTATAACGGGCCATGGATATCTTCCCCACCCTACTAACAGTAACAATATAGCAAATATGAACCCTATGCAGAAAAGAGAAGGAAACCAATAGAATATTCTGGAAGAACCTGGATGCCAGTTATTGAGAATTGGACGTACCATACCAAACTTTTTAACCTGCATAAAGAATTTATTAAAACTTATTCTTCGCTTATGGTACACAAACGCTTCCCTGATTAATTTAGTTTCATACCCTTTTTGCCATAAGCGCATACTTAGATCAGGATCCTCTCCGGGATGTATATTTCCAAAGCCTCCAGAGTCTTCAAAAGCCTTTTTGGAAATCCCCATATTAAAACTTCTGGGCTGAAATTTATCGACAGTTTTCTTATTTCCCCTGATACCTCCGGTAGTGAAAATCGAAGTCATGGCATAATTTATGGCCTTCTGAACTTTTGAGAATGTGTGATGCGCGGCATCCGGGCCACCAAAACAATCTACATATTTAGTATTTAAAGAATGGGCTACCCTTTCGAGATAATTGCCGGGAATAATGCAATCTGAATCCAATATTATAAAATAATTACCGCTAGCGCGATGCATACCGTAATTTCTGGAATCTCCCGGCCCGGTATTTTTTTTAAAAAGATAGGTAATATTCAATTTTTCTTTATAATCTTCAATAACTGTTTTAGAAGTTGTATCAGAGCCATCTTCAACGATAACTATTTCATATGGTTCATTATAGGACTGATGCAAGAGACTCTCCAACAGTTCCCGAATTTCATCAGGCCTGTTGAACACAGGTATAATTAAAGAAAAAGAAAATTTCATATCCTAAACAGGGTATACATAAAAGCCATCCCGTACTGAGATGGCTTCCTAATTTTTTAAATGCTGCTATTCAGCAAAATGCTCAATTACCTCCTGACTTACACCTGTACTTGAAAATCCACCATCATGAAACAAATTCTGCATCGTAACTTTTTTTGTAAGATCTGAAAAAAGAGATACGGTGTAATCCGCACAATCCTGAGCCGTCGCATTGCCCAGTGGTGACATCTTCTCTGCATAATTAATAAAACTATCAAAACCTTTGACTCCCTGTCCTGCGGTAGTTGGTGTAGGAGATTGGGAAATAGTATTGACCCTTACCTTTTTCTCTTTTCCAAAAAAGTAACCAAAACTCCTGGCAACAGATTCAAGATAAGCCTTGTTATCGGCCATATCATTGTAATCCGGAAATGTTCGTTGGGCAGCCATATAGGTTAATGCCACTATGCTTCCCCAGGCATTCATCGCATCTGCTTTATATAGGCTTTGCATAACCTTATGGAAAGAAAGTGCAGAAACATCCCATCCTTTAGTTGTAAAGTCATATTTTTCATCGGTATACAAACGACCTTTGCGGACATTAACAGACATTCCAATTGAATGTAAGACGAAATCCAGTTTTCCTCCCAAGATCTCCATTGATTTGGCAATCAAATCATTCAAATCATCTTCATTAGTGGCATCTGCAGGAATTATTTGTGACCCGGTTTTCTCTGCCAGAGCATTAATCTGACCCATCCGCATGGCAATTGGAGCATTTGTCAGAACGAATGTACCGCCTTCCGCATGAACACGTTCGGCTGTTTTCCAAGCAATTGAATTTTCATCAAGTGCTCCAAAAATAATTCCCTTTTTCCCTTTTAATAGATTATATGCCATGTTAAAGTCCTTTGGTTTAATTTGAAGTCAAAGATATCTAAAAAAGTAGAAACAAAACCGCTCCGACGGGATATTTGAAACACAATACAAAAGCGAAAAATAAAACTTATTGAGGTTTTGCTTTTTAATTCAAAAGCTCTCGTGCATGCGCAAGTGCAGAGTCAGAAAGACTTTTACCCCCCAGCATTTCAGCCAACTCAAATACTCTCTCATCCTCCAGCAATTCTTTCATTTGGGTTTGGGTATTATCATCTTTATCAGTTTTAAATACTTTAAAATGATGATCCCCTTTTGAAGCAATTTGAGGAAGATGGGTTATTGAAAATACCTGCATGTTACGGCTCATTTTATGCATAATATCTCCCATTCGGTTTGATATTTCACCCGAAACACCACTATCTATCTCATCGAACATTAATGTAGGTAAATGCTCATAGCCCGCAAGAATAGATTTTATTACGAGCATTATACGGGAGAGTTCTCCTCCTGAAGCAACCTTTTTTAAAGTATTGTAATCTGACCCCTTATTAGCAGAAAATAGGAATATCAGTGTATCCTTGCCATTAGTTTTATATTCTTCAGCAGGGGCAATCTCAATCTTGAAGGTGGCATTGGCTAGTCCCAGGGAGCTCAAAGAAGTTTCAAGTTTTTTCTTTATTTCCGGAATCACCTTCTTTCGGCGAACAGTTAGCAAATTGGCATCTTTATCCAGTTCTTTCTTTAATCCTTCAATTAAACTTTTTTTATGTTCAATTTCTCCTTCAAGATTTTGTGTTGCACTAACCTTGTTTTCCAGTGTTTCCTTTATCTCAATTAATTGAGAGATATTAGAAGCGTCATGTTTCCTCTGCAGGTCATATATAAGATGTAATTTAGTATTGATTTCCTCAAGTTTACCGGGATCTGGTTCAATAGATTCCCGAAGAATTTGCATTTCCTCGGCGACGTCTTTTAATTCAATAAAAATTGAATCAATTCGCTCCTTAAGTAACGTAAACTTGTTTCCAATTCGGGACAATTTTACTGAAATTGACTTAAATTCTTGAAACAAACTTAAAATTCCTATTTGTTCATCCCTCAATATCTGATCTCCTTTAGATAAATTTTCAAGAACAGTCTCAACATTATTCAATTGTTGGAACTGATCTTCCAATTTGTCCTGGAGTCCTTCTTCAAGATATATTGCATCTAATTCATTTAACAAGAAAGTATTGTAATCATGCTCTTTATTAGCATTTTTTTGAAACTCAAGCAGCTCTTCAAATTCCTGTAAAGTAGTTTTATATTTCGTTAATTTATTGGCGTAGGCATTCAGGATTATTGTATTATCGGCAAATGCATCAATTAGTTTTAATTGAAAATCGTGCTCAGTCAATTGTAAAGTCTGGTGCTGTGAATGAATGTCAACAAGTCGTTTCCCTAATTGTGTCAATATGTCCAACGTAATCGGAGAGTCATTTACAAATGCTCTGGATTTTCCACTTGGATGTATTTCTCTTCGTATAATAGTATTGGAGTCATACTCCAGGTCATGCCTATTAAAAAATGGTTGTAAATTATAATTTTTGATATCAAAAACGGCTTCAATTACACATTTGCCATCTTTATCTTTTAGCGAAGACAAATCTGCGCGTTTGCCCAAAACTAAAGACAAGCCACCTAAAAGAATAGACTTTCCAGCTCCTGTTTCACCTGTAATTGTTGTAAATCCCCTCGTGAAGTTTACGTTGAGATTATCAATTAATGCATAATTTTTTATAGAAAGATTTATCAGCACAGTTAACTCATATGATCTGTAAAGATAAATTATTATTGGAATGAAAAGTATCTGATTAATATGTTATTTCATCCCAGGTAGAAGAATAAAATGGTGCTACTTTATTTAACGTCTCTTTTAGTGCAACAACATCTATTTTAGGTCCATCAGAAAAGATATCTTGTATTTCTTCAGATT
>CBDUGN010000153.1:0-8179 GCA_965366915.1 uncultured Eudoraea sp. | reverse complement strand
CCCGCGACCTCCACCTTGGCAAGGTGGCGCTCTACCAACTGAGCTATTTTCGCGTATTTGGAAAATAGCCTTCAGTTTTTGAACCCTTATTGCTATGGCAACATGGCGCTCAACTCCCGATAACTATCGGGAAGCTATTTTCGCGTATTCTAAAGAACGTCGCATACTAAAAATGGATGCGGACGCAAATTTAATACAATTCTATAGAAAGCAAAGAACTTTTAGTCAAAAAGAATATGCAGATAATCAATAAAGATAAAAAAGTTTTAAACCGGGATAGCGCACCACAGAAAAGGTCAAATTCACATCAATAAATCAGGAGGTAGCTTTTTTATTCTTTATGAGCATTCGTTTAATTTCATTAAGTTTCATCAACGCCTCAACAGGTGTTAATGTGTTGATGTCTAAATGCATTAATTCCTCCTTAATTCGTTCCAATAAAGGATCATCAAGATTAAAAAAACTAAGTTGCATTTCATTTTGTGCCGCCTGTAGATTATCTGTAAGTTCTTCACTGGAATGGGATTTTTCCAATTTTTTTAAGATCTTTTCAGCCTTGAGGATAACCTGTTGGGGCATTCCTGCCATTTTTGCCACATAGATGCCAAAACTGTGTTCACTTCCCCCGGGGACGAGCTTCCTTAAAAACAATACGGTATCCTTTAACTCTTTTACAGCTACATTATAATTTTTTATCCGCTCAAAGGTAGTGGCCATTTCATTTAGTTCATGATAGTGCGTGGCAAAAAGGGTTTTTGCCCTCGCCGGATGTTCATGCAGGTATTCAGAAATTGCCCAGGCAATGGAAATCCCGTCATAGGTGCTGGTGCCCCTTCCAATTTCATCAAGCAGGATAAGGCTTCTCTCCGAAAGATTGTTGAGGATAGATGCCGTTTCATTCATTTCTACCATAAAAGTAGATTCTCCGAGTGATATATTGTCGCTGGCGCCAACCCGTGTAAAGATCTTGTCAACATAACCTATCTGGGCTGCTTCTGCCGGAACAAAACTTCCCATTTGTGCCAGCAAAACAATGAGGGCAGTTTGTCTTAATATAGCCGATTTACCGCTCATGTTGGGTCCTGTAATCATAATAATTTGCTGCGATTCCCTGTTTAAGACCAGGTCATTAGGAATATAGGCTTCACCTAAAGGGAGTTGTTTTTCAATAACAGGATGCCGGCCATTTTTTATGGAAATTTCAGTACTGTCATTTAAGGAGGGAGCCACATAATTGTTTTCTTTTGCCAATTGTGTAAAACCACACAAGCAATCCAGTCTGGCAATCTGATGGGCATTTTGTTGCACCGGAGAAATAAATTCCTGTAACCAAACCACTAATTGTGAAAACAACTGCTGCTCAAGACTTAGAATGCGTTCCTCAGCTCCAAGGATCTTGGCTTCGTATTCCTTTAACTCCTCGGTGATATAACGTTCTGCACTTACAAGGGTTTGCTTGCGAATCCAATCTTCAGGCACCTTGTCCATGTGCGTATTGCGCACTTCAATATAGTACCCAAAAACATTATTCGACGCAATTTTCAGGGAAGTAATGCCGGTTCGTTCTGTTTCCCTTTTCAGCATCTGATCCAGATGGTCCTTCCCGGTAAAGGCCAAATCCTTGAGTTCATCGAGCTCTGCGGAATATCCTTTAGCAATAACATTGCCTTTGAGAACATTAACAGGGGCATCTTCCTGCAACAGTTTTTTTATTTTTTCACGTACCGTATCACAGGTGTCTAACTGATCGCCTAATAGCCGTAAGGATTTGTTTTCACTTTGCGTAATTAATTGTTTAATAGGTACAATGGCTTCCAGTGAATTTTTTAATTGTACGGTTTCCCTTGGATTCACTTTACCGGTAGCGACTTTTGAAATCAGTCGTTCAAGATCTGCTATATGTTTAATTGCAGTTTGCAGTTTTTGCAGTGAACCTTCATTTTCAATGAGATAAGATATTACTTCATGCCTGTTCCTTATTCTTTCAATATTCTTAAGGGGAAGTGCCAGCCAGCGTTTTAAAAGGCGCCCGCCCATAGCAGAAATAGTCTTATCGATAACATCTATTAAAGTAACAGCATTTTCATTGTGCGAATGATACAATTCCAGGTTTTTTATGGTAAACCTATCCATCCAGATGTATTCCTCTTCTGCTATTCTTTGAATCTTACTGATATGCTGCAACTGATTATGCCGGGTATCAGAAAGATAATGCAATGCTGCCCCAGAAGCTATGATACCATACTTCAGCTGAGCAATACCAAAACCTTTTAAGGTTGCGGTTTTGAAATGATTGGTAAGTGTCTCCAGGGCATAATCCTCCTGAAAGATCCAGTCTTCCAGAAAGAAGGTATGGAAACGTGTTCCAAAAGCTTCCTTAAAATCTGTCTTATGTGTTTTTGAAACGAGAACTTCATTAGGAGCGAAATTTTGAAGCAATTTGTCTATTTGTTCCAGCCTACCTTCTGCGGTTAGGAATTCACCTGTAGAGATGTCTAAAAAAGAAACCCCATGTATCTTAGCTCCGAAATGAACTGCACAGAGAAAATTGTTGGATTTGGCACTTAGGATATCATCATTTAACGCTACTCCCGGGGTTACTAACTCCGTAACACCTCTTTTAACGATAGTCTTGGTTAATTTAGGGTCTTCTAATTGATCACAAATGGCAACCCGCTGGCCTGCCTTAACCAGTTTGGGGAGGTAAGTATTTAGTGAATGATGCGGAAAACCGGCCAGTTCCGTCCTGTCGCCCCCATTATTTCTGTGGGTTAGCACAATCCCCAGAATTCCTGCCGCTTTTACGGCATCTTCCCCAAAAGTTTCATAAAAGTCACCTACCCGGAATAGCAAAAGTGCATCAGGATATTTCGTCTTGATGGTATTATACTGCCTCATCAGAGGCGTTTCTTTCTTCATTTTACCGGAATTGGCCAAAGTAGTTTATTCCCCTATTTTTGTCAATCAGAGAGTAAACGAAAATACTATTTTTCCCAGGGATTGTCACACCTTGTTGATATTTTCGGATAACTTAGTACAAGTTCATTTAAAAGAAAGATTACTCCTTAGATATAGAAATCTTAGTCTACATATGCGAAAACTGAAAAATAGTGAGTTAGACCGCCTGGATATTGAACAGTTCCGGAGTGCTGAAAAAACACCTCTGGTGCTGGTATTGGATAATATTAGGAGTTTAAACAACATTGGATCCATCTTCAGAACCGCAGATGCTTTCCTGATCGAAAAGATTTATTTATGCGGAATAACTGCTTCTCCTCCCCACAAGGATATTCACAAAACAGCTTTAGGAGCTACGGAAAGCGTAGCCTGGGAGTACAGAAAAAATACCGTAGATTTAATTGAGGAACTTCAGAAAGACTATTCGTGCCTGGCGGTGGAACAAACAGAAAATGCTATTCCCCTCAATCAATTTATTCCTAAAAGTTCGAGGAAGTACGCCCTGATTTTTGGTAATGAAGTAAAAGGGGTTTCTCAGGAAGTGATAAATATTTGCCAGGGTGTTTTAGAAATACCTCAGTACGGAACAAAGCATTCTTTAAATATATCAGTAAGCGCCGGAGTAGTCATTTGGGACCTTTGGTCTAAACTTCAGCTTGTTTCAAAATAGAATAAATCACCTTGATTCTTTTAGCCTGTAACAGACTGAAAATAAAAACCCTGACAGCAATGTCAGGGTTTTTGGATATATAGTTTGAGTTAGTTAGTTTCTCAAAATTGGATGTGCAAGAAAGCAATTCCTTTTCAACTATGCAAGTAAAATGCTAAATATGTGTTAAAAAGCAAAAGTTGTTTTCCTAAATAAAGATTGCAAACAATGGCCTTAGTCAGTAAGTGACTGCTCAAGAATTTTGTCGATTATTAATTCGTAATCCGTGGTATTTTCTACAAAATCGAGATCCGCAATATCAATGATCAGGCTTTTACGATGAGGAAATCCCTTTAAAAAATCAAAATAGCCCCGATTAATTTTCTCCAGGTATTCCTTATCTATTCCTTGTTCATATCCACGTCCCCTTTTTTTAATATTTTCTAACAAACGTTCGGTTCTCTGGTAAAGGAAGATATAGATATCAGGTTTTTTCACTTCTTTATACATAAAATTAAACATTTTACGATATAGCTTAAATTCCTCTTTTTGCAATGTTATTTGTGCAAAAATCAAAGATTTATAGATGTCGTAATCACTTACCATAAAATTCTTAAAAAGATCAAATTGAGTGGTATCATCTGTAAACTGCTGGTATCTGTCAGCCAAAAAGGACATTTCTAACGGAAAAGCGTACCTGCTTTGATCATTGTAGAACTTCGGTAAAAAAGGATTGTCCGCAAATCGTTCCAATACAAGTTTGGCATTATGCTCATTGGCTATTTTTCTGGCCAGGGTAGTTTTACCTGCACCTATATTACCTTCAATAGCTACCAAATGCAATTGGGAAAAGAGTAATTCCCTGCTGGGGTATAATTTATGAGGGGTTTGTTGCAAACTAGTCTTGTCTTTACATTCCTGCAACAAGTTTCTGGTGTCCTTACCTAACACAGGATGATAGAATTGAGGAGCAATATCTGCAAGCGGTTTCAGGACAAAGCGCCTTAATTGCATTTGAGGGTGCGGTACCGTGAGTTCATCTGTTTGAATTATTTCAGAGTTGTAATACAACAGATCTATATCAATATTTCTGGACTGATAACCTTCTCCTTCAGACCGCTGCCTGCCCATCTCCTTTTCAACTTTTAGAATAATATGTAGTACTTCGGCAGGTGTTTTTTTTGTTTCTAGTGATAAACATGCATTTAAGAAATCTTCCCCGTCAAATCCCCAGGAAGGGCTCCTATACACCCCTGAAATTTCAAGAATAGATCCAAGCTCTTTTTGCAAGAGCAGGACGGCACGCTGTAAATTGAAAAGTCTGTTTCCAAGGTTACTTCCAAGCGAAAGATATATGGTTTTAGCTTCCTTCATAGTGTACAAACAAAGGTAAGCCAGATGACCACTAAATCACAATAAAGAGACTCTATTTATTAAGGGCCGATTGCCTTAGTAGCTAAGTTTGAATTATAATGAAGTAAAAAATAACTTGATTGCATCATCTTAAGTTTGGTTATCTTTGATATCTATTAATTAATGTATTGTATGAATTTTTTAAGAAACCTCCTTGCTGCTATTATAGGCACTTTGATAGCATTCGGCATAATGTTCTTCATGTTTGTAATTTTTATAAGTCTTATAAACACTGAAGAAACGGTAACAGTTAAGAAGAACTCCGTATTGGAATTACAAATGAAATACCCTATTAATGACTATGCAGGAAATAAAGAGGGAGATCCTTTTGATGTTCTTTTTGAGAAGGCGCAGGGTCTTGATGAAATTCTCCATGCAATAAAGGTGGCAAAAGGGGATATCGATATTAAAGGGATCAGTATTAATAATAATTTTATTTCTGCCGGAATTTCCTCAACTCAGGCCATAAGAAATGCCTTGACTGATTTTAAGGAAAGTGGAAAGTTCATTTACGCGTTCGGAGATTTTTATATGCAAAAAGACTATTATTTGGCAAGCGTTGCAGATAGTATTTTTTTAAACCCCGTTGGTGCAATGGATTTCAAAGGACTTGCTGCGGAAGTATTGTTTTTTAAAGATTTGCAGGAAAAAACCGGCGTAAAAATGGAAGTCGTAAGGCACGGAAAATACAAAAGTGCAGTAGAGCCTTTTCTATCCAACGAGATGAGTGAGGATAACAGAACTCAAATTAAGGAACTTCTAAATTCAATTTGGAATACAATTGTTTCTGAAATTGCCATAGACAGATCAATGTCGGAGCAGAATATAAATATTATAGCTGACACCCTGGGTGGCAGAAAGCCTGAGTATGCAAAAGCTTCGGGATTACTTGATGATGTTGTTTACTACGATGAATATGAAAAAAGAATAAAACAGGCCATAGGTATTAGCGAAGATGATAAACTCAACGCTATTTCACTTGAAGATTATACCAAGATTTCACGAAAAAAGAAATTAGGGGTGGGTAAAGATAAAATTGCAATAATTTTTGCACAGGGTGAGATTCTCTATGGCGAGGGAGGCCCGGATTATATTGGTCAGGGTATTATTAACAAGGCTATTATTAAAGCCCGGGATGATAAGTCTGTTAAAGCAATTGTTTTAAGGGTTAACTCCCCTGGAGGTAGTGCACTTACCTCAGACATTATATGGCGTGAACTGGAAATGGCAAAAGACAAAAAACCCATTGTTGTATCTATGGGTGATGTTGCTGCTTCCGGAGGGTATTATATTTCGGTAGGGGCAGATAAAATTTATGCCGAACCTACTACAATTACAGGCTCTATTGGAGTCTTTGGAACTATTCCTAATATAAATGAATTGGCAGCTAATATTGGAATCAATGCAGAGCAGGTGGGGACCAATAAAAACTCTGTTGACTATTCTTTTTTTGAACCCATGAGTGATGAATTTAGAGCATTTGTTAAAGAAGGTATTGAGACTACCTACCAGACTTTTCTGAGCAAAGTATCTGAGGGTAGAAATATTACTATTGCCCGGGCCGATAGCCTTGCTCAGGGACGTGTTTGGAGTGGAGCTGAAGCCAAAGAACTGGGACTGGTAGATGAATTAGGAGGTCTTGAGGATGCAATTGAAGCTGCAGCCGTGCTTGCCAATTTGGATTCTTATTCAATCAGAAAATATCCGAAATATAAAACCAGTTTTGAACGTTTTATGGAAGATTTTGGTGGGACAAGTATACTCAACAAGGAACAAATAATCCGAAAAGAGATTGGCGATGAGATTTATGGACTTTATAGAGAAGTCAAATCTGTAATGGAACAAAAAGGAATTCAGGCGCGCTTGCCTTTTACCTTAACCATTAAATAGCTTAATGACTCCCAAAAATAGAAAACAAGCATATCGCATATACATATACCTGGGGGCCCTTTTTATTACTTCTTTGGTGGTTTCCAATTTAATTTTCCAAAAATTCTTTTTTTGGTATCCTTTTGGTGATGTAACTGTTTTTGGAGCGCCATTATTTGAAATTTCGGTTGGTGTCTTACCATATCCTATTACCTTTTTAATTACTGACCTTATTTCTGAAATATTCGGAAGGAAAAAAGCCAATCAGGTGGTTACCACAGGTATTTTTGCCTCTTTTTTTTCAATGGGGATTATTTTGATCTCAGACATTGCCCCGGCTATTCCGTCCTCTCCCGTCGACGATGCTGTTTTCAGGAGCGTATTCGCATTATCTCCTTTAGCTGTACTTGCCTCAATGCTGGCTTACCTGAGTGCACAATATGTAGACATTGCTATCTATCATTTCTGGAAACGCCTCACCAAAGGGAAATTATTATGGCTTCGTAATAATTTCTCCACTTTTTCTTCACAAATTATCGATACCACAACTGTAGTGGGACTGCTTTGCATTTTTGGTGTAATACCATGGAATATGTTCCGGGGGTTGGTTATAAGTGGTGTTATTTTTAAAATATTCATCGCTTTTCTGGACACTCCATTTCTGTATTTGTTCGTATATATCTTCAGGAAGAGATTTAAACTGGCTGTGGGTGAAGAAATAGACCTCGATGCATGATATTGATTAGTAGTATGGCTTTCCATGTTAGTTACATAGATTGACCTCCCTTTTATTTTTTAAGTTTTCGATAAAAGGTATACTAATACCAATTTTTTTAAGTTCTAAACGGACTGAGCTTCATACATTATGAAAAAGAGAATATTAAAAATTACCGGAATACTGCTGTTAGTTGTTTTGGGGGTACTTATTGCCGTCCCTTTTTTCCTTGAGGCGAAGATTGGCGACCTAATCAAAAACAATGTTAATAAAAACATCAATGCTACTTTAGATTTCTCAGAAGTTGATCTAAGTCTGCTGCGGAGCTTTCCCAAAGCGGAACTTCAAATTCATGATTTAGCTCTGCTTACAAAAGGTTCGTTTGAAGGCGACACCCTCTTTAAGGCTAAATCTATTGCATTGGAAATGGGTATTAAAGAACTCCTGAAAGGTGCTGAGGAGCCTATTCAAATAAATAGTCTTATCCTGGACCAAGCAGTTTTGAAACTCAAAACAGATAAACAACAAAATGCAAATTATGAGATAGCTAAAGAGGAGGAACCGAATTCTAAAAA
>CBDUGN010000152.1:0-8268 GCA_965366915.1 uncultured Eudoraea sp. | reverse complement strand
TTAATAAAAATAAAAGAATCCAAAACCTGAGGTTCATAGAAGAGATACTATATTATCAATTGCGTTTAGATATTTCATCCCTCAGTTTCGCAGCTTTTTCATAATCTTCATTGGCCACGGCTTTGGCCAATTCCTTGTTGAGTTCTTCAAGGCTTAATTCCTTGTATGGTGTTGTTGTGCCCGGATCTATTTCTACTGTTTCGCCCTCCTGTAAAATTTCATCAACCACAATACTGTCGTCTCCCTCTGCTTTTTCTTTATCCTTTGAGGAAAATTTCAGGAAGATACCTGCTTTGTCTAAAATAGTTTTATAAGTAAAAATTGGCGCATTGAAGCGAAGTGCAAGAGCAATAGCATCACTTGTTCTCGCATCTATTATTTCTTCAATTTTGTCTCGCTCACAAATAATACTGGAGTAAAAGACTCCATCAACCAATTTATGAATAATTACCTGTTTCACTACAATGTCAAACCGGTCTGAAAAATTCTTAAAAAGATCATGAGTAAGGGGTCTTGGAGGTTTTATTTCTTTTTCCAGGGCAATGGCAATGGACTGTGCTTCGAACGCCCCAATGACTATAGGTAGTTTTCTATCACCATCTACTTCATTTAAAATAAGGGCATAAGCCCCATTTTGGGTCTGGCTATAGGAAATACCTTTTATTTTTAACCTTACTAAGCTCATATTTATAAGTATACCACGGGTGACTGTTTAAATAAAGGCTATCGGGATATTTAAACAGTGCTTTAGGGGCACAAATTAACAAAAATTAAGCGTTTTGGGCCTTAAATTCTTTTAATTTTTCGATGAGTTTGGGTACGACTTCGAAGGCATCACCTATTATACCATAATCTGCAGCCTTAAAAAACGGTGCTTCGGGATCTGTATTGATTACCACTTTTACTTTAGAAGCATTAATGCCGGCAAGATGTTGAATTGCTCCCGAGATACCAATGGCTATATAAAGATTACTTGCAACAGGTTTACCTGTTTGTCCAACATGCTCACTATGAGAACGCCAGCCCATATCTGAAACCGGTTTAGAGCAGGCCGTGGCAGCTCCAAGAACTTCGGCTAATTCTTCTATCATACTCCAATTTTCCGGACCTTTCAACCCTCTTCCTCCAGATACTACGATATCTGCGTCTGCTATGGTTGCCTTGCCAACTACTTTGTCAATATTCAATGATTGAACAGAGAAATCGACATCATTTAAGTTGGGTTCAAAGTTTTCTACCTCCGGGCTTACGATGTTTTCGAATATTCCGTAGGCATTATTAGATACTCCAATAATATTTGTAGTAGTCTTATATTGCGTATGAGCAAAGCCTTTATTGCTAAAAGCCGTTCTTTTTACAACCAGCGGATTGGTGCTTATTGGTGGAGCAACCACATTGGTGCAATATCCGGCATTTAGGATCCCAGCCAGTATGGCAGCCATATATTTAGTATCAGTGCTGGAACTAACGACAATGGTACTGGCCCCTTCATTTTCCACAGCCTGTGCGATAACTGTTGCATAAGCTTTGGCATTAAAAATGGAAAGTTTATCACTGGTGACTTTTAATATTTTTGAAACACCGTAAGTTCCAATTACTTCAGAATCCGTTGCATTAATTGTTATTGCGGTAACTGAAGTCCCTAATTGTTCCGCTAAATTATGTGCATAGGAGGCAGCCTCGAATGCATTTTTTTTGAATTTACCGTTATCGGACTCTGTATAAACAAGTACTGACATAATTTTCTTTTAAAGATTAGTTTAAAAATTTCAGTAAACTCTGAAACCTGATTTAATAATTAGATGACCTTTGCTTCATTATGTAACAGGTCTATTAATTCGGAAATATTATCTGATTCCACCAATTTTACTGCTCCTTTTGCAGCTGGTTTTTCAAATTTAATGTCTTCAGTTCCAAAGTTGGCATCTACCGGTTCCAGTACATTTAGTTTTTTCTGACGAGCCATCATTATACCCCTCATATTTGGAATACGGAGATCACTTTCCTCTACCAGGCCTTTTTGACCGCCAATAATAAGGGGAAGTGTTGTAGAAATTTTTTCCTTACCACCATCAATTTCCCGAATGGCAGTAGCAGTATTACCTTCAATTTCCAGTCCAATGCAGGTATTAATAAAATTATAACTCAAGATGGCTGATATCATGCCGGGTACCATACCTCCGTTGTAGTCTATTGATTCTCTGCCCGCTATGATAAGATCATAACCTCCGGTTTTAATAACTTCTGCGAGCTGATGTGCAACAAATAGTCCATCCGTTGGTTCTGCATTTATACGAATAGCCTCATCTGCTCCAATGGCCAGGGCTTTTCTAATTGTTGTTTCAACGGTAGGTCCCCCCACGGTGGCTACATGAATAGTTGCTCCCTGTTTTTCTTTAAACCACATGGCACGGGTTAAACCAAATTCATCATTTGGGTTAATTACAAATTGAACACCATTGGTGTCAAATTTTGTATCTCCTTCAGTAAAATTGATTTTGGAAGTAGTGTCCGGTACATTACTGATACAAACTAATATTTTCATACTTATTTTGCGTTTGGTGCATTTAAAAAGTGGCTGCTAAGATAGCTAATAATTTTGAAATTTACTATGCATGCATAGTAAATTTTGCATCTTTTTTTAATTCCCTGGCAAGGCTAATTGGTAGATATTTTCCTATTTTTGTTGGCATTTTAAAATGAATAATTTAAAAAGGGGGACCATAATTAGATGAAGACCATACAATTTAGGCAAGCAATTGCTGAGGCAATGACTGAAGAAATGCGAAGAGACGAATCTATTTATTTAATGGGTGAAGAAGTCGCAGAATATAATGGGGCCTACAAGGCATCTAAAGGAATGTTAGATGAATTTGGTCCGGACCGTGTTTTAGACACACCAATTTCTGAATTAGGTTTTGCAGGAATTGGGGTAGGATCTGCAATGAACGGTAACAGACCTATAATTGAATTTATGACCTTCAATTTTGCACTTGTGGGTATAGACCAGATAATAAATAATGCAGCAAAAATCAGACAGATGTCCGGCGGGCAGTTTAATTGCCCAATTGTTTTTCGCGGACCTACAGGCTCTGCAGGTCAGTTGGCTGCAACACACTCACAAGCATTTGAAAGCTGGTTTGCCAATTGTCCGGGTTTAAAAGTCGTTGTGCCATCTAACCCGAATGATGCTAAGGGACTTTTAAAATCTGCGATTCGGGATGATGACCCTGTAATTTTTATGGAGTCTGAACAAATGTACGGGGATAAGGGGGAAGTACCTGAGGGAGAGTATACTATTCCCCTGGGAGTAGCAGAAATTAAAAGGGAAGGCAAAGATGTTACTATTGTTTCATTCGGAAAAATCATAAAAGAGGCTTATAAAGCGGCTGACGAATTGGAGAAAGAAGGCATAAGCTGCGAAATAATTGACCTCCGAACGGTTAAACCCATGGATCGTGAAATGATATTAAAGTCTGTAAAGAAAACAAACAGATTAGTTGTACTTGAGGAGGCATGGCCCTTTGGAAACGTTGCAACTGAGATAACCTATTTGGTTCAATCAGAGGCTTTTGATTATTTGGACGCTCCTGTTGTAAAAATAAACACCGCAGATACTCCTGCACCTTATTCTCCTGTATTGCTGGAAGAATGGATACCCAATTATGAAGATGTGATTAAGGCTGTTAAGAAAGTGTTATATAAATAAGTTAAATGATTTTGTAAAGGTATCTTAGCTTCGTCGACCAAGGTTGGGCGAAGCTTTTTTATTAAAGGAATTCTATTCGAAGTCAATTTACCCTAAACCATAGCTACAAATATTGCGTAATCGATTACTTTGGATCGAGAATTGCAATATCCTATTCTGATGAAAAGATTCCTGCTATTCTTTCTTTTAGTAACGCCCATATTTATCTGGTCTCAGACAAAAGCTGGCGGGATTGTGGTAGACGAGGAAGGGAAACCCGTAGCATTTGCCAATGTCGTATTTAAGGGCTCTACAGAAGGTGCTATAACCAATGAAGATGGTTTATTTTATTTGGAATCTTCAAAAAAATACAACTCACTCAGCATATCGTTCATCGGTTATAAAACGGAAGAATTAAAATTACTACAACGGGTAAACTACAATCTTAAAGTTGTTTTGCTTCAGGGAGAACAGTTAGATGAGGTTGTAGTTTATATGGGGAAACAATCTAAAAAGAATAATCCCGCAATAGATATCCTAAAAAAAATATGGGCAAAAAAGAAGATCAATGGTCTTCGCATGTTTAAACAATATCAGTATGATAAATATGAAAAGGTAGAATTTGACCTAAATTCTATAGATAGTGCGATGATGAAGAGCAAGCTTTTTAAGGGAATGGAGTTTGTATTTCAAGATCTTGATACTTCCAGAATTACAGGAAAAAACTATTTACCAATTTTTTTAAATGAAACCTCAAGCAAAGTATATGGGAATAATGTTTTAAATCTGACCAAAGAGGATGTTTTAGGGAATAAAAATTCGGGTTTTAGCAATAATCAGGCAATTATTGGCTTTGTAAAGGATCTTTATTCGGAATATGATATTTATGATAAATATTTAAAGTTTTTTGACAAGAGTTTTCCCAGTCCGGTTTCCGAAGCGGGTATTGATGCCTATAATTATGTTCTTTCAGACAGCGCTTATATAGACAGCAAATGGTGTTACCATATTATTTATTATCCAAGGCGAAAAAATGAACTAACATTTAAAGGGGATTTTTGGGTTAATGATTCAACTTTCGCTATTAAAAAAATTAATCTGGAGGTTACAAAAAGTGCCAATATTAATTGGGTTAAGGAAATTTATATTGAGCAGGAATTTGAAGTAATTAGCGATTCTGTTTTTTTATTAAAAAGAGACTATATGTTGAGTGATTTTAGCCTCTTCAAAAAAGAAGAGTCTAAGGGCGTCTATGGAAAAAGAACTACTGTTTACGACAATTATAAATTTGATATAAATAAACCTAAACGGTTCTATAAAAACAAAACTGATCCTTTTAACCCGGTAACATTTGAACGGGACAGCATATTTTGGGAAAATAACAGATTGGAATCACTTAATAAAGACGAACAAGGGATATATGATCTTTTAGATACTTTAAAGACAGTGCCTCGTTTTAATACGGCTTATGACATTGCCAGTATTTTGGCATCGGGTTATATAGAAATTGATAGATGGAATATAGATTTAGGAAGTATCTATAGTGGTTTTGGGTATAATGAAGCCGAAGGAGTAAGATTAAGAGGAGGTGCCAGAACTTATTTTGGGCAAAATGATCCCTGGCGAGTTGAGGGGTACCTGGCATATGGATTTAAGGATGAAAAATTTAAGCATGGTATTTCAGGCAAATGGCTTTTAGATCAAAAAACAAGACTTATACTATCTGGTGGCCACCGGAGAGATATAGAGCAATTGGGTATTAACCTTACACAAACTACTGATGTACTTGGGAGGAGTGTGGCCTCTTCAGCAATTTTTACGGTTGGAGCTAATAACAGGCTTACCAATATTAATCTATCCACCTTCAATACAGATATTGAACCAATTACTAATTTTAGGATTCGTTTTGGGAGTTCTTATCGAAAATTAAGCTCTGCATTGCCCGATGCGTTTAGTCTGGATTATTTAGATCCTGAGTCACCAACAGGCATATCTTCTGAGATTAATCAGTTTGAACTCAATACAATACTCTTGTTCACACCTGGTAAAAAAACCATTGGTAACGGTGTGGAACGAAGAAATGTCAACGACAATTACAGCACACTCTTATTAAATTACACAAGGGGTTTAAAAGGTTTTTTTCAAAGTGATTTTGAATTTGATAAAATTCAATTTTCGTATACTCAACCTTGGCAGATAGGAGGTTTTGGGAGATTGTTAAGCACTGTTGAGCTAGGCAAAACATTTGGAACTGTGCCCCTTGGCCTTTTGAGTGTAATACCTGGAAACCAGACCTTATGGACAATATATAATACGTTTCCGAATTTAAATTTTTACGAGTTTGTTACAGATACCTATGCAACTATTCATTTGGAACATAATTTTAATGGCCGGATTTTTTCGAGGATTCCAATTATCCGAAACTGGAATTTAAGGGAAATTGTAGGTTTAAGAGGAGCGTGGGGTACCTTAACTGATGAGAATATTGCACTAAGCAGCCCAACTAATATTCCCCTAATAGCCCCATCTGACAAGATTTATTGGGAATACTCTTTTGGTATTGGCAATATCTTCAAGATTTTTAGAATCGACTTCAATTTCAGGGGCAATTATTTGGAGAATCCAGATGCCCGTACTTTTAGTATTAAGGGAACATTTGGTTTTAGTTTTTAAATCCTTCAGAGAAAATGTTTAGGCTTTTTTATTCTAATCCATTTTACTACTTTTGCACCCGTTTTAAATAGCAAATAACTAACTAATATGGAATTAATCGTAAACATTTTACCTGCATTTGGTGTTTTAGCACTGCTTTTTGTCTTAATAAAAAATATTTGGGTATCTAAACAGGAGGTAGGCGATGCAAAGATGGCGCGGATCGCCAAAAATATCGCAGATGGGGCAATGTCCTTTTTAAAGGCGGAATACAAAATCTTATCAATCTTTGTTGTGGCTGTGGCCCTTTTATTGTACTTCAAAGGAAATTCTGAGGAAGGTTCAAATGGAATGGTGGCCGTTTCTTTTATTGTAGGCGCCATCTGCTCTGCATTGGCAGGATTTATAGGTATGCGCGTTGCTACAAAAGCAAACGTTAGAACAACACAAGCTGCAAGACACTCCTTAGGCAAGGCTTTGGAAGTAGCGTTTGCAGGTGGCTCTGTAATGGGATTAGGTGTTGTAGGCCTGGGTGTTCTTGGATTAAGTGGTTTGTTTATGATTTACCAGATGATATGGCCGGGAGCTGAAAATATTCCTATGGTATTAAATGTGCTTTCCGGGTTTTCCCTTGGAGCATCATCTATAGCCTTGTTTGCTCGTGTAGGTGGAGGAATTTATACTAAGGCTGCTGATGTTGGTGCGGATTTGGTTGGTAAAGTTGAAGCAGGTATCCCGGAAGATCATCCTTTAAACCCCGCAACTATTGCAGATAATGTAGGTGATAATGTAGGAGATGTTGCAGGTATGGGAGCCGATTTATTTGAATCGTTTGTTGGTTCTATTATTGGTACCATGGTATTAGGTGCATTTATTTTTACACCTGAATTCGGTGGTCTGGGAGCAGTTTATTTACCATTGGTATTAGCTGCTGTAGGAATTGTGATGTCTATTATTGGTACTTTCTTTGTTAAGGTAAAGGATGGAGGAAGCCCTCATAAAGCATTGAATTTAGGCGAGTTCGGATCTGGTTTTTTGATGATAATAGCCTCCTATTTTATAATTACAATGATGTTGCCCGAAACTATAGAAGGCTTGCCTTCTGGGGCAATGGGTGTTTTTTATGCAACACTTTCGGGTTTAATTGCCGGTTTTGGGGTTGGTAAAATAACAGAATATTATACGGGTACCGGAACAAAACCAGTTAGTTCAATAGTACGGCAATCTAATACCGGCGCTGCTACTAATATTATTGCAGGTTTGGGTGTTGGAATGATGTCTACTGCTGTTCCAATTTTATTAATAGCTGCAGCTATTTTAATTTCACATCATTTTGCAGGTTTATACGGGATTGCAATTGCCGCGGTTGGAATGTTAGCAAATACTGGTATTCAATTAGCAGTTGATGCATATGGTCCTATTTCTGACAATGCCGGTGGTATCGCGGAAATGGCGGAATTGCCCAAAGAAGTTCGTGAACGTACAGATAAATTAGATGCTGTTGGTAATACTACAGCAGCAATTGGAAAAGGTTTTGCAATTGCCTCTGCTGCATTGACTGCATTGGCATTATTTGCAGCTTTTATGAAAGTGGCCAATGTCACGGCCATAGACGTTTCCAGACCTGATATTATGGCCGGTTTATTAGTAGGAGGGATGCTTCCTTTCGTGTTCTCCGCTTTATCAATGAATGCAGTGGGTCGTGCCGCAATGGCAATGATAGAAGAAGTTCGCAGACAGTTTCGAGACATTCCGGAATTGCACGCTGCATTGGCTGTGATGCGTAAGTATGACTCTGATATGTCTAAAGCAACGATAGAGGATAGAAAAATATTTGATGCGGCAGACGGGTTTGCTGAATATGACAAATGTGTAGACATATCAACAAAAGCCTCCATTAAGGAAATGGTATTACCTGGATTATTGGC
>CBDUGN010000151.1:0-8327 GCA_965366915.1 uncultured Eudoraea sp. | reverse complement strand
ACAAAATGTTAATCTTTCCGTTAAAATTATCAATATAAGACTTACTCATGATCTACATTAGTTACTTCGAAATAGTTTTTAATAAGTCTATGGGCAGAAACACTTTTTTTGGTTATCCAACAAAAATCAATACCTTTTCGTTGTATCTTATAAGAAAACTAAATAAAGTTCTTTGTCGTTATTATTAAATATATGAATTAGACAAGTATAAAAAACGATCCAAAACTTAACTATATTTGTATTATGCAAGCAATGGTTTTTTTATTTATCAGCGGAGCCGAAATATTTTTTATCATGTTTATAGTGGTAATGGTATTTGGGGCAGATAAAATTCCGGGAATAGCCAAAGGCCTGGGTAAAGGTATGAGACAGTTGAGGGATGCCACGGATGACATAAAGAGGGAAATTCAAAAAAGCGCTGAAAAGCAAGGGATTGATACCAGTTTTACGGACGACATAAAAGATGAAATTGAAAAAGTAAAGAAAGGTGTTGATGATGTCACCGGTACTATTAAGCGTAAATAGGCGGGTTTATGCTCAAGCATCTTCTGGAATGGGATAGGAATACTTTCATATATCTAAATAACCTGGGGACAGAAAGTTATGATTTGTTTTGGGTGATGGTGACCAATATAACTTCCTGGATACCACTTTATATTTTACTTTTCACATTAATTTTTCTTAAGTACCCAAAAAAGCAAGCTTTTTTCATTGCTTGTACAATTGTCCTGCTTTTAATATGTGTCTTAGGCCTTACCGATATTACCAAGACATATTTTGAACGCCTAAGGCCTAATAATGACATTGAGATCAATTCCATCATCAGAATTCTAAAAAACCCTCCCGATTATAGTTTTTTTTCAGGTCATTCCTCCTCATCCTTCTCACTATCGACTATATTTTATTTATTTCTTAGAAAAAAGTTTTCAATTATCTGGTTACTTTTTCTTTGGCCTTTTCTATTTGCCTATAGCAGAATATATGTAGGCGTCCATTATCCACTGGATATTTTAACAGGTGCTGCAGTAGGTATAATTTTAGGCTATCTGTTTTTTCTAGTTTATCGCAAGTTTATAGAACCCTACACAGTGTAAGCCCATCTCTTATGGATAGTAGAACTGTTTCTACTCTTGGATCGCTTTTAAGTTTTTTATTGTAAGCGAGAAGGTTTCTTGTTACGATATCTTTCTTATCCAGTGGTTCAATTACTTTGCCCGACCATAATACATTGTCGGTTAGTATGATACTTCCAGATTTTGTCTTTTTAATCGCAGCTTCGAAATAAGCATCATACATCTTTTTTTCAGCGTCTATAAAAACCAGGTCAAAAACCTGATCCAAATCTGGAATAATTTTCAATGCATCCCCTGTATGTTGAATTATCTTATCCCCAAATCCGCTTCTGTCAAAATATTTACGCTGTATTTCCGAAAGTTCTTCATTGATATCAATAGTATGGAGTAAGCCGTCATCTGGTAAACCTTCCGCAAGGCAAATAGCAGAATACCCGGTATATGTGCCAATTTCCAAAATCCTTCTTGGACGAATTATCTTGGAAAGCATACTAAGAACTCTGCCCTGATAATGTCCTGTAATCATTCTGGGTTGCACTACCTTTAAATGTGTCTCCCGGGTTAATTCACGTAAAATTTCGGGTTCATTTTCAGAATGAAGTGTGATGTAATTTTCCAAAGATTCCGGAAGAAAATGCATAAATCCTTTTTGGTAAAAATATGGATTTATATACTATCTTACCGGTATATTAGTGCAATTAGCATGGATGAAATAACCATTAGAAAAGCTACATTATCCGATTTGGATGTGCTTTTAGCTTTTGAACAGGAATTAATAAAGGCTGAACGTCCTTTTGATATAACCATTCGCAGAGACCCTGTTAATTATTACGATTTAAAAGGGATGATTTTGGACAAGGAAGCGGCCGTTGTTGTGGCCGAGATAAATAGCGCTATAGTTAGCTGTGGTGCTGCTGTAATCAAACAGGCAAGATCTTACTTAGATCATAAGGAGTATGTCAATTTCGGTTTTATGTATACACTTCCGGCCTTTAGGGGTATGGGAATTAATAAAATGATTTTAGATTCCCTAAGGACATGGGCAAAATCCAATGGATACAAAGAAATGCGCCTAACGGTATACTCGGATAATATTCCCGCTATAAAGGCCTATGAGAAAGCGGGGTTTATACGTCACATTCTTGAAATGAGAATACCTGAAAACTAAACAGGGAATAGATAATTTAATCAAAGCGGTCTTTTAAATGGATATTGTATTTTTACTAAAAAATTAGCAATGCCATTTCAAAATTCACTGTCCTACGCGAAAGAATTAGATAGGATTGATCCTCTCCAAAAATTCAGGGATAGATTTTACTTTCCGCAATTAAATGGCAAAAATGTAATTTATTTTACAGGAAACTCTTTAGGTCTTCAACCTAAAAATGCAAAAGATTTTGTAGATGAAGTGATGGAAGACTGGAAGAATTTGGCCGTGGAAGGTCATTTTCATTCAAAGAAGCCATGGTGGGACTACCACGAAAGACTGGCAAAACCATTAGCGAATATAATTGGTGCTAAACCTGAAGAGGTTTCAGTGATGAATACACTTACTGTAAACCTTCATCTTTTAATGGTTTCTTTTTACAGGCCTACCAAAAAGCGCTACAAAATATTATGTGAAGAGAAAGCCTTTCCATCAGATCAGTATATGCTGCAGAGCCAGGTGCGTTTTCACGGTTTTGATCCAAAAGATGCTATCGTTGAAGTTTCTAAACGCCCTGGTGAAAATCACTGGAATACCGATGATATTATTGAAATGATAAATGAAATTGGAGATGAATTAGCACTCGTAATGCTGGGAGGTGTAAATTATTATAATGGGCAGGTGTTTGATATGAATGCCATAACAAGTGCAGGTAAATCTGTTAATGCCATGGTGGGCTGGGATCTTGCCCATGCTGCGGGGAATATAGAATTAAAACTCCATGACTGGAATTGTGATTTTGCGGCATGGTGCAGCTATAAGTATATGAACAGCGGGCCGGGAAATGCCTCCGGTATCTTTATTCACGAAAAGCATTTGGGACAGGAAAACATTCCAAGATTTGAAGGATGGTGGGGGACCAGGAAAGAGACTCGGTTTTTAATGAAACAGGAATTTGAACCTATCGCAACTGCCGATGCCTGGCAGTTAAGTAATCCCCCGGTATTGGCATTGGCCCCTTATCTCGCTTCTTTAGAACTCTTTGAAGAAGTGGGAATGAATTCTTTAATTGAAAAACGAAAAAAAATAGTCTCTTATCTTGAGTATATATTACACGAAATTGATAATGAGGTGGACAGTACTTTTGAAATTATTACTCCAGCCGAAAGAGGATGCCAGCTATCTGTATTGCTTCATGGTGAGGGGAGGTCTTTATTTGATTATTTGATGGATAACGGCGTGATCACAGATTGGCGCGAGCCTAATGTTATAAGGCTTGCTCCGGCTCCCTTTTATTGTAGTTTTGAAGACATGTATAACTTCGGACAGATTTTAAAAAGAGGGATACTTAGTAGAACCGGAAATGAGATAAGCTGATTTGATAAAACTCAATAATGATCGTTTAAAGATTTCTTCATAAATATTTTAATAGAATCCAATGAAAATAGAGCATGTTGCTATATGGACTGAAAAACTTGAATTCCTTAAGGATTACTATGTTACCTATTTCGGAGCTAAAACCAATACCAAATATTATAATCCTCATAAAAAGTTTGAGAGTTACTTTCTGAATTTTGAATCCGGCGCAAGATTAGAACTTATGCACAAGCCCGATATTCCAAAAAATACAAATGATACGGTAGATAAACAGCATTTAGGGATTATTCATTTGGCCTTTGGAGTGGAAAGTATGTCTGAAGTTGATGAAAAGGCGGCGGAGCTGAAAAGAGATGGTTATGAGGTAATTAGTGGCCCAAGAAAAACCGGTGATGGATATTATGAATTTGAGACCTTGGATCCTGATAAAAATCGTTTAGAAGTATCTACCTTGTTTATCGAATGATTGTATATTTTTGGCCTTTATTAGAAGGCAACTTATGAGATCCCTTAGATTAATCCTAACCAATCCCAGATATTTTGGTCCAGCCTGGGTTTTTGCCAGTTTAAATATTTTATTTGGCACATGGGCCATCTATATTCCATCGGTAAAAGAAGAACTCGGGATTAATAAGGCTACACTGGGGATAGCTATTTTTTTTCTCTCGCTGGGTGTTTTTACTATTTTTCCAATAGCATCAAAAATCATTAATAGAATAGGAGTGGGCAGAGCCACCTTTGTTGGATTAATTCTTAGCTGTATTGCAGCTCTATTTCCACTGCTGGCCCCCGGTTTTCTGAGCCTTGCCATTGCGCTCTTTTTATTCGGGGCTACCAATGGATTTACAGATATTTCCATGAATACCCTGGTTACAGAAATTGAAAAAGAAGACAGACAAAAATTTATGTCTGCTTCCCATGGGTTTTTTAGCCTTGGAGGCGTATTGGCAGGGCTTGGAAGTTTTTTAATTCCCGTTCTGGATAATAGAGGTTTACATATGCTTTTGGCTGTGCTACTGGTTCTTGCAGTAAATTTTATGTTTTATCGAAGATATCATAAAGTTATTGCAGCCCCCATTGAAAAGGAGGGCTTTAGCTTTAGAAATTTTAAACCACTAATGCTTCTTGGAGTTGTGTCATTTGTTGTAATGGGTAGTGAAGGTGCAATTGTTGATTGGAGCGGATTATTTTTAAAAGAAGTTAGTCTGGCACCCGCAGCTATATGGGGAGCTGGATTTTTAGGGTTTCAGGTATTTATGACTCTGGGGCGTTTTTTAGGAGATGCCATTAGTTCCAGAATAGGATCAGTTAAAATAGTGGCTTTGGGATCTGTTATTGCCATTATAGGATATTTACTGGTACTTACAACAGAGATGTATTTGGCAATTGCAGGATTTGCCCTTACAGGTCTCGGTTTTTCTGTCATTGTTCCTGAATTATTCAGAATTGGAGGCAATGTAAAGGGAGTAGAATCTTCTCAGGGTGTAGCTTTTATTGCAGGGACTGGATATTCAGGTTTTCTCGTAGGGCCGGTGATTTTGGGTTTTATTGCCGAACAATTCTCACTAAGTCTAAGTTTTATTAGTCTAATGATTTGTTCTGTTGCCGTTTTAGGCGCAACTTTCCTCTTGAAAAGAAAACAACCGGTTAAAGGCTAAAGACCAATTATTTTACCTGAATATCTGTAAAATACCATTTGATATTCCCTTCAGAATTTTTATGGCTCTTTGAAATATTCAATCCATTCAGTTCTGTATATTCTTCCCATGTGGTTGAAAGATTGGCCTCTTTTTGGTTTGCTTTGCGAAATGTCCATTCCTTGATGATATAATCATCTTCAAAATAAAAGTCATATGCATCGCCCGGAGTATAACCTCCTTCACTGTTATAAACTATGGTTAGTTTTTGCATCAGGGTTTTTGAAATCGGAGCTTGTGCTTTTTCTGATACTTCATAGCTGTAACTGCCATTGTCCCACACCAGGTTAAAAGGAGCTAAAAACCAATATTTATCATTAATAAAGCCCGCATCAATTTTGGCTATTGTACTATCTATCTCACTGCGGTTATAAGTAACCGTATCTCCTTTAGATATTCTTGTAACCTTATTTTTATTGATATTCCAAATCCAGCCCCTCTCAAAATGTATGGTATCGCGATCTACATTAAAAGTAAACTTCAGTTCTTCTACATTATTCCAATTCTTTATACCGTGTTTATACGCTATTTTTTCCGGAATGGTTTGTTCAATATTTTTTGAATCTGCATCTTTTTTTTGTTCGGATTTGCAACCAAAAAGAAGCACTAATGTGAGTACAGGAAGAAAGTGTAGAATTCTCATAATAATGTTTTTTCAAATATAACAGCTTTTCAATTCTTAAAAGGTATTATTACATGACTTTATTGGGGTAAGAAATCCCAATAAAATGATTAATTTTGGTTTTTAACAAAAAGGAAAAAATGAGTAACAAAAAGGGAAAAGTACAAGAAGCCATTGATGAAAAGTTATTGGAGGATAGAAAAGTATTTCTTTGGGGTATGGTCGATGATGATTCTGCAAAACATGTAATTGATCGTTTACTATATCTTGACATGCAGAACAATAAGGAAATACAATTAGTGATAAATAGTCCTGGCGGCTATGTAACCTCTGGTTTTGCTATATACGATACTATTAAATCATTAAAGAGTCCGGTTTCAACAGTTTGCAGTGGATTAGCAGCTTCAATGGGTTCTATTCTCCTCTCGGTTGGTAAGAAAGGCCGACGCTTCATACAGCCCCATGCACGAGTGATGATCCACCAACCTAGTGGTGGGGCAAGAGGGCAGGCTTCGAATATTGAGATTCAGGCCAAAGAAATAATCAAGACAAAGGAGATAGGAGCTAAAATACTGGCTGAAAACTGCGGGCAAACCTATGAAAAGATCCTAAAGGACTTTAACCGCGATTATTGGATGGATGCTGAAGAATCTATAGCATATGGAATTGTGGATGGTGTTTTAAAGTAGCTAACACTCATATAAAAGAAAAAGACCTTCGTATCATATTGTTCGAAGGTCTTTTAAAATATATATGGACGCCTAGGCGGAAAATTCTATTTTCTATATATACGAATAACACCCTCTGTAAAGATCTTTTTTTAAGAAAAAAGATAAGCTATGTTTTTATTTATAAGCAGGCATAGGTCTTCCATACCCTTAAGGAACATATAAACTGTTGATTGTTTTTGAAACTGGTTGTCATCATAACTCGCGGGAAACTAAATTTTAGTACATTTACCTTCAAACCTAACCATTCGGCAGGCTTTAATTATGAGGCAAACTCCAAAAGATATTGCTATTATAGGATCCGGATTAATAGGATCTTTATTAGCTATATATCTCAAAAGGCTTGGGCATAAAATTACTGTGTTTGACCGTAGGCCTGATATCAGGACCATAGAATTTTCGGGACGTTCCATAAACCTTGCAATGAGTGATAGAGGCTGGAAATCTTTGGACGAAGTAGGTATTAAAGAGGAGATAAAGAAAATTGCAATACCCCTTTATAAAAGAGCACTACACGTAAATGATAAGCCTGTTTATTTTCAGAAATACGGCAAAGAAGGGGAGGCAATCTGGTCTATATCAAGAGGATTACTAAACAGAAAGATGATTGATCTTGCTGAAGATACTGGGGTGATTTTCAGATTTAACGAAAAAGTCTGGGATATTGATTTACCTGAAGCCCGTTTGTATACCGGGGCAACGGAAAAAGGTGAATGGAAAGCATATAATTATGATATTGTGTTTGGATGTGATGGGGCATTTTCGAGAATTCGCCACAAAATGCAACGCAGAAGCCGCTTTGATTATTCACAGGATTTTATAGAGGTTGGCTATAAAGAGCTCACTATTCCATCTAATGAAGATGGTACACACAAACTAGACAAAAACTCCTTTCATATCTGGCCCAGAGGAAGTTTTATGTTTATTGCAATGCCAAATCAGGATGGTAGTTTTACCTGTACATTATTTTTGCCATTTGAAGGTGAAATATCTTTTGAGAATATAAAAAGCAAAAACCAGGCTAAAGAATTTTTTAAAACCTATTTTCCCGATGTAATTAAAGAAATAGACAACCTGGCTGAAGACTTTTTTAAGAACCCGACCAGTGCTATGGTTACCATGAAATGCTATCCCTGGACCTATTGGGATAAGGTTGCGCTTGTCGGGGATTCTGCACATGCCATAGTACCCTTTTACGGGCAAGGAATGAATGCGGGTTTTGAAGACATCTACGTTTTAAATGAATTAATCTACAAATACGGGGATGACTGGGAGCGTATTTTTCAGGTGTATCAGGAGAAAAGAAAACCAGATGCAGATGCTATAGCCGAATTGAGTTACAGAAATTTTGTTGAAATGAGCAGCAAAACAGCGGATCCGCTTTTTTTGCTACAAAAGAAAATAGAAAAACATTTTGCTGATAAATACCCAGACAAATGGATTCCTGTTTACTCAAGGGTTACATTTTCTGATCAACCATATTCAGATGCGCTCGCCATAGGTGACAGGCAGGAAAGAATTATGGAAAAGGTAATGCAATTACCCAATATTAAATCTAATTGGGACAGCTCGGAAGTAGAAGAGATAATGTTAGAATTGCTTAAAAAAGAATGACTTTCTAATATAACTACCTGTTTTTCATTTCTGACCTTCGCATTGGCATTTGATCAATTAGATCAAAAA
>CBDUGN010000150.1:0-8392 GCA_965366915.1 uncultured Eudoraea sp. | reverse complement strand
TGGGGTTGGCCCGGTTATTACAATCCTTATTTTTGGGGACCCGGCTATTACGGCAACAATGTAAGCACCAGAACTGAAGGCTCTTTATATATCGATTTGATAGATGCAACGAAAAAAGAATTAGTTTGGCAAGGCAGGGGCGTTGGCACACTGAATAATACAAAAAATATAGAAAAAAAAGAGAAACGTATTCGCGAGTTTGTTGCGAAAATAATGCAACAGTTTCCTCCCGAAGCCATTGCCACGAATTAATTTTATAACCGCCCGCTTTGGGCGGTTTTTTGTATCTTTATAAGGCATTAATAAACTCTTATGTCTTTTGAAAGCAATCCTATTTTAGATAAACTTCCCACTCATCTCAAACAGTATATTAAACCTCAGAACTATGAGGATTATTCGGCTATAGACCAGGCTGTCTGGCGTTATGTTATGAGAAAAAATGTGGACTATCTGAGTACTGTAGCCCATAAATCATATGTAGAAGGTCTTGAAAAAACAGGAATATCTGTAGATCACATTCCCAATATGTATGGGATGAACCGCATATTAAAGGAAATTGGATGGGCTGCGGTAGCCGTAGACGGGTTTATTCCTCCGGCTGCCTTTATGGAATTCCAGGCTTACAATGTATTGGTTATTGCTTCAGACATCAGACAACTTGAGCATATAGAATACACCCCTGCACCCGATATTATCCATGAAGGAGCCGGACATGCACCAATCATTGCAAATCCTGAATATGCGGAGTATTTAAGAAGGTTTGGTGAAATAGGATCTAAAGCTATTTCCAGCGCAAAAGATTACGAACTTTATGAGGCCGTCAGATATCTATCCATAATTAAAGAAGCCGCAGGTACTCCCCTTGCTGAGATTGAAAAGGCCGAGAAACATATAGAAGAATTACAGCAAAATATGGGTGAGGCCAGCGAAATGGCCCTGATCAGAAATTTGCACTGGTGGACCGTGGAGTATGGGCTAATTGGAACCGTAGAAGAACCAAAGATTTACGGTGCGGGACTTTTATCCTCTATAGGCGAAAGTGCATGGTGTATGACAGATAAAGTTAAAAAAATACCCTATAGCATTGAAGCGGCACACACTTCTTTTGATATTACAAAACCACAGCCACAGCTCTTTGTTACTCCGGATTTTGCCTTTCTGAGTCAGGTGCTTGAAGAATTTGCCAATAGTATGTCTTTGCGAAAAGGTGGCCTTATGGGGGTAACTAAATTGATTAATGCTAATGAACTGGGTACCATAGAGCTTAGCACCGGTTTACAGATATCCGGAATATTCAGTGACGTAATTTCATATGAAGGCAAGCCGGTATATGTGCAAACAACCGGAGAAACCGCATTATCATACAGAGAAAAGGAACTGGTTGGCCATAGCAGGCAAGATCATAACAATGGTTTTGGATCTCCCATTGGAAAACTAAAAGGGATAAATCTGGCCATAGAAGATATGAGCCCGCGAGATCTGAAAGCATATAATATCTATGAAGGTGAAACCATTTCACTGGAATTTGAAGGAGATATTAAGGTAAAGGGAGATATTATAACCGGCACCCGAAATCTTATGGGGAAAATTATTCTGATCACCTTCCGGAACTGTACGGTAACACATGGTAAGAAAATACTTTTTAAACCAGAATCCGGCTTATATAATATGGCTGTTGGAGAACGTGTAATATCAGCGTTCAATGGGCCTGCAGACCTCGGTAGCTTCGATCTGGTAACTCACGAAATATCCTCAGAAACAATAAAACCAACAAAATCTGAGTCTCGTAAAAAACTGGAGAAGTACTATCAGCAGATACGACACTACAGAGAAGGCAGCAATACCACAATATCCAGAAATAAGGTTTTTAAAGAAATACGTGAGAAGTACCCCAATGACTGGCTCTTGTCTGTTGAACTCTACGAATTAGCTAAAAATAATAACGATCACGAATTTGCACAAGAAATCCACTCACATCTGGATAGTGTTAAACTAAATAATCCTAAGTTGGGGCATTTAATAGATGACGGATTATCTCTTGTTGATGGTCAATTGGTCAATTAATAATTAACTATGAGATATTATGTCTTATCTGCCTTTTTACTTCTTGTTCTCCAAACTATGAATGCTCAATTTGTTGCTAATTATGATGAATCCAAGGTCCCGGAATTTGATCTGCCAGATCCTTTAACCACTTTTTCTAATAATAAAATTCTGACGAGTGCCTCCTGGGCAGAGCAAAGAAGACCAGAATTGATTAATTTTTTTGAATCTCATGTATTTGGAAAAGTTCCAGGATCTGCAGAAGAAATTTCTTTTAAAGTTATAGAAAAAAGCGACTCCGCACTCGATGGCCTGGCCAGGCGAAGACAAATAATGGTGACAGTAACAAAAAATGGCAAAACATTAAACTATTTAATTCTTTTATACCTGCCAAAGAAAATTACCAAAGCCCCTGTTTTTTTAGGTTATAATTTTCACGGAAATCACACGGTTATTAATGATCCAGCCATTACTATATCAAAAGCCTGGTCGCTGAACAATAAATCAATAGGCATTACCAATCATACGCTTACTGAAGAAAGCCGGGGAATGCGATCCGGGAGATGGGCCATAAATAAGATGATTGAAGCGGGCTTTGGGCTAGCCACTATTTACTATGGTGAGATAGACCCTGATAAAAATAATTTTACAGACGGCCTCCATTCATTGTTCTACACAGACAATCAGAATAGACCTGCCAGAGATGAATGGGGCGCCATTGCAGCATGGGCCTGGGCTTTGAGCAGAGCTATGGATTATCTTGAGAATAATATAGAAGTTGATAGGTCGAAGATTATTGTTTTTGGTCATTCAAGATTGGGCAAAGCTGCACTATGGGCGGGTGCGATGGATGAAAGGTTTGCAGGGGTAATTTCGAATGATTCAGGCTGTGGAGGAGCCGCCTTGTATAAACGCAGGTTCGGTGAAACGGTAGCTCAAATAAATGAAAGTTTTCCTTATTGGTTCTCTGAGAACTTTAAAAGATACAACAATGCGGAAGAAGAACTACCCGTGGATCAACATGAATTGCTGGCTTTAATTGCTCCGAGGCCTTTATATATTGCCAGTGCAAAGGAAGACGAATGGGCGGACCCTAAAGGAGAATTCCTTTCGGCTTATTACGCCACTCCGGTTTATTCATTATTTGGTGAAGCAGGTATCCCTTCAAATGAAATGCCCGCTGTGAATTCTCCTATCCATAATACCGTGGCCTATCATATAAGAACCGGTAAGCACGATGTTACCGAATACGACTGGGACCAGTATATTAAATGGGCTGTTGAACAATTTAAATAAGCGGTGATCTTTATGGTCTAACTGGATCAGTTAGATGGTAATACTTCAAAAATAGCTTCTCTAATAATTTCATTGTTATATTCCAGAGTCCAGCCTAATGAATTGGTCAGAATATAAAATTTGGAGAGTTCACTTATTAGTCTGTTCTCTGCATTTTTTAGAAGTGAAGAACCCTTTACTTTTTTTAGCAATGAAGCCTGCACATTTTCCTTAATCTTATTATAATCTTCGGCGCTAAACGGGTTAAAATAATCTGCGGTAACATCATAGTACTCAAAATCCGGATTGATTTTTATCTCCGGTTCAGGAAGGTTCAATATCCTGAGGGTTTTGGTAGCTTCATCTACTTCAAAATTGATCTTTTTCAGATCATATACTACGGCAACTTCAGCATTAACCACCACCAAAGCTTTTTTATCTGCAGTAAAATACGGGCCAAACAACTCCTGGGAATCCTTATAACTATACACCTCGGAAAAGTGACCTTCGGTGACTATTATCTTGGAAACATTTTCAATCTGCTGCTGGATAAGCAAACTATTCTCCTTTAAAACAGATTGTTGCACATTGCCTTTGTTCCATGATTGATAAATTAAAATCATGGCCATGGCGATTACTATTCCAACTAAAATTCGCTTCATGGTTTGAATTTCATAAATGGGAATTCTTTATTCAGTACTGAAATTTTATCATTTAGTGACTCCAAAAAAAGTTGATGCTGCTCTGAAGCCTCATTAAAAGGTCTGTGAGATAATCCCTTCTGAATTTCTTCGACTGCTCGCATTACGCTCTCTGATTTCTCAGAAATCCAGACATTTTTAAACCTTTCCCAAATGTAGTCTATTGCCAGATTATTTGGATGCACCATATCTTCTGCATAAAATCTGTAGTCCCTAAGCTCGTCCAGCATAATTTCAAACGCAGGAAAATAGTAGAGGTTTTTATAGGGTGAGGTAGCATCCATAATCTTTCCAACAGCTGAAATCAAATTTGCTTTACTGCGTTGATTTTCTACAAATCCGTCCTTTAAATGCCTTACAGGGGAAATTGTGAAAATCACGGAGGCGTTTTCATTTACCTTTCTGATGTTTTCGATTGTTTGTTTAAGACTTGCTTCGATCTCCTCTTTCGAAAGTAACTCCTTGGTAAAGTTCTTTTGAGGTATCTTATGGCAATTGGCTACCCTCTTCTGAGTTTTAATATTTCTGTATACCCAGGCAGTACCCATCGTAATTATAACATGTGAGGCATTTTTAAGCTGATTTCTTGTTTTGTGAAGTGCGCTATTCAAATTGCTAAGCAGTTGCTCTTTAGAAGGATCACTAAGGTCTGAATGCGCATCAAAACAGTGCCAGCGTTCATTAAAATTAAAAACATCAGCGTCTACATAAGCTTTTTCCTCTATTGCACGAATTATCAAGTTTTCTATTGCTCTTGGGTGGAACAATATGCCAAAAGGGTTTTGAAGGGTTTGAAATTGATAATATTTGAGTTTCTCTCCAATATTTTCAACAAAACAAGATCCTAGAAGCAACAGAGGGCTTTGATAATCTATCTGCTTATCCTCTGGTTTCAAAGGTACTACTGTTTGAAGTTTCATCCGAGCATTTTCAAATAGTTACAAGTAATTAGGAATATCATCTGCCATAGCCATTTTATCAGTTTCAAATGATAAAATTTCAATTAATCCTGGCAGGTTTAAAAAGACGCATCTGTTTTATTTTAGGTACTCCTTAGCTTTTTCAAATGCTAAAGCAATTCCTTCAGGATTTTTACCTCCCGCCGTAGCAAAGAACGGTTGTCCTCCTCCACCTCCATCAATATATTTCCCTAATTCCCGTACAATTTGTCCAGCGTTAAGGTTTCTTGATGCAACCAGTTCTTTTGAAATATAACAAGACAACATAACCTTACCCTCCTGTACCGTAGCTAGCAAAACAAATAAATTGGTGCGGCACTTGCCTAATTCAAAAGAAAGATCCTTGGCGCCTGAAGCGTTTAAATCTACCTTGTCTGCAAGGAATTCTACTTCATTTACGAGCTCAATCTTTTGTATTAAAGTTGATTGAAGATTTTTAGCTTTTAACCGAATAAGGCCTTCCACCTCCTTTTTCAGTTTTGCATTTTCTTCCTGAAGCGTTTCAACAGCTTTAACCGGATCCTTTGTGCCTTTTAAAAGATCCCTGATTTTATTTAGCTTTTGGTTATTATCGTGATAAAAATCCTTAACCGAATCTGACGTAATTGCCTCTATCCTTCGAATACCGGCAGCAATAGCCCCTTCCGAAACAATTTTAAAATGCCATATGTCTGCTGTGTTGCCAACATGGGTGCCACCACAAAGTTCTATAGACTGTCCAAATCTAACCGTGCGGACTGCGTCTCCATATTTTTCACCAAACAAGGCCATGGCCCCCTCTTTTAAGGCCTTTTGCATAGGCACTGCCCGCTGCTCTTCTAAAGGCAGTTGTTCATCTATCCTCATATTTACAAAATTCTCCACATCGTGCAATTCCTCTGTGGTCATCTTAGCAAAGTGAGAAAAATCAAATCGCAGATATTTGGAATGTACCGCTGAACCTTTTTGCTCTACATGAGGCCCCAGAATTTCCCTGAGTGCCTGGTGCAGCAAATGGGTAGCTGTGTGATTTCGCGCAGTACGCTCTCTTTGTTTTTTATCCACAACGGCTGTCAGTACCTCAGTCAGATGTTTGGGAAGGTTTTTTGAGAAATGCACAATTTCATTATTCTCCTTCTTTGTATCTAAGATATACACCACATCGCCATTGGGTACTTCCAGGTATCCTTTATCTCCAACCTGGCCACCACCCTCGGGATAAAAAGGGGTTAAATTGAAGACCAGTTGAAACAGGCTTCCCTCCTTTTTAGAAACAACCTTTCTATATTTTACCAGTTTTACCCGGGCTTCAAGGGAATCATAGCCTACAAACTCTTGTTGGGCATCCGTAATAAGAACTGTCCAATCTTCTTTTGAAACTTCAGAAGCAGCCTTGGAACGGTCTTTTTGTTCTTTCATCGCTAAGTCAAAACCACTTTCGTCTAATTTCATTCCTCTTTCGCCCAAAATAAGGGCTGTCAAGTCTATTGGAAATCCATAAGTATCGTACAACTCAAATGCTTTTTTTCCATCTACTGTGTCTCCGGTTGTATTGGCTATAACGCTATCGAGCAATAATAACCCTTGTTCCAGGGTCTTTAAAAAGGAGTGTTCTTCCTCACGAATTACATTTTCTATAAGGTTACGTTGATCCTTTAATTCAGGAAATGCCTCACCCATACTGGAAATAAGTGCATTTACCAGGCGAAACATAAAAGGGCTCTTGGTATTCAAAAAGGTAAATCCATACCTTATGGCTCTTCTTAAAATTCTGCGTATGACATAACCTGCTCCTGTATTGCTGGGCAACTGACCATCTGCTATGGAAAAAGCTACAGCTCTAATATGATCTGCAATAACCCTTATAGCAATATCTATTTCTTCTTTTTTACCGTAATCGGCGTTTGTGATTGTTTCAATTTCACGAATGATCGGAGTAAAAACATCAGTATCATAATTAGATTGTACCCCCTGTAAAACCATACATAGACGTTCGAAACCCATGCCGGTGTCTACATGCTTTTGAGGAAGTGGTTCCAGCTTACCATTTGCTCTTCTGTTGTATTGGATAAAAACCAGATTCCAGATTTCCACTACCTGCGGGTGATCCTTATTTACCAAAGTAGCGCCATCAACCTTTTCCTTTTCTTCTTTAGAACGTATGTCTACATGTATTTCCGAAGAAGGTCCGCAGGGTCCCTGCTCTCCCATTTCCCAGAAATTATCCTTTTTATCGCCCTTAATAATCCTATCTTGGGGCACAATGCCTTTCCACAAATTATAAGCTTCAGTGTCCATTTCCAGTGTATCTGAATCCGAGCTCCCTTCAAAAACAGATACATAAAGGCTATTCTTATCAATTTTACAAACCTTGGTCAGGAATTCCCATGCCCAGTTTATGGCTTCCTCTTTGAAATAATCTCCAAAACTCCAATTCCCAAGCATTTCAAACATTGTATGATGGTAGGTGTCTTTACCTACCTCTTCCAGATCATTGTGTTTACCACTAACCCGAAGGCACTTTTGCGTATCGGCTACTCTGGGATGTTTTATGGGTGAATTGCCTAAGAAGAACTCCTTGAACTGATTCATTCCTGCATTGGTAAACATTAATGTGGGGTCATCTTTAATGACCATAGGTGCAGAAGACACAATTTTGTGGCTTTTTTCCTTAAAAAAATTTAAAAAATTTGCTCTTATTTCCTTGGAAGTCATCTAAAATGGCAAGGTTTTATTAAATTTAACGGTTTGTGAAAAACAATTTTTATATTTGTTTGTTTTGATAAGACGAAAGCACAAAAATAGGATAAAATCCATTCATGTCTAAGGTAAAATACTATTACGATCCGGACACCCTTTCATATCGAAAGATAGAGCCAAAGAAATCTCGGCGTTACAGGAATATTTTCCTCTTTTCCCTGGGTTCTGTTATCTCAGGTTTGCTAGGTTTAATTCTTTTGCTTAACACGAATGTTTTAAATACTCCCAGAGAGCTTTCACTACAAAGGGAAGCCAAGAATTATGAATTGCGCTTTGAGCTTCTTAATAAAAAGATGGCTCAAATGGAGCAGGTTCTGGCCAATATCGAAGATAGGGATAACAATATTTATCGGCTTTATTTTGAGGCTAATCCTATTCCCGAAGAACAACGCAAGGCTGGGTTTGGTGGGGTAAACAGGTATAAATCTCTGGAAGGATTCAATAATTCGGAGATGATAATTGCTACTACCAAACGGCTTGATATTATCCAAAAACAAATGGTAATTCAGTCAAAATCTCTTGACGAAATTACCAAGCTGGCGGAGGAAAAAGAAAAACTTTTGGCTGCTATACCAGCCATACAACCGGTAAATAACGAAGAACTTACACGTATGGCTTCAGGATTTGGATGGAGGTCTGATCCTTTTACAAAGGCAAGAAAAATGCATCGGGGCA
>CBDUGN010000149.1:0-8496 GCA_965366915.1 uncultured Eudoraea sp. | reverse complement strand
GCTTAATATAGCGCTTTTGATCTGTAATAACATCGGGTTGAATAATAAGGTCTGATACCTCATCAAATCGCTGCTTTACAATATTTAATTTATCTAACATTCAATCATCTCTTAGGAATGCGAATTTACAAATTTTTAAAGGTATATTAACTTCATCATGAGCAAGATAAAAGAGTTTTTGCAAAATGAAGACAAGAATTTTTATTCTATTGTATCAAGAATTACCCCATTGCTCTTAAATATCTGATTAAACCTGTCTACAATTATTACTTCAGTATCTCCTAGCTGATTTATTATAGAAATTCCTTTTTCCTTACCTAAAATATAGACAGCAGTTGACAGAGCATCGCATAGTTCGGCTCTTTTGGCAAGTACAGTTACCTTACTTATTCCTGTGGTTGGATACCCCGATTTTGGATCGATGTAATGCGTGTATTTCTTTCCATTAAAATTTACGTATCTAACCAGGTTACCGGTAATTGATACTGAAGATTCAATTAATGGCAGCCATGTAAAAATTTTACCATTGCTTCTTGGGTGATCCACCCCTATTAACCATTTTTCTCCGGTCGCCTTAGTACCCCAGGTTGTAATATCACCCGAGGCATTAATCATACCAGCAGGAACCTGTTTGGAGACTAATAATTCCTTGACTTTATCAGCTGCATACCCCTTTCCTATTGCCCCGAATCCAATCTTCATTCCCTCCTCCTTTAAGAATACGGTATTTTCAGCACTGTTAAGAAATATCTTTTTATAACCTACTTTAGAAACTGCACTGCTTATTTGTTCAGGTGTTGGAAACACAGACATGGAACCATCGAATTTCCAGATCCTCTCCATTGCTGCTATTGAAATATCGAAAGCACCATTGGTGATTTCAGAAATCTGAATAGATCGTTCTATTAATTTAAAAAGTTCAAGGCTAACTTTTACAGGCTTCACGCCGGCATTTCGATTAATTTCTGAAGTTTCTGATTCAGGATCCCAGGAAGAAATCAGGTTTTCAATACGCCTGACTTCTGCAATAGCCTCTTCCAGATTGATATATCCAATATCTTCATTATGAGCCACTACAGTTAGCTCAAAAGAACTGCCCATTAATTTTAAGGATCTCTTTACGGTGACATATTTTCTGGCCTGACCACAAACAGAAGTCATGGTAAGAATACCAAAAAGCAGTACCACCAAACTTTTCACTTACTGTATTTTTTTTAGTTGTGAAAATATTGGGCGTACGTTTACAGTGTGCTTATCATTAGAAAATAATGCACAAGAAAAAAAGAAAAGATCTAGGGCTAAACTTTTCATGTAAATATCAATATGTGACTAATCGATAATTACTCAAAAACCCGAAGTATATTACCGTTTAGTTCTGTGTTAAAAATCTTTAGCGGATTGCTTGTAATTGTGTTTAAAGGAGTCCCGTTTTGATCAAATTCTGATCCATGGGTAGAGCAACGAAAAATTCCTCCATTATCATCCAAAAATCTTACCTGATCTGTTTGCTGATGACTGCATATCTGACTTGCGGCAATAAAATTACCTTCAAGATTCTTAACCACAACTACGTCATTCTTTAAGATAAAGTCACCATTATTCTGCAATCCTGCACCTTCCTGTGAGTTGAGATCTATGGTGAAGTCAACTCCGGTAGGTATTGGTATCATTTCTGAACCTCCATCATCATTTGAACAACCGCTAATACAAGGGAAGGTTAACGCAAAGGCTGCACCTGCTCCCAGGCTTCGTAAAAATTCCTTTCTCTCCATAACATTAAATTTTTTGTATGTTCATGCAATTTCAACCAAGAACTTAGGCTGAAAACTATTATAAAAAGAACGCTTTAAAAGAGTGATTCGTATACCTCAATAGATAAACGTGCCGTATTCGCTCTTAATTGTTAGCTTTTTTGTGGTATTTGGCTCTACATAACCTACAATCTGGGCATCTACGTTAAATTCCTGAGAGATTGCTATAAGGTCCTTTGCAAGACTTTCTTTTACATATAATTCCAAGCGATGACCACAATTAAAGACCTGATACATTTCTTTCCAATCTGTACCCGATTGTTCCTGAATTAATTTAAATAAAGGCGGTATGGTAAACATGTTATTTTTAACAATATGGAGGTCTTCAATGAAGTGAAGAATCTTGGTCTGAGCACCGCCACTACAATGTATCATTCCATGAATGTCATTGGAATCGTATTTTTGAAGAATTTTTTTAATAATCGGTGCGTAGGTTCTGGTAGGAGACAACACAAGTTTCCCGGCATCCAGAGGTGAATCCGGAACAGCATCTGTAAGTTTAACATTTCCCGAATACACTAATTCCTGGGGTACATGGGAGTCATAGCTCTCCGGATACTTAGAACTCAAATATTTTGAAAAAACATCATGTCTTGCAGAAGTAAGTCCATTGCTGCCCATCCCTCCATTATATTCAGACTCATAGGTAGCCTGTCCAGAAGACGCCAAACCAACAATTACATCTCCCGGAGAAATATTGGCATTATCTATGACATTATCCCTTTTCAGCCTTGCTGTAACTGTAGAATCTACAATTATTGTGCGCACCAGATCCCCAACATCTGCGGTTTCACCGCCTGTTGAATAAATAGTAATACCATGATTTGACAGATCCTCAATTAATTCCTGCGTGCCATTAATTATTGCCGAAATGACCTCACCCGGAATAAGGTTTTTATTTCTCCCAATGGTAGAGGATAACAAGATATTATCTGTTACCCCAACGCATAAAAGATCGTCCAGGTTCATGATCAAAGCATCCTGTGCAATACCTTTCCAAACAGACAAATCCCCTGTTTCCTTCCAATACATATAAGCTAGTGAAGATTTGGTCCCCGCACCATCTGCATGCATTACCAAACAGTATTTCTCATCCCTGGTGAGGTAATCTTCCACTATCTTGCAAAATGCATTTGGAAATAAGCCTTTGTCAATATTTTTTATAGCATTATGTACGTCTTCCTTGGAAGCAGAAACACCTCTTTGGTCATAACGTTTACTGGTAGACTGATCCATGGGTTTTGGTTTCCGCAAAAATAGGATAAACCATAAAAAAAGCCCACATAATGTGAGCTTTAATTATTTGCTTATTTAATAAACAATAGTTCCCTGTATTTTGTCAATGGCCAGGACTGATCATCAATAAGTTGTTCCAACTTATCGCAATGATATCTTATTTTATCAAAATAGGGCCTAACGTTATCACAGTAGGCGAAAGCTTTCTTATTAAGATCCTTCAAATTATTGGCAACCTTTCTTGCATTGGTCATATCATCAGTATTCTTTTTTATTTCTACCATATGCTCCCCAATCTGTTCAATTAGTGTTAGATGGCCCTCAGACAATTTTTTATGAGCAGCTCCATAAATCTCTTTTAGGCCCAGAACATTTTTAATTATTTTATTTTGGCACTCAATTGCCGAAGGAATGATGTAGCTGTATACCAAATCATTGAAAATCCTGCCTTCAATTTGGGTTTGTAAAATATAGGTCTCTAGTTCAACCTCGTGCCTTGCTTCTACTTCAGTGGTATTCATTACGTTCAATCCTTTAAAAAGTTCCAAACTCTCTTTGGATTTAAGTACACGGACTGCCGTAGGGGTATTTTTATTATTACTTAACTTCCTTTTTTTGGCTTCTTTTTCCCATTCATCACTATAGCCATCCCCATCAAAACGAATTCTTTTGGATGACTTAATATATTCTCTTAAAACATTAAAAACTGCCTCATCCTTTTTTAATTTCTTTTTATCAATTAAAGCATCTACTTCCTTTTTAAATTCCTTTAATTGATGAGCAACAATAGTATTTAGAATCATCATAGGTTTAGCAGAATTGGTTTTTGAACCAACTCCGCGCATCTCGAACTTATTACCCGTAAAGGCAAAGGGTGAGGTTCGGTTTCTATCAGTATTATCCAATAAAATTTCAGGGATCTTACCTACAACATTAAGCTTTAGTTCTGTTTTCTCTTCAGGTGAAAGTTTTCCCTGGGAAACCCCTTCCAATTCATCCAAAACGTTACTTAATTGTGTACCTATAAATATTGAAAAAATGGCTGGTGGAGCTTCATTAGCACCTAATCTATGATCGTTACTCGCGGAGGCAATTGAAGATCTCAAAAGCTCCTCATAGGTATCCACAGCTTTAATAGTGTTGACGAAAAAGGTCAGGAACTGAAGGTTTTTCATTGGTGTAGATCCCGGACTTAATAAATTTACTCCTGTATCTGTTGCCAGTGACCAATTATTATGTTTCCCGGAACCATTAATCCCTGCGAAGGGTTTTTCATGAAAAAGAACTTTAAAATTATGCCTGTCTGCAACCTTTTCCATAACATCCATGAGGAGTAAGTTATGATCAACTGAGAGGTTTGCTTCTTCAAAAACAGGAGCCAATTCAAATTGATTGGGTGCTACTTCATTGTGTCTGGTTTTTAAGGGGATTCCCAGCTGAATGCATTCTCTTTCCAGTTCCCGCATAAAGTTTATTGCCCTGGCTGGAATAACCCCGAAATAGTGATCGCTTAGCTGTTGTCCCTTGGCTGCAAGATGTCCAATAAGTGTACGGCCGGTAAGAACTATATCGGGGCGAGAATTCGCCAATGCTTTATCAACCAAAAAAAACTCTTGTTCCCACCCTAAGGTTGCATGGACTTTGGAAACATTTTTATCAAAATATTTGGCAACAGCCGTAGCAGCAATATCCACTGCATGTAATGCTCTTAAGAGAGGGGCTTTATTATCCAGCGCTTCTCCTGTATAGGAAACAAAAATTGTGGGAATACAGAGTGTTGTCCCGTAGATAAATGCCGGGGAAGTAGGGTCCCACGCTGTATAACCTCTTGCCTCAAAGGTATTTCGTATCCCTCCACTTGGAAAACTGGAGGCATCGGGCTCTTGCTGTACAAGTTGAGAACCACCAAACTTTTCAACAGCCCTGCCGTCAGGTCGCAGATCAAAAAAGGCATCGTGTTTTTCGGCAGTTGATCCTGTTAAAGGTTGAAACCAATGTGTGTAGTGAGTAGCACCCATAGTTATTGCCCATGCTTTCATGGCCTCTGCCACCTGATCGGCTATCTTTCTGTCAATTTTCGAGCCTGAGAAAATTGCCCCTTTTACACTCAGATAAGCATCCTTAGTAAGATACTGCAGCATTTTTTCTTCATTGAAAACATGGGTTCCAAACAGCTCAGATCGTCGCCCATTTTCGGTCATTAGAAGTGGCTTATGCTGAAAACTTTCTTTTATTGCATTGAATCTTATCCTGGACATACGCTATTTTTTAGAATTTAGTTAAAACAAAATTAAACATTTCATAGAATAATCGTCATTTTATAAAAATATTGCAAAATCCCCTCAAAAAATTAGGGGTGTTAATAATTATGTCGATTTTTTTGATAAATACCCCCTAATTTTTCATAGATGTCTATAAAATAATTTATTTTTGAAAATCATAAAAATGAAATATTAACACGGAAGATTATGAGCAAAACAAAGTTAGAATACATTTGGTTGGATGGCCATGAACCAACCCAGGAATTGAGAAGTAAAACCAAGATTGAAAATGATTTCAGTGGTAAATTGGAGGACTGCCCGTTATGGTCTTTTGACGGTAGCTCTACAGAACAGGCCGAGGGAAATTCATCGGATTGCCTGTTGAAACCAGTAGCTATTTATCCGGATCCGGAAAGAGCTAATGGATTTTTGGTGATGGCAGAGGTGTTAAATGCAGATGGCACGCCACATGCATCGAATCATCGTGCTCAAATTGATGATGATGATAATGACTTCTGGTTCGGATTTGAGCAAGAATACTTTTTAATGGATACTGAGACAGATCTACCTTTAGGGTTTCCACGTGGTGGATTTCCAGGACCTCAAGGTAAATACTACTGCTCCGTAGGTGGAAGATACACCTGGGGGAGAGACTTTGTAGAAGAGCATATGGATTTATGTATTGCAGCCGGTATTAATATTGAAGGTATTAATCAGGAAGTTGCACCCGGGCAGTGGGAATTTCAGTGTTTTGCCAAAGGTGCTAAAAAAGCAGGTGATGAGATCTGGATTGCTCGTTATCTCTTAAATCGACTGACTGAAAAATATGGCTATTATATTGAATTACACCCGAAACCTGTAAAAGGTGATTGGAATGGTAGTGGAATGCATGCAAACTTTTCAAATACTACTTTAAGAACATGTGGTTCTAAAGAAATATACGAAAGAATTTGTGAGGCCTTCAGACCCGTTGCTATTGATCATATAGATGTTTATGGCGCTTTTAATGACGAAAGACTTACAGGTTTGCATGAAACAGCATCTATTCAGGATTTCAGTTATGGTGTGTCAGACAGAGGTGCTTCTATACGTATTCCGATCATTACCGTTGAAAAAGGTTGGAAAGGATGGCTGGAAGACAGGAGACCAGCTTCTAATGGCGATCCTTACAAAATTGCAGGCAGAATTATTAAAACTGTAAAATCAGCTAATATTGAAGCAGTAGCTAACTAATTTCCAGAATTATTTTATAAACTGCCGCCTTTAAGAAATTAAAGGCGGTTTTTTAATTGTCTGTAGTCTTTAGCGGAGTATTCATCCATAATTCAGAGAAATCATCCGGTTTAACAATAGGCTGATTCTTAAAAATAGGTCTGTCCTTTTGCATATACATGTAGTCTGTAGGACCTCTGACATTTAGTTTTACCTGCTGCACGAAAAATTCCCTAAACTGATTGAAATTGCCGTAAGTCCGTGAATTTATTTCATTACCCTCCTCATCAATAATTTTTTTTACATCAAATGAAAACAACTTTGGATCTATCAAATCATCCATATCTCTATAGCTATTCAATTCTTTGAAGAAGGATGAAGTTTCTGCAACTGATCTAAATTTTGGGTATAGGTACGCTCGTTTCTTTTCCAATTTAATCTCCCTTAAATTAATTCTTTTACCCATATATTTTAAAGAATAAAACCTTGTGATGACGGCTGATTCCCTTTCCGGCACCTTATTAAACAAAACAACAAAACATTGTTTGTTAAAATCAATATGTATTTCCTCTACTTTGAACTTAGGTGGTTCTATTAATCTGAATGAATTACTAAAAGAAATATAGTTTAGAAACATTTTATTATTAATTCTTTGATACTCAGTGATAACTTCAAAAATCAGCCCTCCCGGCGGCTCATTTTTATTTCCATTAATGACTTTTGCTGTTTTTGACTTATCATAAACGGCATACTCCATTTTATAGATGGAGAAATCTCTCTGGGAAATGTACAATACACCATGCGCATAATTCTGGGGAGCCTGTTTCCCAAAACTGATTTTATATAATGGTTCATCAACCAAATACGTGTTTTCTTCTCGGGAAAAACTATGATTTTCAATAAAATCATATTTTAACCGATGCACATAGGAGTACGAATCAATTTCATAATTTCGTAAGGCATCATGGATTCTCAAAATGGTAAATTCATTTCCCCCATAATTCCATAAAAATGCTTTATCTATGACCTTAAGACCATTTTTATAATTATAGGGTTTTAAAGCTATAGAATCCCTTTCAAAATCGCTGTTTTCCCTGTAATCATATATCCGCACTGCAGTAGATTCATTATCCGGCGTATCAAAACCTTCGTCAAAAACCCCGAGTATAGCTTCATTTAGGTTGATATATTGATTTCCTTTTTTTTGATAATCGCGGTAATACCCCACTGTTGAAAAAGAATTCACCGGGTAATTCCCGGGAATTGCTTCAATAGACTTTTTAACAATCTCAAATGCAGTAAGTTTTCTTCTTTTCTTAGCCGCAACAGCCACCTCCTGAAGCTCTATTGCTTTAGGCAAGAGCATTATTAAGTTTATTTGCTCTGAAGCTAATTCTGAGATCAGGATCTTCCGTGCACCAAAGCCCATTGAAGTAATCTCGAGTATTTCCCCTATTTCTTTAAATTTTAAAGGTATTGAGAATCCACCATCATCATTGGATATCACACCTATTGCTTTGTTCTGAATCCGTATAGTGGCAAAAGGGATAGGTTCTTTAGTTTCAGCGTCTATAACTTTTCCATAGAGGAACTCTGATTGCTGAGCCCAACAAACATTAGAGCCAAGGCCGGCAAGGATAGAAAAGAAAAGAAATATTCTTAACCTCATGTAAACTAATTGTCTAAATAAGCTGTGACCCTAGAATAGGGTAAAGTACAAAAACAACGAATAAAAAGATAATAATATAATTCCATCCCGCCAGCCAAGTCGCAGTCCTTTGGGAAAGAATACCAAGGGAAGAATAAAAAACGAAATGCCAAGCATCCACCATATATCACTGTTCAGAAGACCCTGATCTATGACATAAATTGGGGATATCATTGAGGTAATACCTAAAACTGCGAGTAAATTAAAAATGTTAGATCCTATTAAGTTTCCTAGGGAAATTGCTTTTTCTTTTTTAATTATGGCAATA
>CBDUGN010000148.1:0-8664 GCA_965366915.1 uncultured Eudoraea sp. | reverse complement strand
TTACCAAAACCCGAACCTTTTTCGTCAAATGTATCTTGCATTTCGCCTTTGGCTATCCTATACATATTTGAAAATGAGGTGTTGTTGAAATCTCCGCAAACTATGGCCCTGTATGGAGAATCCTTTTTGTGTTTAACAAATATTTGTACCTGTTCTTCTTGTTTTATAAAAGCATTCCTCATTTTACCATGAACCTTTACAGCTCGTCTGATTCTTTTTAGTTCAGAAAGTCTTATTTTATAGGATTGGAAATGAATATTATAGACCCGAATTGTATCTGCCTTATATAAAATATCCGCATAGAGTGCATTGTTGGCAGTATTGGGAAATTCAAGGGATCCAGTACCTACAATCGGGTATTTCGAAAAAATAGCCTGGCTGCTTTTATAAGAAGGAAAATCAGTTTGGTATTTATAGGGATAATGCTCTAATTGAACTATTCGACCAAATTCTTGAAAACAGACAATATCAGGGTCTTGATCTATGATAAAATTTATAATTTCATTCCCAGTTAAATCACTTTTTGCCCGACCTCTAAAATTAAAATCTCTGGTATTAAAAGTCAAAATGCTCAGGTCTTTATCCTCAGTGGATAGGTCGGTAGACCCGAATTTATAAAAAGATCCAATTGCCATATAGGAAATGAGTACTGCGGTTAATGATAGCAGAAATATCTTTTTTTTTCTGAATAACCAATAAAAAATAAACGGAAGATTTAAGACAAACGTTATTGGAAAGAATAAACCCAAAAAAGATAAAGGAATAAATGTCTTAACGGAAATAAAAGGAGAAAGACAGGATAACAAAAGAATTAATCCAAAAAATAAATTTAGGATTAAAATAGTCTTATCAAATAATGATAATTCTCTCACAAATTAGTCCTCTTTACCTGCCTTAAATAAGAAATCCTTTTCTGATTTGGAAAGACTCTCATAACCAGATTTACTTATCTTATCAAGTATGGTATCTATTTTGCGCTGCTTGCTTTCTCTATCGTAATTTACATTCGAAACATTTTTCCCTTTCGTGCGGCGGTAGACTGTTTTCAGGGGTGCCTTTTTTTCTTTCTTCTTAAAAAGACCTTCAATACTTTCAATCATTTTCGTGAATCCTTCCCCTATATCCCGACCTTTTAAGAGTTGTCTGGCATAAACATATCCCAAAAAAGCGCCACCTAAATGAGCCAGATGTCCTCCTGCATTTCCACCAGATGGAATTTGAATTAGATCTACCAAAACAAAGAAAGCTCCAATATACCACAATTTTACATTGAACATAAAAAGCCTTACCTCTTGGTTAGGAATATAAGCACAGACAAAAATTAATACGGCAGTTACACCAGCAGAGGCACCTATTAAAGCCGTGTTGGTAGTTAAAAGAGCTGGGAATACATTATAGCTTAATAAAAAGACTAAACCCCCCAATATAACCCCCAAAAAATATACACTTATTAATTTTTTGGGCCCAAACAGATTTAGGAAAATTCTTCCGGAGAAATAAAGCATTATCATATTCCAAAACAGATGCCAAATACCTCCATGAAAAAAGGAATAGGTAACAAGAGACCAAGGTTGAGAAATAAAATCGACAAAATCTTTTGGTAATTCAAACCATCGGATCAAAGAATTGGAAGGCATGCCCATTAAAAAGGTAAATAATCCGTTTACAATAAAAACAAATACATTTACTGCAATTAATTTTTCGGCTATACTCAGTCGTGCGAATTGATATTTTAAATTTCCAGAATCCATTCTAATTCCATCGATTTTGATTAAACTGATTTTTTTTCCAGTACCACATCATTAAAAATCCAAAAAGGGCTCCCCCAACATGTGCAAAATGTGCAATACCATCTCCAAATATGGAATATCCGGTAACCCCTGAAAATAAGTCCAGGCCTATTAATACAGGAATGAAAAATTTTGCTTTAATAGGGACTGGCAGGAAGATAAGGAATAATTCACTATTTGGATAAGACATCCCAAAAGCTACCAAAATACCGTAAATAGCCCCTGACGCACCAACTGCCGGGGTATTATAGGCACTTAAAAAATTATCGATAACACTGCGAGGCGCGTAATTATACCAGTCTGGACTATATTGGCCACCAGAAATTATTTCCAAAATCTGACTTTCCGCTATTCCAGAATTCATAATAGCCTCAATGCCCTGATTAAAATAATAATAATTTACACCTGAATGTATAAGCGCAGCTCCAATACCTGCGGAGAAATAGAAGAACAAAAATTTATTTCTACCCCACATCCTCTCCAATGGTGTGCCAAAGGCCCAGAGTGCATACATATTAAATAAAATATGCATAAATCCGCCATGCATAAACATATGAGACAATATCTGCCAAAATCCAAAATTCTCATTCTCTGGAAACCACAATGAAAACCATTGATACATCTGGTCGCCATACAGATTGGTCGCTACAAAGAACAACACATTAACAATTAGCAGATGCTTAATGGCATCAGTTAGTCTTCCCATCTAAATAAATTTATTATCGATATCACGCTCGGTAATTGTAACGTAAACTATTTTGTTAAACGGACTTCGGTTAGTTTCCTTACATGCAAACAATGCATTTACCAAAGCCTGCTGTGACTCATTATCCAATATTTCCCCGGTTTTTACCGCCAAAGACTTACAAAGTGCTTTTGATAACACCTCAGACTGGGTAAATCCATTTCCGTTTATCTCCATCTGATAATCAGAAATTAATTGATCCATGATAATCCCTATTTCACTCTCGTTAATAAGCTGAGGAATACCGGTGATTTGAATTTCATCTTGAGTAAAAGGACCGAAAGCAAAACCCAGAGATGTTAGACTTCCTTTAATTTCCTTTAGTACTGCCAATTCCGATTTTGAAAAAGCGAGTGATATGGGAAAAAGCAATTGCTGGCTTAAAGTTTCCTTTACCGTAATGCTTTTAAGAAATTTTTCATATAGCACTCGTTGATGTGCACGTCCCTGGTCAATGATAAGCATACCCGACTTTATTGTCGTTACTATATATTTTCTTCTAAGCTGAAATGTCGTTGCCCCTATTTGATCTAATCCTTCCTGTTCGTCAAAAATTGAACCGGTGATAGTATCGGATTCGAAATGTACCATACTAAAACCCTCTCCCCTACCAACTTTCGACTCTAAACCTACATACATATTTTCCCAATCCCCAGATCGTTGACGTGCAAAGGAGCTTTTAGTGCTTTTTTCCAATCCGCTCTCCTTAAATGGATTATAACCAGGATTGATAGAAATACCAGGCTGTTGAGCTTGTTTGTTTAATAACACATAAGGTGTATCTAAATTCTGATCTTTATCAAAATCTAAAACCGGACTTACATTAAACTGCCCTAAGCTGTGTTTTATTGTTGATTTTAGAATAGCATATAAGGTATGTTCATCATCAAACTTAATTTCTGTTTTTGTTGGGTGTATATTAATATCAATTGATGAAGGATCTACTTCAAGATACAAGATGTAGCCAGGACTTGTATCTGGTCTCAAAAGTCCTTCATATGAAGCCATGACCGCATGATGAAGATATGGACTTTTAATAAAACGATGGTTCACAAAAAAGAATTGTTCGCCCCTGCTTTTTTTAGCGTATTCTGGCTTGTAAATAAACCCTGATATCTTAACTACTTGGGTATCTTCGGCTACAGGCACTAATTTTTCTTTGGTTTTAATCCCGAATATGTTTACTACTCGCTTTTTTAAATTTGTTGCTGGAAGGTTGAATAACTCGTTGTTATTATTATAAAAATAAAAATGTACGGATGGATGTGCCAGAGCGATCCGGTGAAATTCATCTATTATATGACGTAATTCTACCTGGTTGGACTTTAAGAATTTTCTTCTTACAGGGATATTAAAAAAGAGATTCTTTACTGATACAGATGTTCCTTTTGGTGTTACGGTTACTTCTTGAGATAATACCTTACTCCCTTCAATCTTAAGAAGAGTACCAACTTCATCATCCTCCACTCGCGTATTCATTTCAACATGTGCTATAGCCGCAATAGAGGCTAATGCTTCTCCACGAAATCCTTTTGTGTCCAAATGAAATAAATCCTCAGCGCAATTAATTTTGGAAGTAGCGTGCCTTTCAAAACTCATTCTGGCATCAGTTACGCTCATACCCAATCCGTCATCAACAATCTGGATTAAGGTCTTTCCTCCATCTTTTACAATCAACTTTATGGCGGTAGCTCCAGCATCTATGGCATTCTCCAATAACTCTTTTACTACAGAAGCAGGACGCTGGACTACTTCACCGGCGGCTATCTGATTAGCCACGTGGTCTGGCAAAAGTTGTATAATATCTGCCATTATTTTGAAAAGAAGATTGATAAATCAAAATCGATAATATACAGGAATATAAGGATTAGGATAACGATTATAATAAGCATTCTTAATTTTAGATTTTTGTCACCAGCCCTCTTGATATCTGACATTGCATTACTAAACTTTCCTTTCAATCCTCTTGGTGCATCTATTGTAGTTCGGTATTTATCAAGTTTTGGCTGCATTTTATAAGGGCTTCCTTCACCCTTATCGTCATAATAACGGGGCGTATAACTGTATTTTTTGTTTTTACGAAGTTTTGAAAATTTTCCCATGGACTTATGTTTCAAAGTTACTCAAAATCAAAAAATATGAAGAGATATCCTTCCCAAAAATTGTTAACAGTTTACAGCCTGCTTACTGCATTAAGTAGATTTTATACAAGAATTCGGTAGTACCTTATTATAAATGGGTTCGGAACTAATTGCCAGAAGTAAACCGTTATAACAAGGCCATCTTAATTGCAGCAATTGCAGCCTCAACGCCTTTATTTCCGTGCTTACCACCACTTCTGTCCTTTGCCTGTTGAAGATTGTCATCGGTTAAAACACAAAAAATCACGGGAGTGTCATTAATCACATTCAGGTCTTTGATACCTTGAGCGGCAGCACTACAAACAAAATCAAAGTGTTTTGTTTCCCCACGAATTACACTACCTATTGCTATTATCGCATCCGGATTATTTTGCTGTATCATTTTTTTACAGCCAAATATAAGCTCAAAGCTGCCGGGAACATTCCACCTTAAAATGTTATTTTGTTTTGCCCCACAATCTAATAAAGCGGTTTCGGCTCCTTTATATAGGCCTTCTGTAATCTCAGTATTCCATTCTGAAACAACAATCCCAAATCGAAGAGCATTCGCGTTTGGTATTGTTTTCTTGTCATAAACTGACAGATTTTTGTTGGACGTAGCCATTTATTTTTTGCTTTTAGCCATTCCTATAAAAGCATCTATGGTTTTGGCTTCTTCCGAATTTGAAAATTCATCTTTAATTCTTTGGAAATACTGAAGCGCCTTATCATTCTGATTCAGCTCCATAGCTGTTACTCCAGCCTTATATAGAAATCTTGGAGTAGTATAATCATTTGTATTATGTGCAAATGCCAATTCGTAATATCCCAGGGCATCTGAAGCCTGTCCTAATTGCATAAAAGCATCTCCAATTCCACCTTTTGCCAGTGCGCCAAGGATTGCATCATCGGAGGAAAAATTTTCCAAGTGTCTTATAGCATCTTCGTATTGTTGCATATTCAAATAAGCCATGCCCGCAGAATAATTTGCCAGGTTAGCTGCTTTTGTTCCTTTATACTCGTCGATAATATCCAGAAATCCATATTTCCCTTCGGCTCCATTTAATGCTAAAGTAAACAATGAATCCTTTTCAGTTGTATTGTTTAATGCCTGATCAAAATACTGTTGTGGGTAAAAGAGTTCATTGGCAGCATTTGCCTCTTTTGGCACCTGAATAAACTGATTATAAGCAAGATAACCTAAGACCCCTATGGCAATCACACCTATTATGCCAAGGATATAATTTTGATTTTTGGCCACCCACTGTTCTGATCTTGAAGCACTCTCATCTAAGCTGCTAAAAACCTCGGCCGTTGCGCTTTTTTGAGCAGCAAGTTCTCTCTCCTCCGCTTTATTTTTTGGCTTGTAACCCCTTTTCTTATATGTTGCCATCTTAAAATTTATTGGTCGCGCAAAAATAAAGGTTTTATCCAAAACGAAAAGCCAAATTATTCGTTATTTTTCGATAATTTGCACCTTCCATGTTTATTGCCAAATTACTTTCCCAATGTTTCTGAAGAATTTATCACTGGTTAACTATAAAAATTTTGAAGAACAGCAATTTGAATTCGATTCCAAAACAAATTGTTTTGTTGGCGATAATGGAAAAGGGAAAACCAATGTCCTCGATGCTATTTACCACCTTGCATTTGGCAAAAGCTATTTCAATCCACAAGCCGGTCAGAATATAAAACACGGAGAGGAATTTTTTATCATTGAAGGAACTTTCAAACTCAGAGACAGGAACGAAAAAATTGTTTGCAGCCTCAAAAAAGGGATGAAAAAAATAATTAAACGCAATAATAAAGTTTATGATCGTTTATCTGATCATATTGGGCTATTGCCTTTAGTTATTATCTCACCATCAGACAGAGATCTAATTCTTGAGGGAAGTGATATTAGAAGAAAATTCATGGACAGTGTTATATCACAGTCGGATAAAGAATACCTGCAAACACTCATTAAATACAACAAAATACTCCAGCAACGCAATACCCTGCTGAAATATTTTGCTATTAACCATTCTTTCGATCAGGAGACTATTTCCGTTTATAATGAACAATTGAATGGTTTTGGTACCAGCATTTTCACTAAGAGAGCGGCCTTTGTTGAAGATTTTATTCCTATTTTTAAAGAACAATACTTAGCAATTTCAGGCGGAGAGGAATTGGTGAACATTAATTATGAAAGCAAATTGTTCTCACAAGATCTATTGCCGCTGCTTGAAAGCAATATTGAAAAAGACAGGGCCTTGCAATATACTTCCGTCGGAATACATAAAGATGATCTTCGCTTTGAAATAGAAAATTATCCCATTAAGAAATTTGGCAGCCAGGGTCAGCAAAAATCATTTTTAATTGCTTTAAAATTTGCTCAGTTTCAATTTCTAAAGGCACATGCAGGAACAACCCCGATTATGCTGTTAGATGATATTTTTGACAAATTGGATGAAAATAGGGTGAAACATATTATCACCTTAGTAGATGATGAAAATTTTGGTCAAATATTTATAAGTGACACTCATCCAGAGCGAACAGAAAATGTTGTGAAATCTATTCATCAATCCTATAAAATTTTTAAATTGTAGTATGCGCAAGTTGGTATCTATATCTCTGTTTTTTTGCGCTCTGGCTTGTTCTGAAAAAATATCCGTATCAGATTTAGACTATATCAATGGATATTGGGAAATTCAAGAGGTTAAATTTCCCGATGGAAAAACCAAAGAATATGACGTTAATTTAACTATTGATTATTTCGAATATGACAAAATGAAAGGTTTTCGTAAGAAAATGCAACCCAAATTTGATGGAACTTTCAACACTTCCAGTGACGCAGAATCATTCCAAATAAATGAAAGAGATGGCTTATATTGGATGATTTATAAGAATGATTTAAGTACTTGGGAAGAGCAAATAATTGAGATTACTAAAACCAAAATGGTTGTTAAAAATAAAGAAGGTCTGTCTTATCATTACAGGCGTTTTCAACCCATCAATGCTAAACAGTAATGGCCAAAGAAAAAAATCTTCATTCCCTTAGCGAAGCTTTAAATGCATTTATTAAAGATAATAAGTTGCAGAAAGGCATAGACAAGGTCAAGGTGAGGGAAGCCTGGGAAAAGATAATGGATAATGGAGTGAATAATTATACTACTTCCGTGGAGTTACGTAACAATACTCTTTTTGTCTCACTTTCATCTTCTGTATTAAGGGAAGAACTAAGTCATGGAAAATCCAAGATCATTGATATGCTCAATGAAGAATTGAACAAGGATTTGGTTAAAAATATTGTGTTGAGATAACCTATACCGCTTATAAAAGCGATTTTTTCGTATCTCCTCTTTAGTAAATTTCCCTGCCTGAAAAATGGAAACTTCCTTCTATTGCCGCATTTTCATCGCTATCTGAACCATGTATTGCATTTTCTCCAATGTCTTTGGCAAATAATTTTCTAATGGTTCCTTCAGCGGCTTCAGCTGGATTGGTAGCCCCTATTAAGGCTCTAAAGTCGTCTACTGCATTATCTTTCTCTAAAATAGCAGAAACTATAGGTCCCCTTGTCATAAACTGTATCAATTCACCAAAGAAGGGGCGCTCACTGTGAATAGCATAAAACTGCTGCGCATCACGCTTGCTTAATTGAGTATATTTCATAGCAATGATCTTGAAACCTGCAGATGTGATTTTTTCTAAAATGGCTCCGATATGTCCATTTTCGACCGCATCCGGTTTTATCATTGTAAAAGTTCTGTTCGCTATCATTTATAAAATTTTGGGCAAAAATACATTTTCTTGTAGCAAACCGCAACATTAATAATTCTGTCTTATTTCCAAAGGTATAACACCGTTATTTTCCACAATTTGCAATTTAACTTCCTTGGTAATCAAATTCAACTTCACCAGTCCAAAACTCTCTTTGGCAATAACACTGCCAATTCTATATTGGTTGGGTTCCCCTGAAAAATCTGAGTATGCGTGAGTGAGTCCGCTACTTGTAAAATCAATCAAA
>CBDUGN010000147.1:0-8687 GCA_965366915.1 uncultured Eudoraea sp. | reverse complement strand
TCCGGACACAAAGTTTATTCCATCTATTGAGTATTCATAAGGTGCTGTTCCTCCGGTTACATTTTGTGCTTCTATTGTACCTGTTTGAAGACAGGAATAGTCTTGAATCAATGCCGCTCCTCCGGCAAGACCATTGGTCGGTCCGGAAACAGTATAATATTCAAAAAAGTCGCATGAGGCACTTCCTTTTCTTTGATTAAGCCGCACAGTATAATCACCCTGGGGCAGACCTGTAAATATACCCGAGGTATTACTGTCGATTTCAATTCCATTTTCATCAATGAGGAAAAAGGTAAGCTGATAACCGTTAGTGTCAATGATATCAAAAGATATAGAACCTGTAGCGTCCCCAAAACACTGCTCATTAATCACAGTTGTGGGACCGTATTCCACTGAAGGAACAAATTCAATTTCAACAGGATTAGAGATATCAAAACAATTATTACGGTCTACTACAACAAACATGTAAGTTCCGGGATCCCAGATATCAAAGATTTGACTTGTCTGGAATTCTGATGGAGGAATAGATGGCGGATCAGGATATGAGATTTGGGTAACCCCCAAGGTATCCACATAAGACCAAATGGCATAAGTATGTGGGGTTTTTCCGCCGGTAGATTCCATTAAGATATTTCCTTCCCTACAGGTAATATTTTGAGAAACCCTGGCTGATAGCTCAAGGTCTGAACTGTCAATAATGGTTACCTGCTCATTATGCAGGCAACTATCATCTGTAGTTACTTCTACGTCATAAACACCGGGATTGAGATTCGCAAACGTGTAGTTGTTGTCAATACTCGGACCATAGGTATCAACAACTGTTCCTCCCTGGGAGATTTCATAGTAATATTGTGGTTCCACGTCCAACACAGAAATACTCATTGAGCCCAGACCATTACAGTCAGCGTCCTGAGTGGTGATATCCACCTGGAAGTTTCTGGCAAGCACCCCGATATCTTCCAACCTGAAAATACAACCATCAACTACACCCTGCTGGCGCATTTCTACGGTGTAGGCGCCGTTAGAGTTAATTGTAAAGCTAGGTCCGTTTAGTGCGCTATATGGTACGAGGACAGCTCCTGTAGTTGCGTCTAACAGCTGGTACTCATAATCCACAGGCATGTTTGTTACCGTAATATTACCTGGTGACAGACAAATCAAATCCGTTACGTTGTACTGTGGATCCAGCGGATTTTTAAAAATATTAAAATAAAAACGGCTGAAACATCCATTTTGATAATTGATAATGAGTCTGTATTGACCAGCATCAGAAGCAAGAAAATTATTCCCCGTTCCAACATTGTTCCATGTACACCCTGAATCCTTATTGGCGCAATCTGCAACAGAAGCACCACAACTAGCCTCATCAAGCTGCTCCCATTCTATACTATCAGCATCTGGAATATTAATTTGAATAAGTTCTGTATCGTTCAGTCCGCACAGGAATATTTTAGGCAACAAGTCTCCATCATTAGGACAGGTTACCACCTCTCCTTCTACGGTATTCGATGTATCATTGATTAAAGTAACGATAGGATTTATCTGGGTGGTTCCAAATAACTCTACAGTTATTATTTCCTGAAATCCCTTACAGGGGTCAGCTACTATTTTATCTACTATATAAACACCAACCTCATTGATAAGAAGAGTACTTGGATCACCATCCGGGTCGCCATCGTTTAATAACGTATCACCCGGATCAATTAGCCCATCCTCATTCTCATCTTTATACCAGACATAAGAATCAAAATTATCTCCAGCATCAAGAAGTAAATCATCCCCACAAAGCTGAACGGTTCTGCTGTAATCGCAACTTTCAAGATCATCTAACAAAAAGTTCGTAGCACCTGGGGTAACAAAACCACAATTATCAAAATCAGACACACTGGGATCGTCCGTGATCTGTGCGCTATTTATGACCCCTTCATAGGTAGAATAGGCCTGATTCGCAATTAAATCTGTACAGGCATCTACAAAATCAAAACAATTTTCTGCAACCCGCACCCTAAGCCTTATTTCTGAAAGCGGATCCCCCTCTTCTATAAGGTTATCCGGAATATTAAATGAAATTTCACCGGCTATAGGATCATAAACATAGGTCACCCCGGGAGGCAACACTAAATCTGATTCTATTACAGTGACATTAATGGGTAAAACATCTCTTAAAACATAGTTGGTGGCATCGTCATTACCAATGTTTTGGAAAGTAAGTACATAGTCCAATAACTGCCCTAAGTTTACGCCTAAACCTGTAATATCGTTTCCTGCTATATCCTCAACAGTTTTTTCTACAATAATGTTTGGTTCAATGATCTCAACATTAAAGGAATTAAAGAAAGGATAGTATTGATCTCCGCTCGATGTAAATCGAAATGTGGCATCTGTTTCGGCATTTGGGATAACAGAATTCAAAGGGTTATTCAACAAAAATATATCGGTATCATAACCTAAGGTATTTATACTGTTTGGCGTTCTGTTGTTGGTAATAACACCATCTAGCGTAATATTACTGTTAAAGAAATTATTAGCCGGGTTTACCGCATTACTAATAGTGGTAAATCCGGGGTTACTGGCTGCTCTTATTCGCATTCTGTCACCCGTAATTCTATTATCACCTTCTAAGGCAGCGGCGCCAATATTAGCTCTAACTGGTCCTACCGGAATGGTATTAAATCCGCTATAGTTTATATCAACAGATGGATTCGCACTTCTTACTCTGGCAAAACCATCAAAAGTTGTAATTAATTTTCCTGATAATGTTGGGTTCTCGTAAACCACAATAAGCGTCCACCCCCCTGCGGCACCACCTCCGGGAGAAAGTGATCCAACGACAGATCGAATATTTGCAACGGTATAATCCCCTGAAGGATCTGCCAAAGGAGTTATAAGCGCTGTTACATCTGCATAACAGGCATATGGGCTATTTTGTGTCACAGAAGGATCACCACTGGTAAATCCGTCAAAGAGAATTTCATCTGCAACAACATCTACATATGCCCCACCGGGAACCATAAGTTTTACCTGGTTAAAATCGTTTTGCCTACCTGTACCTAAAGGCTGTCCGGCCTGAGCACTGGGATAGGTTGCGGACCAGTAAAGGCCCGCATAACGAACTAAATTACAGTTGGCTTGCGGAAAGTTAAAAGTTGCCGTACTCGAACTAAAAGTGGTGGCATCACTATCCACATCAATATACTGCATATTCAGCCAGTCATTGTAGGTGGAAGAATTACCGGTTGAATTATAGGGATCTTCCGGTTCCGTGTTGCCGGTTCCTCCGTTTCGGTTAACAATATTGTTGGCAATAAAAGTCAGGTCACCCCTAAGGTTATTTTGATACCTAACTTCAAAGCTGTTAAATTCTTGAGAAATACCTATATAGGAAAAAAGTACCACACAGGTAAAAAGAAATTTTCTAGTAAAGGTCTGTTTCATCTAGGTTATTAAGTTTGGTGTGACGCGCATGATCCACATTTTATCGTCATATGCGTCATTAAGTTTGGAGTAGTAAGATATGAGAGCATTATTCCAGGATTCGTGCCGCTTTAAATAAACATACCGATAGTTATTTTCGGGATTTATAAAGTAGCTGGCACTAAGCCCCTGGGAGTTTAATAATTTTACAAATCGGTTGGCATTTCTGGGATTAGCAAAGACATTGGCTATAATATAATACGCTGATCGAACACCATTTACGAAATCACTTTTCGACTTTGGTTCGCTACCTGCCACATTATCCCTGACAACCACATTTTTTTGAAGCACATCTGAGTCATATTTAGACGATTTTTCGCGAATTTTATTTGCATTCTCAGCATAGGCCTCATTAGAATAACGGTTATCAACATTCATTACCCATAGTTCTCCGTTATAAGTTCCGTCTATTCCCGATTTATGGGCAGCGAGTGCTTCTTTCCAGGTATCATATCTTTTCAGATATACATACTTCATTCCGTTTTTGGGATTGTCAATATAATCCGGGTTTAGGCCCTGACTATATAGATTGTCCATGAATTTGTTCATGTAGTGTTCGCCTTTGTAAACATTGGCAACTACGTAGTAGCCATTTTTCACACCCTCCAGGTCTCTGAATTTTTGACTTTTAACATTGTTCAGTTTGGCCTCCCGAATAAATACATCTGCCTGGGTTTTTTTCCTGACTATTGGTTTGTATTCTGCTGGTGTTGGTTTCTTTACATTTTCAACCAGTGCTGTTTTATCATTATTAAGGAAATACATTTCCCTGGCCTTTTCTTCAAGATCCGGGCGGTTGCCATTGGTTTCATTCCTCACCATTCGCATAACCATTTCAAATCTTCTTTCAAGATCTTTTTCACGATTGGTTTCCATTGAGTCCTGCCTGAACATCAATTCTGCGAGGATAGCGTCATTCTCAGCTAAACGGCGCTTGAGTTCTGTAATCTCCTCTTCATCTGAAGCGAGAGATTCTGTAATCTCCTCTTGTTCTTCTTCAATATTTGCAATAGCCTCCTCGTTATCCTCTAACATTACCCGGTCTTCTGTAAGGTTTGGAGTAAAGGAGTAGGCAAAAGAGATTTCGTGGGTAACACCAAAGTTGTCAAAACTATTCGATAAGCCTTTTTCCATGGTATAACCAAGAGAAAGTCTTTTCCCTAAATTAAATCCAATACCGGCTGATGCCCCATAAAAGGAGTCATAGCCTGCTTGTAGCCAACCTAATTTAGGCAGGTCGAAAATTAGATTACCGCCCAAAACAATATCTTCCTGACCAACTTTTCTGACCCTCGCCAGCGGCATCAATCGCGAATGTTCAAATACTCCGGAATTATTTTCAAACTCATAGGTATATTGTAAATGAGCAGAAAAGGTTTTGTCCTGGAATTCCGTAATAGATTCATTTGTTTTCAGGTTATAATCAAAAAGGTTTTCGGCAAAAACACCGAAATCGAATTGTTCGTATGAAATGTTAAATCCAGGTTGAAATGAGAGCAATGAACTATCCTGGAACCCACTAAGAAATGGATCCAGCTCTATTGGGTTTGCTCTATTTTGGTCTAAACCACTGCTGTAATAAGACACATTAGCCCCAAAGGTGAAATTGCTTTTATCGCTTAATTTTACACCATATGCATAATTAGCTAATATTCCGTAATTACTAACTACACCTTCCCGCTGTGTATACAGACTTAATCCCAGTCCGGATCTATCGTTGATCCTACCACTGTAACTAAGAAAATATAACTGGTTATTGTCATCAAAAGATACCGATTGGTTTCTGTGTAAAAGATTAATATATGAAAGGTCTTCACGAACCGTTGAGAAAGTCGGATTTATTAGAAATCTGTTAAACTTTAACAGGTTCTGCGAAGGCACATCATAAGAGATAAATGGATTATCTTCCTGGGCACTTACTTTTGTAAGCGCCATGATGAACAATAACAGGAAAGCGAATTTTAGTTTCATTTGTTTTGGCTAACGAATAATGGTTATGGTGCCTTGTTTTAAAACTTCATTGGAGTCCTTAATCTTATAGAAAAAGACCATATTTTGCTTGGCAAAAGTCATTGAAGTTTCAGGCCAGTTATTTTGATAATTAAATTCATTAAATACTTCTTTACCCGCACTATTAAAGATGATTACATTCACATCTGGCTTGTTGGAATAGGAATTGGGAATAATCCATTGATCATTTATTCCGTCGCCATTTACGGTTATAACATTGGGGATTTTAAATGTGTCCAGGTATTCAACAGTTAACGCCCTGGTTACTTCGCAATTCCCAATCATAGCTACCAGCAAATAAGAACCCTCGTCAGTATAGGCCACAGAAGAAGAAGTACTCATTACATTATTATCAGAATCGTACCACGTATATGAGTCGCCTCCACTAGCTGTTACTGTTCTGGAGCTACCTTCAGGGAAAACTACCGTTTCAGATGGGTCCAGGGTAATTAATGATGGATCAAGTCCGGATATAACAATCTCGTTAGAAGGAAGCGGACAACCATTTCTATCTAACACTAATTGGTATGTTCCAGGGTCCGTAGCCGTAAGAGCTACATCGGTAATATTTAGATTAACACCGTCTCTAAACCAATCAAAAGATTGACCAGATAAATCTGTTGTTGTGCTTATTGTAATTGGTTCTGAAGGGCCGCAGCTAACAAGACTACTGCTGTTAATAGTTAAAGTCTCATTTACTAATAACTGAACATCCAATGTATTTGATGTTGCATTGTATGTAGTAATAGTACCGTCTACTTCGTAATTGCCATTTTCAGCAATATCTGTTAAACTAATGCTCGATGAAGTTTCTCCACCTACAGGACTACCATCTTTATTCCATTGGTATGAAAATGCTGAGATAAGAGAAGCCGTTACGTCAGTAACCCCTCCACCGGAATCTATTGCATTAATAGTCGTTACGTCAAGTACAATGCTGTTATTGGCACAGGCCGAATAAGCAGATGCATAGTCTATTACAATCTCAAAAGAAGCCGGGGTAACCACTGTAGTAATATCAGAATCTATAGAAGTTGACGAACAAGGACCACCACTAAGGGAAACCCTTGCAAAATAGGAACCGGTATCTGTTTCGCTTACTGTTAAACTACTACTTGTAGCACCAGATACAGGGCTACCATCTTTATACCATTGATACACAGGCGCTGAAGCATCGGTCGTAACACTTAGTGTTTCGTTTTGTCCCGGTAAAACGACCACATTGGCAGGATTATTTCTTGTTACGCTAAAGTTGCCTGCATTAGTAATGGTCACAGCTGAAGACCGTTCTACACAAGCTCCGGGACCAAAAATTTCAACCTGATAGTCCCCTTCAAACCCGGGCACAGAGGCATCTACAGTGAAAATATAATTGTTTGATGAAGGGATAGCCACGCCATCCTTAAACCATGTATATGTTAGACTGGCATTATTTATATTGGCTTCAAGATTTTCTGTTTCACCTGCACACAAATCCGTTTTGGCAGGCGGGTTAATAGCTATTCCTAAACTGGCACCAGTTGTAACATCTATGATGTTTGAAAGGGTATTACCTGATCCGGAACATCCGCCATAGTCAATTTCTACATTGTACATTCCTGCCTGTGAAACCGTAATGGATGCACCTTTTTCGGTTAATGGCGATCCGCTTCTATACCAATTATACTGATAGGTATCTGCATTGGGAAGATTATAAACTTCCAGAGTAATAGAGTTTCCATTACACACCTCGGCTGTACCGTCTCCGAAGTCTGCATTACCTTGTTGTCTGATAGTAAGTCCTGAGTTTACATCAATATAATACATTGGATAGGCCATTGAGGCTGCTCCAACAACAGCAGGACTTGTGCTTCTTACTCGCAATCTATAGCCTTCACCCCTGGTATCAGTGGGCAAAGAAAATTGAAAAAAGAAGTCAAAATTTGTATTTTTTGTGGCATCTCTGGCAAGTTCTACCGGACTTGCAAAGCTTCCGCTGGCATCCGAAAGTTCAAGAATGAACTCATTATCACCGTTAACCAAAGGAGGACTCCAGGTAAAATTTACCCAGTAATCATTAAAAGTACTGGATGCACAAGCCTTGTCCCAGGGTGAACTTCCTGGTGGTGGTGTCTGGTTAGGTGCTGCAACAGGAGCATTTAATACCTGCGCACTGAGCTGCATGCATCCTAACAGCAGTATGGTCAAAAAGAAATACTTGATTTTTAAGGATAGTTTTGCTCTCATAAGTAGTGTAGTTTTGGGGGAACTACAGTTTTACCGCTTACTGGATTTGGGTTTTGGCAAACCGTATGGGCGTTCGTTGTTTTTTTCGTTTTACATGCTTCGTTAGAGTTTTACTCGAATTTACCAGTGTATTAACAACAAATATGTCATTTAATTACCTGGCTGGGAATTTAATGTTGTAGCACTAATTAAATATGTTGTGAAATACAGTTATTGTATGGTGAGGATCTTTTATTGGGTCTCATACCCTCATTTTTCCTACATTTGTGCTTCAAATTAAAATCGATGAGTGAAACACCTAAATCACTTAATTTTATAGAACATATTATTGAAGAAGATCTGGCTAACGGGTTCCCTGCTAAGGATTTGAGATTTAGATTCCCGCCTGAGCCAAATGGCTATTTGCATATTGGACACGCAAGTTCTATTTGCTTAAATTTTGGCCTTGGTCTTCGCTATAATGCACCTGTAAACCTAAGATTTGATGATACCAATCCTATAAAAGAAGAACAAGAATATGTAGACGCTATTAAACGCGATGTATCGTGGTTGGGATATACATGGGATACCGAATGTTATGCTTCAGATTATTTTCAGTCTTTATATGATTGGGCCGTAGAACTTATAGAAAAAGGCAAAGCTTACGTGGATAGCCAGACTTCTGAGGAAATGGCCAGGCAGAAGGGAACCCCCACGGACCCTGGGGTTAACAGCCCATTCAGAGACAGGTCCGTTGAAGAAAACAGAAAACTTTTTCAAGGCATGAAGGATGGCCTTTATGAAGAAGGAACCCATGTTCTGAGGGCGAAAATAGACATGTCTTCAGCTAATATGTTAATGCGTGATCCCATTATGTATCGCATCCTGAAGCGCGCACATCACAGAACAAATACCGATTGGTGTATTTATCCTATGTATGACTGGACACACGGGGAAAGTGATTATATAGAACAGGTTACACACTCACTTTGTACTCT
>CBDUGN010000146.1:0-8733 GCA_965366915.1 uncultured Eudoraea sp. | reverse complement strand
CTTTGTGGATCACCGAGTTCCCTGGCATACTTAACTGCGTCAGTTATGAGTCTGAGTGCCTCTGCACTGTTGTTGTTAAATTGATATATTAATGAAACTGCGGCCATTGAATCGAATACAGCCCTTGTATCCACGATATAATGTTTTTTGCTGACAATCTCAAAATGTTCCAGGGCTTTTTCTGTTTGAAATAACTGGAGGTTAGCCAAAGCCTGAAGGTAGATACTCCAGTAATAGAGGAAATCAGACTGGATCTTTTTTGTTAACAACTCCATTATTAACCCGTCATCCAGTGTGCTCCCGAGTTTACCCGATAAAAGATGCACAAAATTCACTGACCCATATAACCATCCGATTTCAATCGGGGTATACTTCTTCGTGTTGTTGATTTTTTGCTTTAACTCAGGAATAAGTTTATCGTAATCTCCATTTTTCTGCATAGCCATGGCAAGCACCAGTTCGGTAACTGCTCTTACATGCCTTGGTATTTGGTGGAAATGACTTAAAACTTGTGATAAAGTTTTTATACTGCCTTCGGTATCGCCCATCCAGTACTGGAAATTTCCATGGAAAAAACTCAATTCAGCACCAACTTGAATTTCAGGCTCAGTATCTTTAGTCAGTCTATTAACCTTTTCAATGATGGGAGGTATCCGTTCCATATGAAATTGCCCGAATGCATGCCATGCTTTCAGCAGCAAAAGTGAAGGATTCCCTTCGATCACTGCATATGGTAGTTTGTTCATCCAGATTCCAACTTGTCCAACTCCATTTAAAAACGTGGAATGACCATATTTAATTACAAGTTTGGCAGCTTTTTCATCTTCATCAGCCGTGATCAATTGGTTCATTGCATCATCAATAGATCCCTCTTTTTCGTACCAAATTGCTGCAGCCAAACGTATGCTTTTTATCCTTTCCGCATCGAAATGCTGACGCAGACGATTTATAAGAATTCTCTGAAATAAGTGATGATACCTAAACCATTTTCGTTCATCATCAAGTTGAACTATAAATAGGTCTGAGTTGACCAGCTGATGAAATAGTTCATCAATGCTCGTCCCTTCCGAAGTAACATTTTCAGACTTTGTAAAAGATGCTTTGACCAAATCAAAGCAGAAATTTTTCAGTATCGCTGTGGAAAACAATAAATCCTCCATTTCGTCGGATAATCCGGAACGGATTTCTTCGATAAGAAATTCAGTAAGTGAATAAAGACCTCCTTTAAAGGCAACAAGTTTCTTTTCAATATCAGGATTATTTTTTGACGCCATGGAGATCATACGCAATGCAGTAATCCACCCTTCAGTTTTATCTATAAGGGATATTGCTGTGGATCTTTCTAGCTCAATTCCATGAAGTTTCTTAAAAAGGCTCAGGACCTCATCTTCTAAAAAGCCGAGATCATCCATACGAATTTCGGTCATCCTGTTATGGGATCTTAGACTTGCGATCCTCAATGGAGGGTCACGCCTGGTTAAAATGCATAAATGAAGGTTTTCTGGTGGATACCTCAGCAACTCATCAATCTGTTGATGAATGTCATTTGAATGGATTAGATGATAGTCATCCAACACAAGAATGAAAGGCTCCTGGATCTGATCCAGTTCATTAATTAAGGTATGTGAAATTAATATTTCTTTGCCAAGTTCCTGCGCATTTAAAATTGCTTGAGTTTTCGATAATTTCCCGGGGAATATTTTTTGAATTGCGATAACGAAATAATTGAGAAAGGTAAATAAATCGTTATCATCCTCGCTCAATGACAGCCACGCAGATTGAATATTACTTTCTTCGATCCAGGAACTGGCAAGCATGCTTTTACCATATCCGGCAGGCGCGCAAATCAATGACAAGGGTTTGTAGATGTTCCTGTTTAGCTCATCAATCAGGCGGTATCTTAAAACATGTTCAGCTGTTAAAGGTGGCCTGTGTAATTTGGTGGTTAGCATATTCAAATGTAAGGCCTTTATCTTATATTAAAGAAAAAGAAGGATTCATTCTTACCAGGCTTACCAGGATGGAGAATTACTCTCTCAGCCCGAACTGTAAGTTGTAGTTAAACTATTCGCTTCAGAGGGGCCGATTTAAAAGCCTGAAAAAGTATTTCAACGCCAGAACAATTACCCCAAAAATAAACTATTACTCTACTTTGGTTGATTGTTTCTTCTACTACTTCTCCCTTAATTTTAACCATAGTAATTTCTGAATTATACAAGTATAAACAATGAACTCTAAATGATTTTAAATAAAACATTCGGGTTTGTGAACCCGCCAATTATCAAATAAAAGTAGTTGGATAATTACGACATGAATGATCAGGCTTAATTAACCTTTGTTTCTAATACTACTTCTATGACGGTACGGCAAGACCGAATTACATATGAGCATTAGAATATAGAAAAGAATCAAAAGACATGTAATAATCACAAAGGATGAAACTATGAAATCACAATTATTAATTGTCCTGGGACTTCTGCTATACCCAAGTTTCGACTCTTTTGCACAGGATGCGCATTATTGGTCAGAGAATTATGGTAACAGATCCATGCTATTAAACGGCACTGTAAATGCCAGTGTTGAGGATCTTGGTGCCGTTTTCTATAATCCCGGTCGACTCGGATTAATAGAAAACCCTGCATTTGCTATTAGCGCTAAAGTATATGAGTGGAGAACACTCAAAATTGAAGATGGGATTAATGAAGGCATAGATTTGAGTGAATCTGATTTTGGTGGCGCCCCTAGTCTTGCAGCAGGTACATTTAAAGTACCTTTTCTCAAAAACCACAAGTTTGCATATTCATTTTTAACCCGGCAGCGAATGGATGCTGATTTCTTTGTACGAGTGGAAAGAGAAGGGGACATCGTCGATGGATTACCCGGAGCAGAGATTTTTAACGGCAAACTGGACTTCAAAACCAAATTGAAAGAGGAGTGGATAGGAATAACCTGGGCACCGCCAACTTCCAAAAAGTGGAGTGTCGGGTTATCAACATTTCTATCCTCATTAAAAAAATCGTCTTCAATTTCATTGGATATGTCCGCCTTGAACGAAGATAATCAGGTAGGATTTTATACAGTGAACAGATCATTTGACTATCAATTATATTCCCTGTTATGGAAACTAGGATTGGCGGTTGATCTTTCAAAAATTCGTCTTGGACTGACAGTTACTACACCGAGAATTGGATTGAATGATGATGGATCAACATTGTTAGAAAATTATCTTGTTGGGGTAGATACGACAGGTAATGGTATCAATAATGATCAGTATATATTTAATATACAAGATAAATTAAAAGCCAAATATAAATCCCCATGGGCCATTGGGGTTGGTGTTGGTATTCCGTTTAATAAGGGAGTTATACATCTGAGTGCCGAGTGGTATGACAAAATTCCAGCATATACTTTAATGGAAGCAAGTCCGTTTACTGCTCAAAGTACAGGAGAAACAGTCCGGTTTAGCCTGGTGGATGCTTTGGATCCTGTCATCAATTATGGAATTGGTATTGAGGTGAATCTAAGTGAAAAGGTCTCGGCATATGGAAGTTTCGCAACAGATTATTCGGCTGTAAGGAAAGATATCACACGGTTCGCAGAACTGGAAGATCAGGCGAATAATTCGGTGATTCAAGCTGATTTTTACAAGTTAGGTGGGGGGGTGGCGATAAAAACAAAAGCTGTAGAGATTACTGTTGGTGCAACAAATAGTAGTGCTTCTCAGGAATTTGACAGACCGATCAATTTCCCTGATGAAGATGATGACACTGTTTTTGAAAGTGGAAATACCTCTAAGCTTATTTTTAACCAATGGCGCTTTATCCTTGGATTTTCTTTTCCGTTTGCCGATAAACTTAAGTCAAAGCTTGAAGGGGAAAGCGAAGACTAATAAAATACTCGGTCCATTAGTGGCTAAATTTAAACTTATCAATGATGAAACATTATAACATTTACCTCTATAATTTAATATTCGTTCTGCTGACAATTACGTTTCAAAGTAGTTATGCGCAAAAAGCCGCTCCACTAGATTCCATTAGCGATAATACGATAGAGGCCGTATACAAGGAAGTACCGCAAACTGTTTCAAACGCCGGTAGCGATAGTACAAAAAGGACATCATTCTCTGCATTTCCCTACGTTTTCTATACGCCTGAGTCTAAACTGGCCTTCGGCGCCGGAGGCATGTATATCTTCTATGGCGGAAAAGAGGAAGACTTAAAACCCTCAAAGATTGGCTTTGGAGGCTATTATTCTACAAACAAACAGTACAAATTGAGTATCAATCCCCAATTTTATTTCCGGGACAACAAACTGTATGTCGAATTCCCTGCCAGCTTTGGTAATTTTATCAATAAATATTGGGGAATAGGTGATCAAACCCCTGAAAATGACAATGCCGCTTATACCTTGCAAACCTTTACCACTACACTGAAAGTACAAGTGCCTCCTCTATTTTTTGCAGCAGATCGCACTGGACTTATCATTGATTTTGACTACACTGAAATTGTTGACAAGCAACAAAATGAATTGCTTGTGAATGATTCATTACCGGGGAGTAATGGGGGCACTCTGCTTGGTTTTGGTAGTGACCTTGTATGGGATTCCAGGGACAATATCTTTTTCCCGAATTCCGGAGGATATCAATATTTCAGGGTGGTTATCTATCCGGGAATTAAGGATTTTGTCTTTTCGATGCTGGAGTTGGATGTGCGTGCATATCGGGCTATTTCCCCGGATCATGTATTTGCTTTTAATTTTTACGTGCAATCCGCTTTGGGCGAAACACCTTTCTATAAACTACCCTCATTGGGCGGACAATCACGAATGCGTGGATATTTTAATGGTCGCTATCGGGATAATTTCTATGGTATGATGCAGGCGGAATACCGACAGTATTTCTCGAAAAGACTGGGATTCGTGGCTTTTGCAGGCGTTGGAAATGTAGCCGACAACATGCTGGAATATGATTTTTCCACCCTGAAATACAGTTACGGTGTCGGATTGCGATTCCTGTTTAACAAAAAGCAAAAAGTGAACCTGCGTATGGATATAGGATTCGGCAATGATGGCAATCGGGGGATCTATTTTGGAATTCAGGAGGCTTTCTAGCTGAGTTCATCTGTATGGCCTTCAATTTCCTCTGAAGAAAAAGAAGGATTCATTCTTACCCGGATGGAGAATTACTCTCTCAGCCCGAACTGTAAGTTGTAGTTAAACTATTCGCTTCAGAGGGGCCGTTTTAAAAGCCTGAAAAAGTATTTCAATGCCAGAACAATTACCCCAAAAATAAACTATTACTCTACTTTGGTTGATTGATTCTTCTACTACTTCTCCCTTAATTTTAACCGAATATTAAATATATGAAACTTTTGATGTCATATAAGATTTTGAAAAGACAATATTTCTATAGAATCAAGAGAGGAAATTTAAATATTTCAAAACTAAAGAATTGCGTAACAATATTGATCTTGATTGTTTTAATTGGTTTTAAAGGATTTTCACAAGAACAGGATTCTGTGAGTACCATTATTTCATCCAGCATGCAGGCAGATCAATTTAAGGCAGATACCCTGGTAAAACAGGAATTAAGCCCTTTGGATATATCTGCTGACAGAGGATTGTATATATTAACTAAGGATGGCAAGATGCAGCTCAGAATACTTGGTTCTGTTCGATTCTCTGTGCAGTATGATTTTGTCGATAATCCTATTCAAAAAACATTCAATACCTATTATATTCCAACCGGGCCAGACAATGTATATAACCCCAATTTCTATAGTTCACTTAACGAGTCCAGATTGGGATTTGAGGTCACTCGCAAGCTTGAGAACAAAAATGTGTTTATCAGGTTAGAAACGGATTTTAATGGGAAAGATGGCCAATTCCGTATCCGTCATGCCTATGGGCAGATTGGAAATTTCCTTGTCGGGCAAACCTGGTCGTTGTTCAGCAATGTTTCTTCTTTGCCTGCCATGGTTGATGGTAAGGGACCCACAGGAAGTGTCAAACTCAGAACACCTCAGGCCAGGTACAGCGGAAGCAACAGAAAAGGAACCCACTGGGCTGCAGCAATTGAATATTCCCGCCCGGATTTGAATACTCAGGAAATTGATAGCACAGGTTTGTCCGTTGTTCAATTGATTCCGGACTTAACTGCCAGAATTGAGCGTCAAGGAGTCTTTGGAGCCGTGCAACTGTCGGGGGTTGTTACAACGCTATCTATCAAAGATCCAAATAATGATATCACCAACTCATTTGGATGGGGTGGGCAATTGTCCGGGACAATTGATTTTACCGAAACACATAAAGTACTTTATCAGCTGCCCTATGGCAAATCCATTGCCCATTTTATCAGCACCTTCAGCGGAACCGGACAGGATTTTATTTTCAACCCGGAAACTACAGAATTTGAAGGTCTTTATGCATTTGGCGGCTTTTTGTCCTATGGTTTTAACTGGACAAAAAACCTCTCCACAAATTTATCATCGGGATATGCAGATCTGTCTAACAAAGATTATCAACCCGCAAACAGTTATAAAAATAGCATGAGCTTTTCACTGGATAGTTTCTGGACTATTGTTGATGGTCTCCGCTTAGGCTTGGAATATGTGTATGGCCAGCGCTGGAATAGGGATGGAAGTACTGGGAATGCCAGCAGGGTGTGGGCCTTGTTTTATTATGATTTCTAATATGAATATTTATAGCCTTTAAATAAAAAAGATATGTGCACAGGGCAGGAAAGGACTCATTTTAGCCTTTGTTAGCAACTGGCTTTATTGGGTTAATTGATGTCTTTCTTTTAATATGAAGAAAAAGGTTTTCAGAATATGATATTATTCGTTAGTATTCTCTCTTAATTTAAGTTCGTTTTTAATTTTTTTCATAGAGATAAACTGTATCGGAAGAGCTCCGCATAAGGCAATACCAACGGCGAAAGCGGCTATAAAAGTCGATTTGTTCTCTTTTGTTACATAACCATAAATTGATATCACCATTAAAAGCGTTAAAACAACAACTAATGCTATAGTAATAGCTTTTACCGCACTTAGATTAGCATGTAGCTGTTCAATCGTTTTACTTTGCAAATCATTATACTTCATATCGTTTCAATTTTTACTGCTTGTTGCCAACTAGTTTTATGTGGCTTAATAGTCCGTATATCCAAACATTCTGGATGATAAGCGGACTTCTATGCACATTTTACCCTCATTTATCGGGCTTTCAAAAGTATTAATTATTCCAAAAAGTACTATATACTATATATAGAAACCATAGGCTTTTTATGGTTTCCTTAGGCAAGGTATTTTTCATTGAAACTCCCGGCCACTTTGCATCTCCTTTGCAGTTGATGGGGATATATTGGCTTTACAATAACATACCCGCAGCAGGGCTCACTTTCTAGCATAATGGAATTATGAAACAGGTTTTTCCCAAGGAGATCCTTGAAAACACCGCTGAAGTACATCAGTTTAAACACAGTGACAGAAGTAGAGCTATATACCTTATAATTATTCTTATTTTTTTAGGGGCATTTATAGCAATGCCCTTTGTAAAAATAGATGTCATTTCCCAGGCCAGGGGGATTATTAAGCCTAATATGGAGCGAGTGCAGATAAGTCTCATTTCCTCCGGACAGGTAATTTTCAACGGTCTTTTAAACAATAAGGAGGTAGCTAAAGGAGACACACTCTTAATCCTGAATGATCAGGGAATAGACCAGAAGCTTAACCTTTCTGACTTTCAAACCAGCGAAACACGATTCTATATTAAAGATCTCACCCTGCTTGTAAAGCAAAAGAAATTACGGCTTTCGGATATTAATTCTCCCAGGTATCAAAAAGGTTACTTGCAATATCATCAAAAACTGGACGAGCTTCAGATTCGATTGCAAAAGAAAAAACGCGACTTTGAACGGTATACACTGTTATATGAAAAAGGAGTAATTGCAAGGGCAGAATATGATAACCACAAATTTGAATACGATCTGGCGAGATCTGAAATATTCCAACACAAAAAACAGCAGCAAAATTCCTGGCAGGCTGAACTTTCACAGTACAACAGTACCCTAAAAGAGTTGCAAACAAAGTATGATCAACTTGTGGATAGCAAAAGCAGCTTTGTGATTACTGCCCCCGTGGGCGGAACCTTACTTAATATAAAGCAACAGGAAACCGGAAGCTTTGTTACAGCAGGTACGGTACTGGCTCAAGTATCCCCAAATACAGAATTGCTGGTGGAATGCTATGTAAGCCCCGCAGATATTGGCCTTATTAAAGAGCAGGATCCTGCCAAATATCAGATAGATGCTTATGACCACAGCCAATGGGGCCTTGCAACCGGGCAAGTAATTGAGATAGGAAAAGATATTGAATTCCTTGACGAACAATCTGTGTTTAAAGTACGTTGCAGTTTGGATCAGAAATACCTCTTATTAAAAAATGGATTTAGGGGGAATCTAAAAAAGGGGATGACCCTTAACGCCAATTTTAAGTTGAGCAGGCGTACGCTTTTCGAACTACTTTATGATAAAATGAACGATTGGTTAAATCCGGCCAATAATTCTCCCGCTAGTCAATAATTTCAAAACTGTATGCAAGTGTTATGCGGTGAGCGTCATGATATTAGCTCGTAACAGATCATCCAGGTGCGCAATGGAGGGTTATTAACTTAATGTGTAATTAAAATTAAAGAAGATGGAAAATTTAAAAGAATTGAATTTATATGAATTAAAAA
>CBDUGN010000145.1:0-8779 GCA_965366915.1 uncultured Eudoraea sp. | reverse complement strand
ACTTGTCTCCTAAAAAAATAGCTGAAGATTTCAGGTTTGACAATATCTCTCAGGTCTGGCTGCATGGCGACCATTATAAATGGAGAGCAATGCGCACACTTGGAATTGATGAAAAATATATTACCGGCAATGCCTCAGATTTAGAGAAATTTATGAAATGGGGGGAAACAGTTCCATATACAGTTAGAAATCCACTGTATCACTGGACACATCTTGAATTAAAGCGGTATTTTAATATCGATACACTTCTGGACCAAAATAACGCACAGGAAATTTACAATTCCTGCTCTGAACAATTACAAAGTCAGGAATATAGTACAATGGGCCTCCTGGATAAAATGAATGTTGAAGTGGTGTGTACAACGGACGATCCTTTGGATACGCTTGAGTATCACAAAAAGGCGAGCAAAAACGACGGCTTAAAATTATTACCGGCATTCAGGCCCGATAAAGCTTACGCAGTTGAAAATACCCATGTCTTTCTTGAATACTTAAACAAATTGGAAGAGGTTGTTTCGGCTTCAATCCACTCCTACACCGACCTTCTGGAAGCCATAGAGTCAAGGATAAATTATTTCCATGAAAATGGTTGCAGACTGGCTGATCACGGTTTGGATTACCTCCCTTTTTACAAAAATGAAAGCTTTGATATCTCCAAAATCTTTAAAAGATTAAAAAATGGGGAATCCCTAAATTCTAATGAAGTAGCTTATTTTAAATCTGAGGTGTTAAAGTTTCTTGCCAAATGCTACCATAAAAATGGATGGGTACAACAGTTTCATCTCGGTGCGCTCAGAAACAATAACCAAAGAATGCTTCAACAACTAGGTCCCGATACCGGATTTGATTCTATCGGCGATTTTTCACAGGCAAGTTCATTAGGGAATTTCCTGAATAATCTGGATAGTACAGATCAGCTAGCCAAGACTATTGTTTATAATTTAAACCCGGCAGACAATGAAGTTATCGCTGCCATGATCGGAAATTTTAATGATGGGAGTGTAAAAGGTAAAATTCAATTTGGATCTGCCTGGTGGTTTCTGGACCAAAAAGATGGCATGGAAAAACAGTTGAATTCTCTTTCAAACATAGGTCTGCTTAGTTGCTTTGTAGGGATGTTAACAGATTCCAGGAGTTTCCTCTCATTTCCAAGGCATGAGTATTTTAGAAGAGTACTCTGCAATCTTATTGGCAAAGACGTAGCAAATGGTGAATTACCGGAAGATGAAAAATGGTTGGGCAAAATTGTATCCGATATTTGTTACCACAACGCAAAGGCCTATTTTCCATTTTAGTTTAAGTGGCCTTTCAGGAATTTAATTTTCTTAAGTTATATTTGGAAGTAATAACCAGATTCAGGTAATCAGTTTCTTAGAATAGCCCGAAGTAATAAGTAAAATATGATCAATGTCTGATTTATTTTCTGTAGATAACAAAATTATTGTCATTAGTGGAGCAACAGGGGTATTGGGTTCCGCCATGACGGCCTATCTGGCAGAGCAAGGTGCTAAAGTAGTTGCTTTGGGGAGAAATCAGGATAAAGTCAATTCATTAATCAGTGAAATTACAGGCACAAAGTATAAAGTAACTTCTTTGATTGCAGACGTGACCAATGAGCAAGATTTGGAACGCGTAAAATTGGAACTTGAAAATGAATTCGGGAAAATAGATGTCTTGATTAATATGGCAGGTGGGAATATGACCGGGGCAGTAATTACTCCTGAACAGACCATATTGGATGCCGGAATAGATGATCTGAATAAAGTAATGGAATTGAATTATATGGGTTCTTTTCTTCCCATAAAAACATTCCTGCCATTGTTTCTGAAAGATTTAAAAGGAAGTATCATAAATATTTCTTCCATGGCAGCTCAAAGGCCCATAACTCGTGTGCTTGGGTACGGCTCAGCCAAGGCGGCTATTGATAACCTCACCAAATGGTTGGCTATTGAATTTTGTAGCAAACACAGTGCGGAATTAAGAGTAAACGCCATTGCTCCGGGTTTCTTTTTAACAGAACAAAACCGTACGCTACTCACCGAGGCAGATGGCAAATTAACTAAACGCGGTAAACAAATTATAACGAATACCCCTATGGGTAGATTTGGTAATCCCGATGAACTCTTTGGCGTGCTTCAATGGCTATGCAGTGATGCTTCAAAATTTGTTACAGGAACAATTATTCCGGTTGATGGTGGTTTTAATGCATATTCGGGCGTATGAGAACAATGGAACAAACTATGCGATGGTATGGCCCAAAAGATCCCGTAACGTTGTGGGATATAAAACAAGCGGGAGCAACCGGGGTTGTAACCGCATTACATCAAATACCAAATGGTGAAGTATGGAGCACAGAAGCCATACAAAACCGAAAACGTCTTATAGAAGATGCAGGACTGAGATGGTCTGTTGTAGAAAGTGTCCCAGTTCATGAATTTATTAAGCGGCGCAGTGATAATTTTCAGGAACTAATAGAAAACTATAAGAAAACCATCATAAATCTGGCCTCAGAAGATATCAATATCATCTGCTACAATTTTATGCCCATTTTAGATTGGATTCGAACTGAATTGGATCATGAGCTTCCGAATGGTGCAAGAACATTAAATTTTGAAATGAAGGCCCTTGCCGCTTTTGACTGTTTTATATTGAAGCGAAAAGGAGCTATGGAATCTTATCCTCCCACCATTATTAAAAAGGCCGAATCTTATTATACAAGTCTGGATTACGAAGGAAAAGAAAAGCTAAAAAGAACCATTCTGGATAACCTCCCCGGGGCAGAAGTTGGTTATAGCCTCGATGAATTTAAACTTGCATTGGACAATTATCAGAAAATTGATAGCGCAATTTTAGAAAGAAATTTACATCTATTTCTTAATGAGGTACTTCCTGTTGCTGAGGAGAATAATGTTTTTCTGGCCATCCATCCGGATGATCCGCCTTATCCAATTCTCGGTCTTCCAAGGATTATGAGTACAACGGATGATATTAAAAGAATTCTTTCAGAAAATAATAGCCCAAATAATGGAATTACTTTTTGTACAGGTTCACTCGGGGTAAGGGAAGATAATGACCTGGTACGAATCGTGAGAGAATATGGGGATCATATTCACTTTGTTCATCTCAGAAGCACAAAAAGAGATGAAGAAGGAAATTTCTATGAGGCCAGCCATCTGGAAGGCGATGTACCAATGTATAGTGTGGTAAAAGAGCTCCTTCAATTACAGGAAAAAAGAAAGAAACAATTACCTATGCGGCCAGATCATGGTCAACAAATCTTAAACGACCTCAGCTTAAAGACTAATCCCGGTTATCCGGGGATTGGGCGGCTTAAAGGTTTGGCAGAATTAAGAGGGCTTATGCATGGTATTGTGAATCAAAAAAATTAATTGCTTACCATATTGACTCTGCCCTGCTCAATTCAAACTCGTTGATTGTCAAAATTTCTGCAGATGAATTTTTGAAGCTTAGTTTTGTATAGTTTTCATTGGGAAATATCTGTGCAGTCATCACACGCTGTCCACCGTTAATAAAAATTTCAATGGATGACCAGTCCATCAAAACCCTAAATTCAATTTCCCCATCAGGTATATTTGTAAGGGGTAATTTCTGAATATTTTTTCCAAACTCTTCTTTAAATCCCGTTTTACCCGATTTGCTTCGATCTAATAAAAACTGCTCCTTATCTCCATCTAAGGTCAGCGACAGTTGCTCACCTAAACTATTATTAAAGGAAATTTCAAAATTTCGGTTGGGCGTTTTAAATCTTATTTCTGACTGATTATAATGATCAAAGGCAATCGTTTCTGAGTCTCCTGCTGCCAATTTAAAGTCCTTTTTCAATTCTGATCTAAAAATGGTTCCGAAATTATCCAAGGGGTAATTCGTCAATTCATATATATTTTCTGATTTAATTAATGACAGACTTCTTGGAACGGTCATTGCACTTCTCCATTCCTCAGTGGGTGTATCTCTTGCATAGGCCCAATTACTCATCCATCCGATAAAGATCCGCTGGTTATTCGGTTCATTGTTATAAGTTATTCCGGCATAATTGTCTGTTCCCCAATCTATCCATTTTTCCTCCTTCTGATTGGAAGTAAATGTGGTGCCGTCAAATTCACCAAGAAAATATTGTGTTCCGCTGCCACCGTTAGGTGCTCCGGGATTTATGCTAATAATAAGAACCCATTTTTCCTCGCCGGAACCTGATACTTTTAATGGGAAAAGGTCAGGGCATTCCCAGACACCACCATGTGCGCCCACGTCCTTCCCAAATTCACTTAAAAAGGTCCAGGAAATAAGATCATCGGATCTGTAAAATTGTGCGTGGTCGCCGGCAACCAATACCATTATCCAACTTTGGGTAGGTTCATACCAAAAAACCTTGGGATCTCTAAAATCTCTTATCCCCTCATTTCCCAGTACCGGGTTAGCCTGATATTTAGTCCACGAATCTCCATTATCCAGGCTATATGCAATACCCTGTGTCTGAAAGTCATCAGAACCCTCTTTTTCTTTGTTTATGTCGTGGTAGGTGAATATAGCTACTAAAGGTGGGTTATCCTGAGTTCCCAGACCGGATGTATTATTTTTATCTACAACGGCACTCCCGGAAAAAATATAACCATTCTCATCAGGGAACAAGGCAATTGGTTTATGCTCCCAAAATACAAGGTCTTTACTCGTGGCATGGCCCCAATGCATAGGCCCCCAAACAATATCTTCAGGATAGTATTGATAGAACAGATGATATATCCCATTATTATAAACGAGTCCGTTGGGATCATTCATCCACATTTCCTCAGGTGTAAAATGAAATTGTGGCCTGTAAGCTTCTTTAAAAAATGATACTTCATGCATTGGATTTATGTCAGTATTCTTTTCCTCTTCTTTGTTCTTGCATGAAAATGCAGAAAGTACAAGTAAGAAAATAAAAGGATATATGATATTGGTTCGCATAATAAATGGTTGTATTCTATAAAAATACATTTTATTTATTGGTCCTTAAAACACAACTTTAGAGAAAATTTTTACTTAAATGAGTATCTTTACACTTCGCATAATTCTGTTATAATGCAGTATTCAATAAACTTATTATTTACCTTTTTTCTTTTACTTTCTGCTTGTGCACAGTCTTCAATAGACCAGGCCCTTAATCGGTATAATGATGAAAGTGTTCCTTACATTACGGTTGCAGAAATGCAAAATTTTCAGAATAAAATTATATTAGATGCAAGAGAATGGGAAGAATACAATGTAAGTCATCTAAAAAATTCCGTATGGGTAGGTTATGATGATTTCAAATTATCAGAGGTGGAAAAAAAATTGCCGGATAAAAGTGCCGAGATCGTTGTCTATTGTTCCATAGGGGTAAGATCTGAGAATATTGGCGAAAAACTTTTGGAATCTGGATATTCCAACACCAAAAATTTATACGGAGGTATTTTTGAATGGACCAATCAGGGGTACCCGGTTTATAACTCAAAAGGCGAAAAAACGAAAAAAGTACATGCCTATGGTAAGCTTTGGGGGAAATACCTGACCAAGGCAGAAAAAGTATATAAGGATTAATTCATAAATGAAGTTGGAAGAAAATAAAGAAAGGTTACTACTTATTTTTACGAGAAATCCCAAATTAGGAAAGTGCAAAACAAGATTGGCAGCAACAATAGGAGATCAGGCTGCACTGGATATTTATATGATCTTACTGCGGCACACCGCTGAAATCACGAAAGACCTTAATTGTTCAAAAGAAGTTCATTATACTGAAGAACCTGAGACTAATGATTTATGGGATAAATTGACCTACACCAAACGCTTGCAAAGTGGTGAAGATCTTGGAGAGCGCATGTACAATGCTTTTAAATCGGGCTTTCAAAAGGGTTATAAAAAGATCATTATAATAGGAAGTGATATCTATGATTTAAATAGTGAAACTATTGAAGAAGCTTTTGCAGAATTGGAAAAGTCTGATTTTGTAATTGGGCCTGCTGCTGATGGTGGTTACTACCTACTTGGAATGAAATCAATATCTAAGGAGATATTCATGAACAAGAACTGGGGAACAAATAGTGTGTTAAAGGATACACTTAACAACCTAAGGGATAAAAAGGTAAAACTTCTTCAAATCAAAAATGATATTGATATCTATGAGGATTTAAAAGATATTGATGTTTTTCAAACCTTTTTAACAGTTTAAGTCTATGACCCAAAAGCAGCTTGAAAAATCCTGTCTATACCTGAGAAATAAAGGTTTTGAAAATCCTGAAATTGGAATTATTTTAGGTACAGGGCTTGGCAGGTTGATTGACCATATTGAATCCGGGGTTGTAGCTCATTACCACAACATTCCGTTTTTCCCCTTGGCTACTGTGGAATTTCACAGTGGTAAGCTTATTTATGGTACTCTTGAAAATAAGAAAGTTCTGGTTATGCAGGGTCGTTTTCATGTTTACGAAGGTTATGAATTTGACGATGTTACCTATCCTATTCGGGTAATGCGGGAACTGGGAGTAGAGAAGTTGTTCATTTCCAATGCAGCAGGAGCAATTAATCTAAACTTTAAAAAAGGTGATCTAATGCTCATAGAGGATCATATTAATCTTCAGGGTGGATCACCTTTGGCATTTAAAAATGTTGCTAGTTTTGGAGTTCGCTTTGTAGATATGAGCCAGCCTTATGATATGGAGATGTGTGAAAAACTTAAAAAAATTGCCAGGCGTGAAAAAATTGTATTGCATAGTGGTGTATATGCTTCGGTAATTGGGCCTCAGCTGGAAACAAAGGCCGAATATCGGATGTTAAAAACTATAGGTGCAGATGCCGTGGGTATGAGTACCGTACCAGAGGTAATTGTGGCCAATCATTTAAATCTCCCCGTAGTAGCTGTCTCTGTGCTAACAGATGAATGTGACCCGGATAATCTGAAGCCGGTGCATATAAGCGAAATAATTAAGGTCGCAGAGGAAACCGAACCCAAAATGATAAAATTGTTTATGGAATTGATTAAGGATTTATAAATAAGTAAAGCGTTACATCAGGCTTAGAATTTCAATAACATAAATTAAATACGCAATGTAACAGAAATATGATGTAAGGTTTAAACTGCCAATTCAACTAATTATTCAAAATATTCAATGTTACAATTAACCTCGCTTCTTTTATTTCTTCTGCTGCAGCCCATTCCGCTATTTTCGGACGCATCATTTTTAGTTCCAATTCCCAATGAACAGACTTGCGCTTTTGCAGATCATAAAATCTGGGACCAATTACTAAACAGCTTTGTAGATGAGAATGGGGACGTGAACTACAGCGGTTTTAAAAAGGAATCAGAAACATTAAACAGGTACTTAGAGCAATTGGGCAGTAATACAGTAAATGAAAACTGGTCCAAAAACAAAAAATTGGCATATTATATTAATCTTTACAATGCGGCCACAGTAAAATTGATTTTAGACAACTATCCCTTGACCAGTATAACAGACATAAACAAACCCTGGGACAAAAAATGGATCAAATATGGTGGAGAATTCATTTCTTTAGGAGAAATAGAGCATAAGATCCTAAGAAAAATGAATGATCCCCGAATTCATTTTGCAATCAATTGTGCCTCATTTTCATGCCCCAAATTGCTAAACGAAGCCTATACAGAAGATAAACTGGATAAGCAGTTGGATAAGGCTGCGAAAGATTTTATAAATGATCCCAGTAGAAATATTATATCTGAAAACAAACTGGAATTGTCCAGGATCTTTAAATGGTATAAAAAAGATTTTGAAAACAACGGTTCCTTAATCGCATATTTGAACCAATATTTAGAATCAGCAATAAATACTGACACCAAAATCGAATATGTTAAATACAATTGGAGTTTAAATGAAATTAAGTAATAAGCCCTCTATAAGTATAATCATACCCGTTCTGAATGAGGAAAGCTACATAGATAGGCTTTTAGAATATATTCAGACAAATTCGAGCGCCGGAAATATTAAAGAAATTCTTGTAGTAGATGGCGGAAGTAAGGATGGCACCATAGAAGCCGCCCTGAAATATGATGTCTTTGTACTTCGTTCCCAAAAAGGTCGAGCAAGACAAATGAACTTAGGTGCGAAAAAGGCCAAGGGTGAAGTACTATATTTTCTTCATGTAGATACTTTTCCTCCAAAAAACTTTGACAAAATCATTATAAATGCCATTCAAAAAGGTAATATGGCAGGATGTTTTAGAATGAAATTTGATAGCGATAGTAAGTTTTTGAGTTTCTTCTCCTGGTTTAGCAGGATAAACCATAAAATATGCAGGGGTGGAGACCAATCACTCTTTATTACAAAGGGATTATTTAATAAATCGGGTGGTTATGATGAATCCTATAAAATATACGAGGACAATGAATTCATAGGTCGCCTTTATAAGCTTACCAATTTTATTATCCTTCCGGATCAGGTACGAACCTCAGCCCGAAAATATGAGCAAATTGGAAACTTCAAACTTCAATTTTATTTTGGAATAATTCATCTTAAAAATTATCTGGGTGCAGATCCCGAACAGCTCTACCAATACTATAAAAGAAAAATTTCAACTTAACTATTAAGTGAATTCTGTTTTTATTTAGCCTCGTAATCAAGAATTACGCCTTCTGAAATCCATTTTGCCAGGGCCTGTCTATTATCGTAATCCAATATACGTCGCTGGTCCTTTTTATTTCGAATATTCCCAATTTCAATAAAAGTCATCGCCGGCAGGGTCTTCTTTACCAGATATAAATTGCTCCTGTCTT
>CBDUGN010000144.1:0-8856 GCA_965366915.1 uncultured Eudoraea sp. | reverse complement strand
TTCGCAGGATTTACAATTCCTTCAAAAACTTCTTCTATTGGTTTTTGAATTTGTATAGTTGCATTAGATTCAAGTCGCATATTTAATTCCTTTTTTTCGTCAATAAATTTTTTATATGGTCGTCTTTAAATTGGTGCTAACGGCCTGGCTATGATTGCGGCACGGTTAGGAGGTTTAGTTACGCGTTGGGTCTCTCACTGCTAGTGAGAGAATTAAACGTTGGCAAATGCGATTTCTGGCCCTTTAACCATTACAGCCAAGATTAGTTTTATTTAAAAATATGAAATTTTGAATTAGATTCTAAAGTAGCGCTGAAATAAAGCCATTGTTGGCCTTTCGTTATTGTTTCTAATCCCTTTCTGTTCTCATTTCCTTATCAATCAACGTGATAATTGAATTACACAATGCCTTCATCTCCTTAAATTGTGCATTCATGACAGAGAATTCATAAACCGCCATAACAAAGCCATTCTTTTGTTTAATGTCCTTTAACATAGCTTCGTAATTTGCTCTGGGTAATTTTACATTTTCGCCTGCTTGGCCTTCACTTACCTGATAGGTGTAGTTTTTTACAATAGGATTCAGATCTAAAACAACATAAGATGGTTCGTATAGTAAAACTTCTGCATCATACCTGAAATGTGCTTCTTCGTTTTTCAATTTTTTATATAATGCTTGAAGATTAAGAAGTCCATTTTTTATTGAGTCATTAGAGATTAAGGCCAAATTTCCTGAATTAACAAGTTCCTGAAAAGTGTTGTCGTGTTGAGAGAATTTCTGCCAGATATAAATATTCGTGGTATGAAAGGCAAAATCGTTTAAATCTGTTAAGGGCTTTCCCTCAAAATGTTCTAAAACCTTGTTGGCCGATTCAATTCTGGAATTTCGAATTGCTATATATTCATCTAATTCATTAATATTTAATTTCAGGTCTGTTTTTAAGTTTTCTAAATAATGTAATTCCTGGTCACGTAATTTTCGAGCTTCGTTGGCATTATTGATTTGAAGCGCAATTAAAATACCAACTACTACCAAAACTATTTCACCAATCGCGTAAAGCAAGTATTTACTGAACTTATTTTCAGCTAGCAATTGCTCCCTTATTCTTCTAAAAAATTTAATCATCTGGTTAGTTATTGCCAATAGTTTTTTTATTCAAATTTATTGGACTTCTAGAAAATTAAAACAGTTGTCCATTTCAAAAGAAACATCGTTATAATTGTAAGTACGACACTGTAGAATATCGCAGCTTGCCAATTAGATAATCTCGTGGGCCAATGGTTCCATATTTTTGTGCCGTATTCTTTTTTAAAATAACCACTACCCAGCTTCAAAAAAAGAAAAGTGAATATTATAAAAATCAATACTGCAATTAATAATATCCATTTCTTTTCCATTTGTTTAACTTTTAGTTTTGTTCTTAATTGTTGCTAACGCTTTGTGTCTGGTAAGCTGCGGAACATCAGTTTTGATTTTCCGACGTACGACGAATTTAATTAATTCAAATTTCGCTCTTTTAATAATTCTTCTAATTCTTTACAGTTAACTCCTTGAAAAAGGCGGGCTTTAACGCGCGTTATTTTTTGTTATTGGCTTTTTGTTACAACAATACCAGACAGCATCTTCACTTCCAAGTTCATAGGGAGCAAATTTATCGAATTCCATCCCAACTTTTTCCATCACTCTGATCGATGCTTTATTTTCTTTCATTGCAATTGCAACGATCTTTCTTAATTTGAGAGTATCAAATGCATATGTCAAAATAGCATGAGATGCTTCCGTAGCCAGCCCTGACCCCCAATATTCTGGCAAGAATCTATAACCCAGATCAATTTCATCAAATTCGGGCAGATATGCTAAACCTGCCCATCCAACAAATTGCATCCCTTCCTTTAAAATAGTAGCCCACCTGCCAAATCCATACTTCTCATAATCGTTAATCCTCCCCCTTATTGCCTTTTCAATTTCTTCAATAGATTCTACCACAGGCTCCCCCGTATAATATTGTACTACCGGATCAGAATGCAACTTAAATAGTTCCTCTTTGTCATCCAGAATAATTTCTCTTAACAATAATCTTTCAGTTTCTATCAGAGTTTTCACTTTGCTGTTTATAACAGCCCTCGCTGTTACGCGTTGAAGCCAATATTAGTTTTGATTAAATGTAGGAAATTCTAATGAAGTTCTAATGGAGCGCTTAATTATAGACGTTTTTGTACACAGTTATTCAGTGTCTTTGATCGACTTTAATGTATACTTGTCGTATGCCTGTATATCAAAAACTTTGGATGCGCCAGTATTTAACCATTTCTTGTAAATGAGTTTGCCATTCATGTAGAGGTAGAGTTCATTGTCTTTAGTCTCTTTTTTAAAAATCATAGTTTTTAGTAATTGTTTACAAAGGCTCGTATACGAATAGTAGCCAATTTAATGATTCATTTCTGTTAGGTTACAAGAAAGTTGAAGCAGACTACAATCCTTAATAACACTAATGCCTAGGCTATTGTTTTTATACTTTGTTAGTGGCAGTTATTCCTTATTTGGTTTATATGGGTCGGGAGTTCCTAACTGAATTGGAGGCTCAATAATTAGTGTTTTCTGAAAATCAACAATCTTTTCAAAAATAACTGGAAAAACCCAGCTTCCAGATATATCAACTTGGTCAATAGTATACTGCTCTTTAGGGTCTTCTATCAGATTGTATAAATGTGGCATATTAAGTCTGGCTGGAGCTCCAAACATACTATTCAATTCAATGAGATGCATTTTCCAATTCTTCCATTTATAAGCAAACATCTCATCTCCATTGTATACAGGAAATCCATCTCGATTTGAAGTTTCTTTTTCGCCAAGTATGAAGTCCGATTGGTCGATACCATCAATGATTCTATCCTTTGGTGTTTCAATACCAACAATCGAAGCAATTGTTGGAAGTATATCTACCATGTGTATTATTTCATTAGTAACTTTTCCTTCTGGGATTTTTCCTGTCCAACGAATAATTGCGGGAACCCGCAACGAACCTTCTAAGGCTGTAAAATAATTTCCTCGCCAATATCCAGAAGTTCCATGATGACCTTCAATCTCTTCCGGTCCATTGTCGCTTAACCAAAGTACAATTGTATTCTCCTTGATTCCTAGCTCTTCAATTGCAGACAAAATCTGCCCCGAGTGATAATCAATTTCTGATAACACATCTGCATAATTGCCATTACCTGTTTTTCCCTCAAAATCAGGATGGGGAATGGTAGGGAGATGTGGCAAAGTAAATGGAACAAATGCAAAAAATGGATTCTTACTTTCAGTATTTCGAGTAATAAAATTTATTGTTTTTTCGGTAATTTCACTATCAATGGTGCGCCTTGTATCGACATTGTAAGGCTTAACGTTCTTAGGCATTTGGTTTTTACTGGCCTCAACAATATAGGGTTGTTTTAACAAATTCGAGTCATACTGATAATGGCTAGTATATACTGATTCATCAGTTGTATTCGCAATCCCGTACCATTCATCAAAGCCCTGGTCAGTTGGGAATCGACCTTTGACATCTCCTAAATGCCATTTTCCGAACATTCCTGTTGAATAACCTTGTTCTGAAAGAAGTTCGGGTAAAGTAACTTCCCATTTTGTCATGCCATAAAGTATACCCCAAACTACTTTTGTAGTCCCAGAACGAATTGGATGTCTGCCAGTCATTAATGCTGAACGACTTGGTGTACACTGAGGCTCTACATTGAAGTTTTGAAATCGAATACCTTCTGATGCTAGTTTGTCCAATTGAGGTGTTTCTGCACCACGAAGAATACCTCCACCATAACAACCGAGCTCACCCCAGCCCAAGTTGTCTACTAACATAATAACAATATTAGGCTTATCATTTTGTTGTGCAGTTGCAAAAGAAAAACTTATAGCAAGCAGTAATATGAAATATAACTTTTTCACATCTTTTTATTTAAAAATTAGATTGTTCAATCTTTCGTTCTTTTTAATTGCCACTAACTGGTTATATGCCCACTAATATACCTTATTATTGCAATGAATTTTCGTATAAGTATACCTTTTTTGGCTTTTTATCAAATTCCAATAACCCCAGTACAGCATCATCCAGTGGACTTTTTATTTGTAAAAGGTCTTTTTTGACTACTTGGGTAAATATCAAGATGGTTTCGGGTTTTGAATGTCTAAGTAATTCCTGAATATAGCGCAGACAAACCCATTCTCTATAAGATGTGTGGCATATGAATTCCCAAGCGTGTGCGGGTAACCTGTTTTTTAATCCCAGCTTTTTGTATTTTTATGTAAAGTTAACTATATGCCAACCTCTGAAATACCAACCACTGGACAATGTAAAAATTGCGAAGAAACCTTTGATGCATCTTTTGAGTATTGCCCTTATTGCGGCCAGGAAACAGCAGATAACCTTACTATTGGAGTCCTCTTTAGCAATACCATAGATAATTATATTTCTATTGATGCCAGATTCTTCAGAAGTTTTGGGACTCTGATGACAAAACCAGGCGTACTGGCACGGAGGTTTGTAGATGGAAAACGACTTAAATATCTGCATCCGGCGCAGTTTTACCTTTTTATTTCCGTCATCTTCTTTTTTATCTTTTCTTTTACCATTCGCAAGGCAGATGATCAGGTTTCTGAAGCAATTAAAAAAGGGATGGAACAGGAGATCAATCTGGATTCTATTCCAATAAAACAGGATTCATTGGCACTTGCTGAAGCTAAAAAAGTTCTGAAAAAAAGTCAGAAAACTATAGGTTTAACAGATGAAGAAATAAAGGAAATAGATTCTGTAATGGCGTCAGAACCAGAGGTAGTCACATTAGATTTTGGTGTTAGGCGCGAGAAGTTAGACTCTCTTATCGCTGCCGGAGCGCCGTTAGACCAAAAAATTAAGGCGATGGGAATGAAGGAAGATGCAGACGCTTTTACCCGCAGATTCTATACCCAAATGCTCAAGTTTTATGAACAACGGGGAGGGGGCATCCTGCAGGTGTTATATGACACTATTCCTGTAGCAATGTTCCTTCTTTTGCCACTTTTTGCGGTGCTTCTGAAAATATTTTACTGGAAACCGGCTATCTTTGCTCACCATCTGGTATTCAGCTTTTATTTCTTCACTTTTATATTCACCACATTTTGTACCATTCTCCTGGTGAATAAAGTTTGGGAGATTCCTGTTGGGCTGGAAGTGCTCATCTGCTTCTCTTTTACCATCTACCTTATGATTGCCCTGCGAAATTTTTACAGGAGTTCCTGGGTAGGTGCTTATTTTAAAGCCAGTATAATCTCTTTCCTGTATATGCTCATTATTGTGCCTGTTGCTGCAATCGGAATTGTAATGGTGGCCTTTATGCTTTATTAAACGTAATTATGGTGAGATATGGCTATTTGGCCATGAAGATAGCATTCACAAAAAAAAGTTTGCCATTTTCCCAGAACCCCCTGAATAATGGATTGTCCACCATGTAAACAACTTGTCCTTTCCCGTGTTCCTCAACACCAAAGACAAGGCTTTCACCCATTTTTTTCTGGGCCTCACTACCTGCAAACCCGGCAACCGGCATGGTGTCCTTTGAAATATAGGCCACTGTGCCATTATCCAGATAGTCATAGGTGTCAATTCCCAATTTAAGGCTAAAATAGGTGTCTTTATATCCAAATGCCAATGGATGTGTAGTGTCTATCCTTGTTTTAAAGATTGCACCTGTAATGTCATTTTTCATTTTCTCCCGCTCCAGGTTTTCATGTGGTACCATTGTAATTTCTACGCTATCTTTTTCCTTTTCCTTTGGCCTGATTTTAAAACCACCTTCACCGTCCAGAGAAGCGATGGATTCACCCATAGAAATAAGTCTTCCGCCCTGATTTACCCATTCTTTCAAATGTTTAAGCGTACTACTATCCATAAATTTTTGATATCCATTACCCCCCGGAAGAACTAATACATCATAGTTTGTTAGAGCTACTTCAGCAAAATAATTGGCGTCTAAAACAGTAAGCGGATATTGTAATTGCTGTTCAAAGAAGTGCCATATCTCCCCAAAGCGCAGCGTGGAGGTTGGCGTACCAGATAACACAGCCACCTTAACAGCCGGGATCATTTTTACATACTTTGAACCCAGGTCTTTTCCATCATCTACAAAGCCGCTACTTACCCCAGTAAGTGATTTATGATATTTTTTGGCAGCCTCACCCAGTATTTTGGTAAAATTCTTTTTGCTTTCATTATCTGATTTGATTATGATCAGACTTCCTCTTTCATAGCGGTTTCCTTCAAGAACAAAAGTTTTTTGAGCTTGTCTGACCCGGATATTTTTTTTGAATAATTCTGCTAAAAACCTGGCATCGTCCATTCCATTCCAATCTGTAAGGAAGGCATAGGCATCAGCAATTAAATTTTCCTTTTGTACCATTGATCCTGCTTTTGCCGTTCCGTTTACCAAAGTCTCGGAAGCAATGGTTTTTAGCCCGTAAGCATAAGGCAAGGACCAGGCCGTTATATCATAGGTAAGTGAATCGCTCAATCTTGCATTCGGTTCAAAGAGGACTTTTACCAATGTTCCCCTGGTCTGATTGGTAGAAATTATAAGGCTCTCAGAATTGGTCCTTAAGCTACCCGACTTACCCGTATTATAGTCAAAACCCTTTACCATAGCACCTGTTCCATAACTATAAGTTAACTGGTGCTGATCCAGGAGTTTTTTAAGCGATTTTAAATGATCTTCCTGCCCGTTGAGAACAAAACTTTTGTATTTGTAATTTTTGGGCAAATAAAACTTTTTAAATTCCTCATTTAATTTGGTTACATTCTTAGAGGCAACTTCCACGGTTGATAATCCCGTACTAAGATGGTGGGCAATCCTATCCTTTAAAGTCAGCGTATCTCTATTAGCTGTGAGAATTCCAAGACCGGCACGGCCACTGCCTCCCTGCTCATAGGTCATCCCAATGGCGCCGTTATATGTTGGATAAGTGTCCCCATAACTGGGGTAAAACAGATCAAAGCGCTCTTTGGTATAGTACAACCAGCCGTTGGTGTCAAAATATTTGGCATGGTTCTTACCAATGGTCACCTGAAAATCGCGCTGAAAATCTGTAATAACTTCATGAAAAGGTTCTGCAGCAGGCGCAAAAAAATAAGGGTTATCTACACCTTGTTCATGGAAATCTACATGGATATGAGGTAGCCACTTATTATAAAATTTTATCCTTTGCTGGCTTTCTAACTGGGTTAACCAGGCCCAATCGCGATTTAAATCGAACATATAATGATTGCTGCGGCCGCTCCACCATCCTTCATGGTGTTCCTTGCTGTTGGGATCTACCTGGAGCGCAGAATTTTTGTGCTGATTGTACCAGTTCACATACCTGTCTCTTCCATCGGGGTTAATACAAGGGTCTATAATTACTACTGTATTTTCCAGATAAACTTGTTTACTCGTCAATAATTCATAAATGGTTTGCATAGATGCCTCGGTACTTACACTCTCATTTCCATGAACATTGTAACTAAGCCATACTATAGCTTTTGAAGAAGCACCCTCACCTTTTGTGCCTTTAAGATGTTCCTCTCGGATTTTCTCCAGATTTTGCATATTGTCTGGTGACGAAATATAAGCCAGAAGCAACGGCCTCCGCTCATTTGTTTTTCCGTATTCATTTAATTGTATCCGGTCTTTTGCAGTATTAGAAAGATATTGGTAATAGTCCACAACCTGATGGTGAAGTGTGAATCTGGTGCCTAGTTCATATCCCAGGAATTCTGAAGGCGACTTAATATCCTGAGCAATTAAATTCAAGGTAATAAGCAGGAATAGGGTGGGTAAAATTCGCTTCATTAACCGGTTTTTAAAATTAGGATGCTAAAGCTAATGATTATTCAGGAAACCCCCTTTTAAGTTCGGTGTTTTTCGCTTAGCGGTCGCCAAGGTGCATGCCTGTAAAGGAATTGGTACTACATTTCTATGTTGCTAATACATCTTAACGTATTTTTGGGAAGAGTAAAACCCGAGAATTTTATCTTTGATCGGAATTTAGAAGTTTCTATGGAAGTAGCCTGTATACCATTTAAAAAAACCGGATATTTTTCTTCACTTATTTCCGACTACCTGGACGAAAACAAGAAGCTAAAACCCTTTTTCAATAGATTTCCTGAAGTTGAGGAGTTTAAGGCACAAATAGACGAAAAGTCTAAAACCTACTCGCATACAAACAGGAAAATACTAAACCAGGCAATTCAACAACAATACAGGGGTGTAACGACGTCAAAGGCTACTTTGTCTAATATTTCAGCTTTGACAAATGAGGACACATTTACGGTAGTTACGGGGCATCAGCTGAATATTTTTACCGGTCCGTTATATTTTTTATTCAAAATAATAACTACCATCAATCTTGCAAAAACTTTAAAAAAAAGCTACCCAAAAAATAGTTTTGTACCAGTATACTGGATGGCAACCGAAGACCATGATTTTGACGAGATCAATTATTTTAACCTGCACAGTAAAAAGCTTCAGTGGAACCGCAAAGCCGGTGGGGCAGTTGGCAGATTAAGCACTGAGGGACTTGAAGCTGTTTTTGATGCTTTTTCCAAAGAATTGGGAAATACAGCTAATGCCAAAGACTTAGTTGCTCTTTTTAAAAAAGCGTATCTGGAACATAAGTCACTTACTGAAGCCACCAGATATCTGGCCAACGAGCTTTTTGGAGCCTATGGGTTGGTAATTGTGGATGGGGATGATGTTGAATTAAAAAACCTACTAATACCCCATATTAAGAAGGATATCTTTGATAGCCTCTCTTATAATGAGGTAAACAAGACCATTGCTGGCTTACAAACCG
>CBDUGN010000143.1:0-8923 GCA_965366915.1 uncultured Eudoraea sp. | reverse complement strand
TTTTGCAGACACCTTCGATCTGATACATAACCAATACAAATTGAACAGAAATGACGCGTTTTCAATAACCCTAAGAGCACATAGAGGTGGAGGTTTTACCAAGGACCGACTATATCTCAGTGGACTGAAAAAAATCTACAAACGTTATAAGAATGGCGAGTCTATGGATGTATTACTTACCGGAAAAGTAGCGATGAATAATGCTGATCAAATAAAGTATTTGCAAAATTTAGGTTTAGCTAAGCCCATTAGCCATAATAATCTGGCATATGCTACAAACAGGAGTTCAAACCCTACACTCGATTTTATTTTAAATAATTTAAAATAGACTAATCCAGAAATTTTGCCTTTAGTTCCGGGGTGGGTATCATGCAGTCATTTTGTTTCCCAAACCAGCTATACCTGTTTTTGGCTATTAGATCATAGATCCAATCTCTAATAGGTCTTGGAACCCATTCAAAAATACTTAACAGACGCCAACCACCGCCAAAAGATTTACCAATCTCCAAAGCCGCAGATGATTTAATGTAATAGGCAGTATCAGGGTCAATTAGTATGATTGAATCTATTTGTGATGAATCTATACCCCTTTCATTAAGAAGCATTTTGGCTACATCACTTTGTAAGGCTGCAAACTTATAGCGATTTTTTTTATCATGCTTAATGACAAACTGAATGGAACTATTGCAAAGATTGCAAACGCCATCAAACAAAATAATTTTTTTATCGTCCTTTGGTATCACAAGTCAAAAGTAAAGCCTAAAAGTTGGAATCCGATATGTTTTATAATCAATTTAAGAAACTTAGGAAATTGCATTTAGAACGAATATTTAATTAAATACCTTATTAAAAAAAGGATTTCTTTGCTAGTGGCTGACGATAACTACTTCTTGGTTTCAACCAATTCTAATTGATCCACACTCACATTGGTTGTAAACATCCCGTAATTGACTACTGCTTTATTTTTCTCGAGTTTATCTATACTTCCTACTGCCCGGCCATCATGCATCCTCACCCGGTCACCAATTTTAAATACGGGTATAGGTTTATTCTTTTCTTTTAATTTGGCTTTCCTGCTATCAGTTTTCTTATTCTCCCGGATTACTTTTACTTTTTTCTGAACTTCCTGTGCGGTTTGGAGCTTCTTTTGCCTTTCTGCCTTAGCCTGTGTGGCAGATTTCTTCTTCCGCTTACTATTTTCAGTCTCCACAATACGCAAAAGCTCTGAGACCAAAACACGCTTTTTTTTGTCTAAAAAATATTTTTCTGCTGCGGCGTTTATTTTATTGCCTAAATGTATCATTCGCTGGTCATGATCATACAACTCCTGATAATTTTCTAATTTAGACTTAATTTTCGCATTTAGTTTTTCTAACCTTATTGATTCATCGCGTGCTTTGGATTCTTCTTCTTTAAGCCTGGATCCGGTTTGGACCATTTTGTTCCGTTCCTTTTGCATTTTGGCAATAGTGGCATCAAATCGTAATTTACCGCGCGCAACCTTCTTCTTAGCCTTATTTATCAAATTATAAGGGATCCCATTTTTCTGGGCTACTTCAAATGTAAAAGAACTGCCTGGTTGTCCTAACTCCAATTGAAAGGTAGGTTCCAGAGTATTAGAATTAAAAAGCATATTCGCATTAGTGGTATGTGGCAACTCATCAGCTAAGGCCTTTAGGTTAGCATAATGTGTGGTAATAACACCAAATGCACTCCGTTCATAAAAAACTTCTAAAAATGCCTCTGCAAGTGCACCCCCTAATTCAGGATCACTTCCGGTCCCAAATTCATCAATTAGGAATAAAGTATTTTTATTACACATCCTAAGAAACCGATTCATATTCTTAAGTCTGTAGCTATACGTGCTCAGATGATTCTCAATAGATTGATTATCACCTATATCCGTAAGTATATTTTTAAACAAACATACAGAACTTCGTTCGTGAACTGGAATCAAAAGTCCGCTTTGAAGCATAACTTGAAGTAATCCAATGGTTTTTAGGGTAATGCTTTTTCCTCCTGCATTTGGACCTGAAATTACGATTATCCTGTTTTCCGGGTGTAACTCAATTGTCTGTGGCCATGTCTTTTCTCCGCTTTTTTTGTTAGTTAGAAAAAGTAAGGGATGGAAAGCATCTCGCAAATAAAGCCTGCTAGAATCATTTATTTCAGGCAATACTGCATTCATATCTCTTGCATATTTGGCCTTGGCCGCAGTAATATCAATCTGCGTGAGAAAACTTTGGTATTCCCGGAGGAGAGTTTCATAAGGTCTTATTAAATCTGTTAATTGATTAAGAATCCTTTGAACTTCCTCTTTTTCATCAAATTCCAGGTTATTGAGTTCCCTGCTGTATTTTAAAGACGCTTCTGGTTCAATATAAACGATACTACCTGTTTTGGAGGTTCCCATTACAGTTCCCTTCACCTTGCGCCTGTACATTGCTTTAACTGCCAATACCCTGCGATTTTCTACAACAGACTCTCGAATTTCATCCAAAAATTCAGCAGACTGACTGGCGTTAAGAGCAGTGGTAAAACTTTGATTGATCTTACTTTTAACCTGGTTTATTTGCTTGCGTATTGTTTTTAGTGCTTCCGAAGCATTGTCTTTAACCTCACCAAAGCGATCGATAACCAATTCAATATTGGTCGTTATCTCTGAATTAGAGTCTATTTGTTCGATGCAGGAAAATAATAAGGGATAATATTCCTTAAATTTTTTAAAGAACTTTTTGTGTTCAGATACCAGAGTACAGATATGCGCAATCCGCCGGAAACCTGCAATTTCCAGGGTAGTATTTTCTATTTTGAGTAGTTTTAGTTCATTGTTTATTGTATCAAATCCGTGATTGGGAATCTTATTATCATTGCTGAAGGAAGCCAGATATTCAGATGTCTGGCCCAGAATTTCCAGGAGGTCTTTTTTTTCTGATATTGGCTGTATAGCTAAAGCATCTATTTTTCCCAATTCAGTACTGCAGCGGTCAGACAATTGTTGTAGTACCAACGGGAACTCTAAATCTTGTAAAGTTTTTTTATCCATTATTTGCATTACCAGGAATTGCAGATGGCAAAGGTATGGAATAGGTGTGATTTTGAAAATTCTATTGTTCCATGAGTAAAATAAGCCCTCCTCAAGAAATGATCAAGTGCGCAATGCTTTATTAAATGAGCGCATATTTTACTGTTAAGGGCAATAATCAGGTATAATCAGCTGTTTAATAGCTAGAGAACAATGATTTATTAAGTTCTAAGTATGCCGTTTTATATGAGAAGATATTACCACAGTATTTACTTGTTGTTCCTGCTTGTATTAATATTTAGTTGCAGCACTACGCGGAATGTTGATATTCTAACGATAGAGCCTGCTCCGGTTTCTCTTTCTAATACGATTAAAAGAGTAGGTATAATAGGAGGGAAAGTACATTTAGAGGAAGAGAAAGAACAAACCGGACTGCACCAGCTCATTTCAAGAGAAAATCAACAACTTGCCAAAAAAGCAAGGGATGCGGCAATTAATGGTTTATATAATGAACTTACTGGTGACAGTCGTTTTGATACTATCATATTGATGGAGGATATAGTGGAAAATGAAAAAGATCCTGAGAATAATGGAGCCTATTTAGGCTGGGACGTAGTTGAAGCATTATGTAAAAAACATCAGGTGGATGCTATTTTTTCAATGGCTTATTATGATTCAGACACCAGGGTATCTTTAAAGAAAACCACGATGGATCAACATAATTTGTTACGGGTTAAAGAAAAAGTTGCAGCGCACCAGATTACACTTGAAACCTTGATTGAAAACGGCTGGCGGATTTATGACCCCTTGAACAAGCTGCTTATTGATGAATTTACTTTTAACAATCAGATTATTTCAACTGCTAAGGGACTTGATCCATTTGAAGCACTGCAGGCAATAGAAGACAGAGCAAAAGATATTGTAGAACAGGGTAAACAAACAGGAAGTTCCTACGGTGCCAGATTGCAGCCCTATGAGCATAGTATAACCAGGGAATATTATGTAAAATCTACAGCAAACTTTGAGCAGGCAGAAGTCCATACTTTATCCGGTAATTGGGAATTGGCTGCGGATCTATGGAAAAAAGAAACGGAAAATCCGGATCCGAAAATAAGTAGTAAAGCCTGCTATAACCTCGCAATTTTGAATGAACGAAACAATAATCTGACAGCCGCAATGGACTGGGCAATAAGGGCCCATTCTAAACACCAGTCAAAGATCTTTGCGGCATATATCGAAGCATTAAAGTACAGACAGCAGCAAAATCAATTGCTTCATTTACAACAATCAGGACCTTTAACTTCCAAATAGTTTTCCCGGCAGCTTGGAACATCACATTTGATTTGGTAAAGTGGTTATTATTGATTTAATTTTACCACCATTACTAAGCCCTTTGTTAAATGAACGTTGCTATTCATCCAAGCTGGCAGAGTCAGCTCCAATCAGAATTCCAAAAACCCTATTTTGATACCCTGGTGCGGTTTGTTAAGGATGAATATAGTTCAACAATATGCTACCCTAAAGGAAACAATATATTTGCCGCCTTTGACCACTCAAATTTCGAGCTCACCAAAGTAGTTATCATTGGCCAGGATCCTTACCACGGACCCAATCAGGCTAATGGCCTCTGTTTTTCCGTAAAAGAAGGAATTCCACATCCACCATCATTAATAAATATATTTAAAGAAATAGAGACAGATATTGGGAAACCATACCCAAAAAGCGGTAACCTTGAACACTGGGCAGACCAGGGAGTTTTGTTACTAAATGCCACATTAACTGTTCGGGCACATAGTGCCGGTAGTCATCAGAATAAGGGTTGGGAAGTTTTTACTGATGCAGTAATACGCAGGCTTTCGGCAGAGAAGGAAGGGTTGGTATTTTTGTTGTGGGGCGGATTTGCCAAAAAGAAGATCACTTTGATTGATACTTCAAAACACCACATTCTTACAAGCGGTCACCCATCGCCTTTAAGCGCCAACAGGGGCCTGTGGTTCGGCAATAAACATTTCAGTAAAACGAATGAATTATTGAAGAAAATGGGTAAAACACCTATAAACTGGTGATCAGCTTATCAATATCAAGTTTATTGTTAATCAATTTTAGTTTAAAAAGATAATCCTGAACGATATCAATTGTTTCCATACTTATTTGTGACTGGCTCCATTCGGTCATGCCTAACCATTCGCGAACATCTTCAATTCGTTGTTCATATTTGTTAGAAATTGTCCTGTCAATACTGGGGATATGTTTGAATTCCGTTGTGTAAAGATTGATGACTTCTAAAATATGAAGAAGCGTTCCTTTATGATCATCAAGAAAAGAATCAGTAGCAGCGATTACAAAACATGGCCATGGAGTAGGGCAGTCTGCAATTCTTCTGAATATACCGGAATCAACAATAGGTTTAGTCGTAAAGTGTTCCCACATGAAATAATCTGCTTCCCCCAATTTTAAGGCCTTTATAGCACCATCCAGCGTATTCACAACTTGGAAATTAAGTGACGAGGTATCCCATCCATTGGATTGGGCATTCACAAAGGACATTAGGTGGCTGCCACTGCCAAACCTGCTAATTGCCACAGTTGCATTTTGCAGATCTGCCATATTTTGGAATTCACTATCCGCAGCTACATGGATTCCCCATTGAAGGGGTGTAGCTATATACTCCTGGATTATTTTTACAGGATTACCTTCAGTAATGCTTTTTACAATACCTTCAGTGAGAATAATTGCCAGGTCTGCCTGCCCTTCTTCCAACATGGTACACATCTTCCCTGTACCTTCCGGAACATCTGTCCATACCAGGTTAATTCCTCTTGTTTCAAATGCACCTTCTTCTATAGCCAATAGCCAGGCAAAATTAAAATGCTCGGGGACACCAATAATCTTTACAGTTTTCAATGGGCGGTTAGTTTTTCCAGCGTATACTTAATAAGCGCATCTATTGTTTTGACCGGGTCTTTGGAAAATTCACCTGTACTTCTATTTGCTAATATGCAGTTCATTGATGCAGCTCGGTGACCCATTAATTTTGAAAGGCCATAAATGGCTGATGTTTCCATTTCCAGATTTGTAATTTTCATTCCATTATATTCAAAAGCGCTTAACTTGGAATTTAGGTCATTGTCCTCCAATTGTAATCGCAATCTTCGGCCCTGGGGTCCATAGAAACCAACATTAGTGCCTGTGAAGCCCATAATAACGCTATCTGAGCGTAGTTTTTCGGTTAATTGCAGATCAGACTCCACAACATAGGGAATAGATTTAAAGACAGACCATGCCGTTTGATCTATAAAGGCAAGCTGAATTTCAGGGTGTTGAATATGTTCGCTTTTGTAGAAATGAAGCACATTGTCAAAACCAATGGCATATTCGCTTAATATAAAGGAATCTGTTTCAATATCTGGCTGAAGTCCGCCCGAAGTACCAACACGGACGATGTCCAGACTGGTTTTGTTTTCTTTTATGGTTCTGGTCTCGAAATCGATATTAACCAGGGCATCCAGTTCATTAACTACAATATCAATATTGTCTGCTCCTATACCTGTGGAAACTACAGAAATTCTGGTTCCATTGAGCATACCTGTATGTGTAATAAATTCCCTTTTTCCTTTTATTATTTCTATGGTATCGAAATATTTAGAAACTAATGGAACCCTGTTTTGGTCACCGACAACAATGACAGTCTCTGCCAGGTCTTGAGGTAGTAAATTAAGGTGATATATGCTGTTATCAGCATTAAGAATGAGCTCAGATGCACTCAGCTGCATACTACAGTTTTAAAATTCTGTCGGACTCCGTATTATATAAAAAATTATACTTTAAAGCGCCTCCCAAATAGTCTTCATTGTCTCTTATTTGAGAATAATAATTGGTTTGTCCATCGAGAATTTCTTTTCCTTTTGCAGTTAACCGTACGGGGTTGAAAGAAGAAAACAGAGGCCGCAGGTTAGAAATTACACGTTCGTACTGCGTATCGCCAAAACCATAAAAACCTTGATTTTCAAGTAGTTTACTTAATAATTGTTTTTTAGTTTTTGGTTTTTGTTGAAGAGAATATTCAAGAACGCGATTCTCCAGTTCGTTCAAACCATTTTTAATAGTAGGAAACCTTTTTAAGTGAACTTTGATAGCATCTGAGAGATAGTCAAATTGATAATTATCAAAATCTATTAGATTTTCTAATCGGATAGGATTATCGCTGCAATACAATTGCCAGACATAATCCGCATATTCTATATCATTTTGGGATAGCTTTATCTTATTTTTATAAGAATGCAAAATCTGCTCATCATTTAATTCGCTAAGCCCGTATAAACGATTTGTATCATCCTCATCCCCACTGCACACTAAATATATTTCAGCATATCGCCTGTGTTTCTTTAGCCAACTTAAGACGGCGAGCATATTTATCTGGCAAAATAGGTCGTATTCAAACCAAAGTATAATCTGATCTTGCTGCTTATGATTACAAAGAGACCGATATTCTTTTAAGGTTTTCTCAACAAACCAGGACTTGCTGACTTTGTAATTTTTATGAAGAAAATCAAAACGAGTTTTCCAAAACGATTCACTACCTACGTTAGTTTCCGTTTTACCCTCACAAAGCATTTCCCGCCAGGTGATTATATCGCCCTTAAGTTTTAGTGTTTTTAACTTTTGGGTGAAACTATCCCCGTTGGTAATATGCAATTGGGAACTCATTATGATTAGGTAGTTTAGTTTATAACGTTTAAAAGTAACATTTAATCGAAAAAAATAAAAACAAATTAACACAAAAACCTCTGAAATTAATGTTAAAAAATTTCACACGATTTATCATTGAATATAAAAACAGCCTTAAAGCTAACCCCCCACTCGTTTTGTCTTAAAACCCATTTCCTGGAGCAAGGTCATTATTTTGTCTCTGTAATCCCCCTGAATTATTATGGAATTGTTTTTAAATGTGCCCCCCACACTTAATTTTTTCTTTAAATCCTGAGCTAATTTTTTAAAATCTTTTTCAGCACCGTTATACCCTTCCAAAATAGTGATAGGTTTACCCTTTCTTTTTTCATATTTACAGATTATGGGCTCTTTCTGAAGCCACAATTCTGGTTTCTTCTCAGTAACGTTGTCTGCATCTGAAGAAACATGCTCTGGAAATAAATTCTTTAATTGATCTTTTATATCCATTTTACTACTTCTATAATTTAGCGACTCGCATACAATAAATTAACAAACATAAGTTATTGTATTATAATCTTATATATACATTTAATTAAAGTAATAAATCATTTTTTAATTAATCCAAGATCTATAAGGCGCTCATTTAAAAACTCTCCTGCTGTGATATCATCAAAACGTTTGGGATGCTCTTTATCAATACAATTGTCCAGGCAATTAAGAGGCATACTGCTTATGGGATGCATAAAAAAAGGAATGGAATATCTGGAAGTATTCCACAATTCACGAGGTGGGTTAACCACCCTATGTACCGTAGATTTAAGTTTTTCGTTAGACAGGCGCGAAAGCATATCCCCGACATTGATCATTAACTGATCTGTTGTGGCAATTGCATCAATCCATTCTCCTTTATGATTTTGAACCTGAAGGCCTCTGCCATGTGCTCCCATTAGCAAAGTTATGAGGTTTATGTCTCCGTGAGCGGCAGCTCTCACAGCATTTTTAGGTTCATTCACAATTGGGGGATAATGAATTGGTCTTAAAATAGAATTACCATTTTTAATATAACAATCAAAGTAAGTTTCAGGAAGATTCAGATGAAGCGCCAATGCTCTCAGCACATATTTAGCGGTCTTCTCCAGCATCTTATACGTTTCTTTGCCAACTGCATTGAAATTTGGCAACTCTTTTACGATCACATTTTCCGGGTATTCTCTTTCAAGCACAGGG
>CBDUGN010000142.1:0-9046 GCA_965366915.1 uncultured Eudoraea sp. | reverse complement strand
GTTTTATAGCGGTCAATGTTATTGCCTATTTGTTTCCATAAGGATTTGAAAACATGAGTGCTACCTGTAAAATGAATTCCTGAGAAGTCGGCACTTGCCAAAACCGTGTCTGTTATCATTACGGGATCACCATAAACCACATTGATTACTCCATCTGGCAGACCGGCCTCTTTAAAAACGTCTACTATTATCTTGGCAGAAAAAATCTGGCTGTCACTGGGTTTCCATACTACAACATTGCCCATCATAGCGGCACTTGCAGGAAGATTGCCTGCTATTGCCGTAAAGTTAAACGGTGTAATGGCATAAATAAATCCCTCCAGCGGTCTGTATTCTACACGATTCCATATCCCATCAGATGATTCCGGTTGTTCTGAATATATCTGTGACATATAGGAAACATTAAACCTGAGGAAGTCTATTAACTCACAAGCGGCATCAATTTCTGCCTGATGTATCGTTTTTGACTGTGCCAACATGGTTGCCGCATTAATTTTAGCCCTGTAAGGTCCGGCAATAAGATCTGCTGCTTTTAAGAAAATACTGGCTCTTTGCTCCCATGCCAGTGATGCCCAGGCTTCTCTGGATTTAAGAACATTTTCTATAGCCAGGCTTACGTGACTTTTTTCGGCAAGGTAATACTTGCCTAAAATGTGTTTGTGATCATGCGGAGGAGACATTGTGCGGGTAGAAGTTGTCGTTATTTTATCACTTCCAATATATAGAGGGACATCCAGACTTCCATCGAAGTACTCTTTGTATTGCTTCAAAACCTCAGCTCTTTCCGGAGTGCCCGGAGCATAACTCTTTATTGGTTCATTAATAGCCATCGGAACTTCAAAAAAACCTTTACCCATAATCTCTTTATGTTAGTTAAATTTTAAAGGTCAAAGGTACTAAAACCCTTAATGTTTATAAAATTAAAACTAGGTAAAAGAAGTCATTAATTTAGGGCGAAAGGGGCACTAAATTTAAAAGAAGGAATATAAACTCTGAATTTTTCGTTGGTGGTGAAATTTACCATATTATAGTGGCCCTTCATAGCTCCGATTGGAGATGCAAGCAGACATCCCGAACTATAGGTGTGAGATTCTCCTGGCCTGATAACCGGCTTTTTCCCGATAACACCTTCACCGTCCAACACTTCAAAATCATTTAAAGCATCATATATCTGCCAATGTCTTGATGTCAACTGAACAGAATCCTTACTCTGGTTTTCAATAGTAATGGTATAACCAAAAGCAAAATGCATTTTATAGTTTTTAAAGAAAGTACCTTCAAAACTAGTATTTACTGAAATTTTTATGCCTTTAGTTACTTGTGTAATCATCTTTTTCATACTACTTAGATAACGGTAATTCTCTTTACGAGTAGCGTATCCGTTATAAATGCTAAAATATAAAAAAACGAATTAGGCCTGCTCTATTTAACAATAGTTTTAACTATAAAGCCAAAGGATAAATCTTCTTTAATCATTATACCTCTGGGGAGAAAAACCAAACTTTTAGCAACTCACCTGTTATAAATAGTAAAACTATAAATAAACTTAGGGGTCCAAGATAGATATTAGAAAGTGATAATGAAAACTTAAGATTAGATTATCGGTGTATGTATGTTTTTTTCTGATGAATTTCTGCCTTATATACCCTTAAATACAAGGTATTTGGAGGCTTATATGGGTTGTCGTTGTTTCGGAATATCATTCAAACCTATTGAAGGTAATATTAACTATCATTTGAGATTGGCCGCTAATCTAAGAGATTTGAGTTCCTTTATCTTTTTAGTTTTTAACCTTTCACGATTCTTTTTAGCATAATCAGTATGAAATTTATGATTTTCCAAAAACCTAATTTGAAGGTCTAACCACTCAATTTTATTAGAAACGATCCCCAAATGCAAATATTCTTTGAATAGTTTAGCGCTAATTTCATCATAGTCTTTTCTTCCCAGGTAGTCTAAATCGGCATCCGCCAAAATTTCTTCATAAAAGGTCTTTGGTTCCTGTGGTACCTTAGTGGCCCTTATCATTCCATTTATTGTCTCTACTTCCTCTTTATTGAGAATTGGAGTTAACAATCCTTGTAAAGCAACAATTCCCCGTTCTTCATGATCTAATGTAGATTCTATAAAACCATAATCATGGCAGATTGCAGCTATGCGCAAGAGTTTAGCCTTTTCTTCCGGGATGTCGTAATATTCAATATAGTCGTTACATACGTTGGCAACATCTATAATATGATCTATAGAATGATATGAAAGATAATTGGGAAGTTTTTTATTTAACTGCTCAATAATCTCAAAACAGATAATTGGATATGAATTTTTATTGCGAAGAATCATTTATCCCAATCCTAAGAATTTTAAGTATATAGAATTAAACCCAATGTTATGAAAATTATTGTAATAATTCGATTTTAATATCAGGAAAGTTTCATTTTAAATCGTACTAAATATTTAAAATACAATGCCTTACAAAAGTGTTTAGTTGGTAATGTTCTCAGAGTTTGTAGTTCCTATACCAATTATGCCATCATATAAATCGCCAAAATTTCTGTAGTAAACCAGTATTAAATAGTTGTTTTCTGTAAAATTAAAGTTACCACAAACCTTATTAAGGTCTACCTCGCCATCCTCTCTTTTAAGTACATATTTATAGTTGTAAAATCCCTGTTTAATTTTTATTGTGGCCTCCATATTTCCGGTTTCGGAATTATAAATCATTTTGTTCTCTTCCTCAAGAGCATAGTTGTTGTATTTTCCATATACATAAACCTCATTTAATCCGATATCCATGGTATAGGGGAGACTGAAATGAATCATTGTATATTCTGCCTCTCTGGATGGATCTTCACCTTGTAATGTCCGAATAGTAAAATCACCATTAATATCAGGAAAGTAGGTATAGGCCTTATCATATCTATAGTCGTCCGTAAAAAGATAATGATGGTATAGATCATTATATTCAATGCGGGAAATTGAAGAAGTAGGAGCTCGCAAATCACTGGTATCAAAATTCAGGAATTCATTCCCGCCAAAGAAACTGGTTTCAATATCATATTTATATGCCAGTGAATTACCCAGTGTAAATTGCGGGGGTACACCCGTAATGGCATTAGACCATTGATAGTTTTGAATTATGGCAATTTTCACTTCCTTAATAGGATTGACAAGTTGAAGATTGAATGGCGTAATTGTAAATTGTACAGATTGTTTCTGATTTAGAAAATCAAAATTTCTGGAATTTTTGGTCGTTGCAGCAACCTGGGCTAAATCATTGTAAACTACGAATCGTCTTGAAAATTGAAGTTCATTGTAAGCATTATAAATTTCGAGCATATAATTACCGCTGACTTTTAGACTTACTACTTTATTGGGAATTGTCAATTGATAATTAGAATAGGCCTCCAGTGTATTATAACTGTTAGTATAATTAATGATCCTTTGGTTATCTGCTCCTCTAAGATATTGCGACTTTAATAGTTCCGATGGTGTCCAGTCATAATTGCAATAAACGATTTTGAAATAATAGTCTTGCTCACTGGCAGTCAAATCATCGAACTCGAGATAAATCGGATCTCCTAATTTAATTACAGGGAACTGATCTTCAGTTGGTCCTTTAAAAATAATAGTCTTTATATTTTCAGGTGGATTTACCTCTTCCTGTATCTGTGAATACAATGGAGTGGCAAGGAGAAAGAAAAAAAACTGTTTAACGAATAAACGCATTTTAAGCCTGTATTTGGGGTAAAGGTAAACAAAATGCATACCGAAAAAAGTCATATCGGTGTAAAGCCCAAAATTATAGTTAATAATTATGAAAACAGTGTCATAAGTACTATTTTTGGTCGAAATTTTGTTAAACTAAATGTTTACAATTTATGTCTAAAGACATTAGGATTAAGAAAGGCCTGGACATTAATCTTGTCGGTGTTGCCGAACAAAATACATCGAAAGCAGTTCTAAGTAATGTTTACGCCATCAATCTCCTAGATTTTCATGGAATAATGCCTAAGATGTTGGTCAAACAAGGGGCAGAGGTAAAGGCAGGAGAACCCTTGTTTTACAGTAAAGATAACCAGGACATGCTTTTCGTTTCTCCAGTAAGTGGAGAATTAATTGAAATAACCAGAGGAGCACGTAGAAGAATACTTACAATTAAAATTCTTGCAGATAAGTCGCAGGAGTACCTGGAACACCCCGTACAAAAACCTGGAGCCGATTCAGAAGAAATTAAGTCTGCCCTTCTTAAATCTGGGTGCTGGCCTTTTATAAAGCAACGCCCCTATGATGTAGTCGCTGATCCTGCGGCTATTCCAAAGGCAATCTTTGTTTCGGCATATGCTACTGCTCCATTGGCTGCGGATTTGGATTATACCCTAAACGGGAAGGAAAAAGAACTTCAGGCGGCGTTAACCGCTATGTCTAAACTTACACCTGGTAAGGTTCATGTTTCAGTTGGCAAAGGGTCCAATTCTCCTTTTACCAATCTCGAAGATATAGAAATACATAAAGTATCCGGACCACATCCTGCTGGATTGGTGGGCACTCAAATAAACAAACTAGATCCTATAAATAAAGGTGAAGTAGTTTGGACTGTTACTCCTCAGGATCTTGTAATAATTGGTGAGTTACTATTAACAGGCAAATTTAATGCGCAGCGCACTATTGCACTTGCCGGTTCATCTGTGAAGTCTCCGAAGTATTTTACAACAAAAATAGGTGCTGAGATAGCCACATTTTTATACGCCAGTGGTGTGAAAGAAGAGAAATTTCGTGTGATTAATGGAGATGTTCTAACGGGTAAAAAAGCGAGTCCGGATGGATTTCTCGGTTTTTATAACAATACGGTAAGTGTTATTCCCGAAGGAGATGATTACGAATTTTTTGGATGGAACAAACCAGTATTCGATAAAATATCATCTACCAGAGCACTGACATTTTCATGGTTGCAGCCTAAAAAGAAATATGATCTGGATACAAATACAAATGGAGAACACAGGGCATTTGTAGTCACAGGGATGTATGAGGAAGTATTTCCTTTAGACATTTATCCGCTTCAGCTATTAAAAGCATGTATGGTTAAAGATTTGGATGAAATGGAACAACTTGGCTTATATGAGGTTATTCCTGAAGACTTTTCATTGACTGAATTCATTTGTATTTCCAAACAACCTCATCAAAAGATAATTCGGGAAGGATTGGATTTATTACAAAAAGAAATAGGATAAAAATGAGCAATAAACGATTGACCTTTAAGAAGAGATTGCATATTTTGAAACACAGATACAGGGGTAAAAAGATGGCTCCTGCCTTCAATGCCTTTCATACATTTTTGTTTTCTCCTGATGAAACTACACATACAGGGTCGCATATAAGAGCCGCTGACGATTTAAAGCGTACAATGAATACCGTGATTATGGCGCTGATTCCTGTGTTGTTATTTTCTTTTTTTAATACGGGATATCAACATTATTCTGCAATAAACGGTTTTCCGGAAAATTTTTCGGTTATGGAACATTTCCTGACCTGGGATAACTTCTGGTTGGGATTTGTGTTGGTTATGCCTCTTGTTGTTGTTTCATACGGTGTAGGATTACTAATTGAATTCATTTTTGCTGTCATTAAAGGTCATGAAGTAGAAGAAGGTTATCTGGTTACAGGTATGCTGGTGCCATTAATTGTACCCGTAGATACACCCCTGTGGATGTTAGCCGTAGCAGTTGTGTTTGGAGTAATTATAGGCAAAGAAGTTTTTGGAGGTACCGGCATGAATATTTTGAATCCCGCGCTGACTATAAGGGCTTTTTTGTTTTTTGCATACCCTACCTGGATGAGCGGAGATAAAGTCTGGGTTCACGGCGCCGTTGAACGCGCAGGAACTGCAGACGCCATTTCAGGTGAAACTATCCTGGGATATCTGGCTCAGAACAATGCCAGTGAATTTTCTTATTCAGTATCTGATATGTTTTTTGGTTTTATTCCCGGTTCAGTAGGGGAGACCTCTGCATTTTTAATATTACTCGGAGGTCTATTCCTGATTTTTAGCAAAATAGCTAGCTGGCGAATCATGGTAAGCGCAGTAGCAGGTTCTCTGATTATGGGCCTTATTTTTAATGGGATAGTTGATCTGGGCTGGATTGGTGAAGGAAGTACTTTTTACGGATTGATGAGCTTTGATTTCTGGAAACACCTCCTTGTCGGTGGCCTTGCTTTTGGTATTGTATATATGGCCACAGATCCGGTAACCGGGTCTCAAACTAATAAAGGTAAGTGGATTTATGGATTTCTGATAGGTTTTATATCGGTAATGATACGGGTATTTAACCCTGCTTATCCTGAAGGCGTGTTCCTGGCTATTCTCTTGATGAATGTTTTTGCACCAACTATTGATCATTACGTCATTAAGGGTAATATCAGGAGAAGGATGAAGCGTTTGAAGCAAGCAACAATTTTCCCGAAAAGTACTGACGGGAAAGCTGAAGAACTTAAGGTAGAAACGATTTAATTATGGCATTTAATAAAGAAAATAATAGTTACACCATAGTCTTTGCCGCTATAATGGTAATAATTGTTGGATCTGTCCTGGCATATTTAGCCTCGGCTTTAAGTGGCAAAATTGAGGAGAATGAGAGGTTTGAAAAGCAGCAGAATATTCTCTATGCCATGGGGATCAATGAAAATAACAATGAGGGCAGTGTTAATTTCGTACCTACAGATAGAGTAGAAACCGAATTTTCAAAATATATTACTGAACAACTCGTAATAAATGGTGATCAAATCACACAAAATGATGAGGCGTACCTTATTGACCTTAAAAAACAAATAGCTGCTATTAAGAAAGGTGAAACTGCTGAGCTCCCGATTTTTATAGGAGAAAAAGAAGGAAATAAATACTATATCATACCCATGTATGGAAAAGGGCTTTGGGATGCCATATGGGGATTTATAGCACTTAATGAGAATATGGTTGTCCAGGGAGTTTACTTTGATCATAAGGCAGAAACACCAGGACTTGGGGCGAATATCAAACAGCGTTATTTCTTGGACGATTTTATCGGGGAGTCGATATTGAGCAATAATCAGCTGAAAGGCATAGCTGTGGCTAAGGGAAATAATGATCCGGAAAATAACATAAAAGACGATAATGAGGTAGATGCTCTTGCGGGAGCAACCATAACCGGTAATGGGGTTTCGGCAATGATTAGGGAGAGCGTGAATTTATATAAGGACTATTTAGAAACTATTAGAGTTAATTAACAATGGCACTACTTTCAAAGAAAGACACAAACCTGATTTTAGACCCACTTGCGGATAACAATCCAATTACCATCCAGGTTCTTGGTATTTGTTCTGCACTTGCAATTACAGCAGAATTGCAGGCATCTGTAGTTATGGCCATTTCTGTTCTTTTTGTCTTAGGGGTAGGAAATGTCGTTATTTCTCTATTGAGAAATATCATTCCTACGAAGATCAGGATTATTGTTCAACTAATAGTTGTGGCAACATTAGTAATCATTGTTGATCAGGTTCTGAAGGCCTTTGCCTATGAATTGAGTAAGACACTATCCGTTTTTGTTGGATTGATTATTACAAACTGTATCATTATGGGTAGGTTTGAAGCCTTTGCTTTGGGCAACGGTCCCTGGAAGGCCTTTTTAGACGGTATTGGAAATGCATTAGGGTATGGAATAATACTGATAATTGTAGGCTTTTTCAGAGAATTGCTCGGATCTGGAACCTTATTTGGATTTAAGGTTTTTGGAGATCCGGTGGCTAAAACAGGATTGTACGCCACCGGCTATGAGAACAACGGATTTATGATAATTCCCCCGGCCGCCTTAATTGTTGTTGGGATAATTATCTGGGTACAACGCTCGAAAAACAGGGCACTTATAGAGGAAAACTAATTTACTTTTTAAGAAAGGATTATGTTAGAACATATTGAATTATTTTTTAAATCCATCTTTATAGACAACATGGTCTTTGCTGTGTTCTTAGGGATGTGCTCGTATTTGGCCGTGTCCAAAAAAGTAGCCACTGCAGTGGGATTGGGGGCTGCGGTAATATTTGTGTTGGCAGTTACGGTACCACTAAACTGGTTATTGGATCAGTATCTCTTAAGGGATGGCGCCCTGGTGTGGTTGGGCCCTGAATATGCGGATTACAATTTAAGTTTTTTATCATTTATTCTTTTTATCGCCACTATAGCAACTATGGTGCAATTAGTAGAAATTGTGGTTGAAAAATTTTCACCGGCTTTATACAATTCCCTGGGTATATTTTTACCATTAATTGCGGTTAACTGTGCTATTTTGGGCGGATCCCTGTTTATGCAGTCGAGGGAAATTGAAACATTGGGATTAGCCTTTAATTACGGGGTTAGTTCTGGAATAGGCTGGTTTTTAGCAATTTTAGCAATTGCGGCTATTCGGGAAAAGATAAGGTATTCAAATGTTCCTGCACCTTTGAGAGGCCTGGGAATTACCTTCATTATTACAGGTTTAATGGGAATAGGTTTTCAAAGTTTTGGTGGAATGCTCACAGGCGGCGATGAAGCTCCGGCAGCAATAGAAGAAACTATGGCTAAAGATATTGAAGAGAACAAAGTAATAGTTGAAGTTGAAGAAGAAATAGATGAGAAAGAGATTTCTTATAACGACCTAATAATAGAAGAAGAATGATATTAGCTACAAGCACCTTTGGGACCATAACAATTACGGTTATTGCTTTTATGATATTGTTGTTGCTGTTGGTGACACTTTTACTTTTTACAAAAGAAAAGCTTTCTCCATCAGGTCCGGTAACGATAACTATCAATGGAGAAAAAAAGATACAAGTAGCTTCCGGGAGTTCTTTGCTTTCTACTTTGGGGAATCAAAAGGTTTTTCTCCCCTCTGCTTGCGGTGGTGGTGGTACTTGTATTCAATGTGAGTGCCATGTGTTATCTGGCGGTGGTGAGGCACTTCCTACAGAAACTCCACATTTTTCAAAAAGGGAATTGAATGAAGGAGCCAGACTAGCCTGCCAGGTCAAGGTTAAGCAGGAT
>CBDUGN010000141.1:0-9050 GCA_965366915.1 uncultured Eudoraea sp. | reverse complement strand
AGCAGGTAAGGGATTCGGTGCAGCGTATAAAATTTGCAATGGCCGCGTACAATTGCGGATATCAGCATGTTAAAGATGCTCAAAGTCTGGCTGAAATTCGTGGTCTGGATAAATACACCTGGGATGATAATGTAGATAAAATGATTTTGGCGCTTAGTGATCCCCAGCACTACAACCACGAGGCTGTTCAATATGGATACGTAAGAGGCGCAGAGCCCTATGATTATGTCGTACAGATATTTGACAGGTATAAACTTTATGCCTCTTTAGTGGAATAAATCACTGATGGAAATTTCGAATCAACGGCTTTTAATATGAAGTATTAACCAATTCATTATGTGGCTATTCTTCATACTGATACAAATCGGCAAGTTTATAGATTAGGAAATCAATGATGTTCTCTTCACTTTCACCATCCAGAAACATTTTATAAGCAGCATCAGCTTGTTCTTCTTTAAAAAACTCCAAATCGTCTGAGCCATATTCACTAAATGCATTCCAGGACTTAAGACCATCGAGTATCTCCCTGTGGGCAATATATCTTTTCCTTGCAAGCTCCAGGTTTTTCTTATAGTCTTTATTATTGCGATTTTCCAATTCTGCTTTTTGAGAATTTAATCTTAAATAGTACTGTTCAATCCTGGAATCGGCTTCTTCAGCCTCTGCTATTATCTTAAAATATGCCCTGGAAATTAATGAAGCATACTTTGCCTCAAAAGAAGCCATCCTGCCGGTTGCCAGATAACTATCTCCTTCCAGAACCCCGGAATCTTCTGTGCTTGAATAAAACTCTTTGGCATCATTCGAAGCCAAAAGTTCGTCCTTCTGTAAAGATCTAAGCCAGGCTTCAGATTTTATAGTTTCCTTCCAAATCTTCCGGTATTCTCGTTTAAAATTGGTCTGTGTTGAGGTACAGCCTTCGATTAAAAAAATCAAAAGAAGCAAACTAAAAACCTGAGCAACTCTATAACCTCCTGCTTTACTCATGATAAGAAAAATCTTATTTATGCAAGAGCAGATTACTGAAGGTACATGATATGGAAAAGGGGATGGTTTTAAACCTACTGCAATATAAGGAAGAATTGTCTTCTCTCATATTAAAATTCTATTAAGAACATCTTAATTGCGTCATGCTGTTTGGAGCTTTGGCTTATTTACATAGTACATCTTCATCATTCCCTTGTTTTTAACTTTCATTTTGCCCCTATATTCACATTCAAACTCATCTTTAATCAATTCATAGGTGTTTTCAGAGACATTGATCCGCCCCGTCTCTGAATTCGTTTCCATACGGGCGGCAACATTTACGGTATCTCCCCAAATGTCATATGCAAATTTTTGAGTGCCCACTACCCCTGCTACCACTGGTCCCGTATTAATGCCAATGCGGATCTCATAAGGCATAATATTAGCCTGATTTTTCATTTTGACTTCTTCGGTGATTTTAACAATTTCAAATGCAGCACGAACCATTCTGATGGCATGATCTTCTGTATTCAAATGTAATCCGCCCGTACACATATAGGCATCCCCCATGGTTTTAATTTTTTCCAGGCCGTACTTTTCCATAACCTCATCAAACCTGGAAAAATAGTAATCTAAACTCCTGACTAAACTTTCAGGTGTTAAGTCTACCGAGGAACGGGTAAAATCCTTAAAGTCTGTAAACAGAACGGTGATAGATTCAAATTTTTTGGCTTCTACTTGTCCTGTTTCTTTTAATTCCTGGGCTGTTTCTTTAGGAAGGATATTGAGCAACAAGCTATCAGACCTGTTCTTTTCCTCCTCAATAATGGTATTGGTTTCTTTTATAAAACTATAACGCCGGTAAAGAAAGAAAAGTAGCACAAAGATAAAAACCAGCGCCAGGATTGTTGCATAAATAATAATCTTCTGTCTTTTATCCTTTAAGAGCTGTATTTCGGACTCTTTATGCAAAAGATCTACTTCAGTCTGTTTTTGTTCAACTTCAAATTTGGTCTGCAAATTCCCCATTTCACGTACTTTTTCAATATTACTTACACTATCCCTATATGTGATATGGTTTTGGTAATATTTAAGGGCTTCTGAGGCATTTCCTCTTCTTTCATAAAGTTCTGAAAGCTTTAGATAGGCATCCCCTATCTGTTCTTTGAGTCCATGTTGTTTTGCCAGGTTCAAACTTCTATTGGCATACCTAAAGGCTGTATCCCATTTTCCCTGTTCTGCATAAATGTCCGACATATAGGTGAGGTATACACAAATAGGGTGATAATCCCCAAGTTCTTCCAGCATCGGAATAGCTTGTCCGATATTCTTTTCGGCGATTTCATTTTCTCCTTTTAAGGCATAAGCAAGGCCCACATTACCCAGGTTGTATGCAATTCCAAGCTTATAGTCCAGGGCTCTATAAATATCTCCGGATTCTTTGAAAAACAGCAAAGCTGAGTCGGGCTTAGTCAATTTCAGATTATATTCATCCCCTATATTTAGCAAGGCATCAGCATAACTAATCGAATCATTTTCCTGTTTAAGAATTGGGATAGCATTCTTGTAATTAAGGATGGCATTTTGGTAATCTCCCATGACGGAATATACATCAGCAATATTTTTGTAAAATATTCCCAAATCACGTATCCGTTCCTCTTCATTAGCAATCTTAAAGCCTTCTAAAAAGTTTGTTAATGCCAGGTTTAGATCGCCTTTTAACCTAAGGGCATTCCCCTTTTGGATATAAGCATCGATCATGCGCTCTGTTGAATCTAAGGCCTTTGCACTGCGCAAGAGTTCATTACTATATCTAAGAATATTCTCCGGATCTTGATGATTTCTAGCGAGACCAAATAATAACTGCAATCGATCTTTTTCATCAAAGCTACCTGAGTTGTATACCCTTTCAAGACTGTCAGCAATAACCTGATTTTGACCATGCAGGGCCCAGCTAAAAACTAAAATAAAGACCAGGGCTAGACAGGTTTTTGATTTGGATAAACTTTTTAGGATATAAAAGTTAGACGTCAGCATGGATAAGTCGTCAATTTACCATGTTTATTCATAGGATCTAATCTTAGGATCAATTTTAAACGGGTGAATTTGTGGCTCCCCGTTTCTCTTTACTGTAAAATGTAGAACATATTTTTCTTTTTCCTCCACAGGGCCTTTTGTAATGACCCCAACGACTACTTCGTTATCACCCCCATTACCTTTTAGCACATTTTTGTCAAATAATTTTGGGCCCCCGTGGTGATTTATGGAGGTAATATTGACCACATCAAGGGAATCTGTAGTAGAAACCCCTCTCCAGATAACAATATCTCCTTTTCTTACATGAGTTGTATAATCCTCATTAGAAATGTCAGATGATTGCCTAAAATTAGCATAATCACCTATGTTAGGTTTTTGGATATCGGTTGTATTCACATAAAGAGTAATCACGTGTATTTGATTAGAATAGATTGTAACAGGAAGTTCTGGACTTGTTAATTCCGGTACTGATTTTTCTTTACAAGCCGTAAAGTTCAATGCGACTAATAAAATTAGCATTCGATAAGTTGTTTTCATAATAGTGTTCTTTTATTGATTAATTAGTGAAAATTATTCAGTATTCTGATCAGATCTCAAAGTGCCTGAATTGCGGGAACTATCGTGATTACTTTTCCAACTTCAATAGTCTTTTATCACAAGGATCAAAAACCCATTCTTAAGATAATGAATTTAAGTAACTTAGTAAAATATGCCGGGATGAAAGTACATTTTTATTGTCCGAAAGTAGTATTTTTCTTATCCGATGAACTTCTGATTTTCATACAAGAAAATATAATCTTTCTTTCAAAAGTTCAGTTATATCCTATCAAATCTTTACTTCTTGCCCCTGAACAGCCAATTCAATAGGGAAATCATAGGTATGGCTGTTCATAAAATTAGTGAACATCTCAGATCTGTATTTGTCGGTATGGGCGGGATCGTGATGGAACATCAGCAAACGTTTAGCCTTGACCCTCTTTGATAATTCTGCAGCGATTTCCATTGTACAATGCCCCCACCCCACTTTGTTTTCATATTCTTCCCGGTTATATTGGGAATCATGAACGAGCAAATCTGTATTATAGCAGAGATCAAAACCGGAGATCCATTTATCTTCTTTAAATAAATGTGCCTTGTTTAGCACGGGTTCATGATCCGGGATATAGGCAACTGATTTGGATCCCAGCTGGATTCTATAACCAACCGTTGGTCCCGGGTGGCAAACAAATTTGGAAGTGACTAAAAACTTTCCAAGTTTAAACGGCTTGTTTGGCAATTCGTGTATGACTAACTTACTGGGGATATCCCTCAGCATTACAGGGAAAAGAGGTGGGGACAAAAATTTGTTCAACCTGTCTTTTAAGGGATAGGAACTACCACCGGGACCCCAAATATGTATTTCTTTGTTTGGATCAAAAATAGGTTTAAAAAAACCCAAACCCTGAATATGATCCATATGTAAATGAGTCAACAAAATATCTATCCGGTCCGCAGTGCTATAGCTGTCAAAATCTATTTCTAATATCCCTGTGCCTGCATCCAGAATTAGCCTTTCATTATCCTCTATGATCTCAATACATGAAGTATTGCCTCCTAACTTACTAGTCGCCTTCGAAGATGTGGGATAAGCACCACGGGTTCCGTGCAGTTTTATTCTCATAGCTTAATATCATTATCCCAAAAAATAGCCAAAGCCCCGGCAAATTCCTTAGACCTTCCAATAATTGGGATAGAAGTAACGGAGATTTTAAAAGACTTGCCTTCCAGGCTTTTAATCCAAAAGGTCTTATGGGCAGGTACGTGTGAGTTTATAGTCTGTACAAGTGGAAGGTCTTCCGGTGGAATAGCATTTCCTTTTTTGTCATGCGGATAAAAATCATTCCCCCAGTCTCCAACTCTCATTTCCCCCGTATCCTGGAATCGTTTACCCAGGATTTGTTCGGCTGGTTCGTTGTAAAATATCAGCGTTCCTTCCGGATCTACTATAAAAACAGGGACGGTAAGACAATCTGCCAATTGCCTGCTTAAAATGATTTCAATTTCATGTGCTGACATAGGCAGACAAGTTTTATAGGAGAACTCTCTTAAATATATAAAAAATAAATCGATTTTGTTCTATATAGCGCGCTAGAATAGGTTGTTTTTAATTTACTATTACGCACAAAAAAGGAATCATTACAAGATAGTAATTTCATGATTTTATCACTAAGTAAAAACCATAGAAAGTTTATGGCTTCCGTATATTTTTTCGCTTGGCCCCCGTAACTTTGTATAACAAACCTACACCTTAGGAAGAACAAACAATCACTTCCGAATTACAAACAGTCCTTGGTATAATTTTGTCAAGCTCAGGACATGACATTGATTGGATTCATTTCCACCAGTTTATTTCAAATAACACTATCTTTAATTTTAAATGGAAGCTTCAAGCAATTTTCTTAAAAGATCAGGGTTTTTAACTCTTCTGATGATTTTTGTGCTTTGTTGCTCAAAGGAAGTGAGTATACCAGATCCAGTGCAAGCTAATGAACCACATAATTCCAGGATTGGGGAAATTCTATTTATCGGCAACAGTTTTACCTCTTTCAATTTGGGAGTTTCATATCACTTAAATCTTTACCTGGCTAATGATTCGTTGTCCTATAAGCCTTTGATTCAGGAAGCTGCGTTCAGCGGTTATAGTTTAGCTGTGCATTTGACAAATGAACAGACTCTGGCTAAAGTAAATGAACGCTCCTGGGATATTATCATACTACAAGAAAATACAGACATTGCCGTAGATGATACTATGGCAACTTTAGAATCTATAAAAGCATTTCAAGAGTTAGTGGGCAATAAAGGAACCATAATTTACCTTTTAATGTCCTGGCCTTATAAGGACCAGCCAGAAATGCTTATTCCAATAAAAAAGACTTTTGAAGAGGGATCTCAAGCTATCGGGGCAACCATTATTCCTGTGGGGGAAGTTTGGACGGCAATAAATCAGGATGGAAACCCCAATATCGATTTATATAATGCTGATGGCATGCATCCATCATTACAGGGTACTTTTTTGGCGGCGTCAATGTGCTACTCGTATATCTATAATCAAAATCCTCCTGAAAATCCATATTCGGCTGGCCTGGAAAATGCCACCGCACTTTATCTTAAACAAAAAGCTAATTAATTTAATACTCCCGTGCCATATTCGTCTTTGAGTGTCCTATTTAATTCGCCAAATTATTTTCATGGCGTATCAATATAAAGCACAACTGCAGAGGCATAGGGTCCTCTATCTTTTAAATCTTATATGTATCTTCGACATACTAAAATTTAAACCATATAACATAGCTGCACCTGGCAGAAGATTATACACCTTAAAAATTTAATATGGCAATGACAAAAAATATCGTATTGCTTTTTACTCTTATCCTTTTTCATAATTTATCATATACTCAAACGCAACCCTGGCAGGGAAAATTTGAGCCTATTGATAACATGATTGCCCCTCCTAACAGCTACAGAGCAGCTAGTGGGGCGCCTGGAAAAGCCTATTGGCAGCAACGTGCCGATTATAAAATAAAAGCAACATTAGATGAAGCAAGCAACACAATTACAGCTGAGGAAACCATAACGTACCATAACAATTCTCCAGATGATTTAAGCTATATCTGGATTCAACTGGAACAGAACGTAAACAGAAAAGGAAATGAAGATTTTGGTTCCTTTTTTAATAGCATTAAAGATTCAATTGATACCCGGCAAATGCAATTGCTTACAAGGGCAATAGATTTTCCGGCTGGTTATACTATAAAATATATAAAAGACACCAATGGTAACCCTATGACATCATTCGTTAATAATACAATGATGAAAGTAGTGCTTAAAGAACCCCTAAAATCCGGAGCATCTTTAAGTTTTTCTATGGCATGGTCTTATCCTGTTACAGACCGAAGTATGTTTTTTTTATCACGGGAAGGCTATGAATATTTCCCAGGAGATGACAATGCTGTTTATCTGATTGCACACTGGTTTCCTAGAATGGCTGTTTACAATGATACGGAAGGTTGGCAAAATCAGCAATTTCAAAGACTAGGAGAATTTGCATTAGAATTTGGCGACTATGATGTTGAAATAACTGTCCCCGAAGATCATATCGTCGCTTCTACAGGCTCCTTACTAAATGGCAATGCGGTACTTTCCAGGACACAGCAGGAAAGATTGAAAGAGGCTGCAGGGTCGTTTGACAAACCTGTTATGATCGTTACCAAAGATGAGGCGGAAAACAATGAGAAAACCAAATCTACTAAGCAAAAAACCTGGAAATTTAGCGCTACTAACGTTCGCGACTTTGCTTTTGCTTCATCTCGTAAATTCCTTTGGGATGCCCAGGCTGTTAAATTGCCGACAAATACAGTCATGGCAATGTCTTTTTACCCTAAAGAGGGCTTGCCGGTATGGAAGGAAGAATCTACAAAAGCCATAAAAAATGCGCTCGAGGTTTATTCAGAAGCTACTTTTGATTACCCTTATCCCGTAGCTATTTCAGTGAATACCTCCAATATTGGTATGGAATTCCCCATGATTAGCTTTAATGGGGGCAGGCCTAAAGATGGCAAAATAAGTGATCGTGCCAGGGCGGGAATGATTGGCACTATAATTCATGAAGTTGGACATAATTGGTTTCCTATGATTGTGAGTTCAGATGAGCGTAAATGGATGTGGATGGATGAAGGATTAAACACATTCATTCATCAGAGAACTGTTGCCGAAAGATACCCCCAATTTAGCAGTACAACTCCTAAAAGCATTGTGCCTTTTATGAGTGGTGACAAAAACATATTGCGCCCTATTATGACAACTTCTGATAACGAAATCCTAACGCAGTTTGGAAATAACTTTTACATGAAACCAACAGTTGGTTTGCAGATGTTACGAAACTCAATTATTGGTCCCGAATTATTTGACCAGGCCTTTAAAGAATATGCCAATCGCTGGAAATACAAACACCCAAATCCGGCGGATTTATTCAGGACTCTGGAAGACGCAACAGCCGTAGACTTAGATTGGTTTTTCCGAGGTTGGTTCTTTACGACCGACAATGTTGATATGGAACTGACAGATGTAAAATGGTTCAAGGTTAATGAAGAAGAACTCAATACCAAGGACCAGAAAAAAACGGTTAAATTGAAAATTGAAGGTGAAAACATCAGCGAGCAGGCCAAAGATTTTTCGAGTGGCCCCGAAGCCATAACCATGATCTCAGCACCTGATGCCTCCTATGGCGGATTCTTATCAAGAATGGATGAACCCGAGCTCCGTAAACAACTTTCCGATAAAAATATTTATGTTGTTACTATTAAAAATCTGGGCGGACTGGTGATGCCTGTAACTATAGAATGGATATTTACAGACGGATCTAAGGAGATTGAGACATTGCCGGCACAGGTTTGGCGCGGTAACGAGCATGAAATTGAAAGGACTTTCATAAAAGAAAAAGAAGTCTCACAAGTGAATTTAGACCCAAATTTTGAGTTTGCCGATACTGATATGAGAAACAATAACTTTCCCAAAGTTGAACTCCCATCAGAATTTGATGCTTTTAAGTCAAAACAGCAATAGAATAATATATTGCCTGATACCAGGTACAAAAAGGCAGCCATTTAGGCTGCCTTTTTAATTTAATCAAATTAAATGTACTAAAACAAAACTTTTAAGAATTGTCCTGAACCGTAGCTTTAGGTGCATTTTTTTTAACTGATGCAATCCCATTCGCCATAGAGGAAGCAGACGCATACATTTGGCTATCGCCAATAACTTGTCCATTAGACGCTTTTAAACTAAAATAAGGGCGTCCGTCCTTTGCCTTTTTCTTCTCAAACATCTTATCATTTTGTGAATTTTTCCTAACGGATTCTATCCCGTTATCACAAGCCGCTTTTGAGTTATAAGCTTCACTGCTTAGAATTACTTGTCCGTTTGAGGCCTTAAGATTGAATCTTAACTTCCCGGATTTGTCTTTTTTAATTTCAAATTTTCCCATTGGTATGTTTTTAAATGCTGTGCAT
>CBDUGN010000140.1:0-9078 GCA_965366915.1 uncultured Eudoraea sp. | reverse complement strand
TTGCTAAACCCCAGATAATAGTTTTGATTGTTATCTTCAAATGTGGCATACTGATTACGATGCAGAATATTAAGATAGGATTTGTTTTCCCTAACCAGCGAAAATGTAGGGTTTATTAAGAACCTATTAAAAAACAACTGATTGTGATAGGTAGTGTTTGAGCTAAGATCAGAGAATGCTTCCTGACCATACGAAGCCTGAGCACAAAGGATAAGGCAAAACACTTTAAGTACGAATACTTTCTTTATTATGGAGGTGTTACAGTTCATCTGATCGAAATTTAAATTTTTGTTCTTAATACTTGTACTCCGAATTACTTTTCTTAACTATTACTGATCGGAATTAATGATTCGAAAAATTTCTTTTAGACTATTTATTCTTTTCTGTATAGTTCTATGAAACAATCGATCCTGGCGCTACCACACAGGTCACAATTTTGTAACCGTTTGGTTTAGTTCATAGCAGTGCTATGAATTAATCATCGTCATAAACAGAGCTTGCGAAATTTACTTTTACATCATTGCTAAAAACTTCTGCAAAGTTGTATTCGCCATTATCTTGCTCCTCGTCTTTTTTAGGATTCAAAAATTGGAAAGCTACTTGCTGAACAGCATCTTCGTTATTCCCTCGGTTAGACATTACATAGCCCATTCCATTTCCGTTAAGGGAGATCGAAAAATCGTCTTTATCACTATTAATAGGGCTACCTAAGTTTACGGACCAGCCTACTTTTTTATTAAAGACCTGTACCATAAAAACATCCAGGCCACCATGGCCTTTATGACCATCTGATGCAAAAAACAGGGTAGTACCTCCTGCCAGATTGGGATATAAGTCGTTCTTTTTTGTATTTACCTTTTCACCTAAGTTCTTGGCAATACCCATGCTGCCATCCTTGTTAATGGTAGATACATAGATATCATATTTGCCGAACGTACCAGGCATATTTGAGGCAAAAAATAATCGTTTCCCGTCCTGCGATACCGTTGGGTGCATGCTGGAGTAATATTTAGGAGATAATGCGACTTCTTTAATATTCTTCCATTGTCCATTTATCTTTTCTGCCCTGTAGACTTTATGAACTAATTGCTTTTTTGAGAAAACACCATATTTGGGTTGTATATAACTGGCTTTGCTAAAATAAGCGGTATTACCATCTGCCGTTACAGTAATTGGAGTTTTATAAGCGTTCTTGTAATTAAATGTTTTATCATTTAAAACTGCCATATCGTTTTCTCCTAAAACCTTTTGAGCAAGATCTGTCAGAGATTCATTGATATTGTTTGGCAGATCTTTTACAGGAGTGTCCTTATCTGCTAATGAATTATTTACATGGTATTCCGCCTTAATTTGGGCTAACCAGTCTTTGTCATCAATTGTACCGGCTATTGCCGATCCGGTAAGTTTTTGTATTGCAAATTGATAACGTTCAGAGCAACCAGAATTGAGAATGCCATCTTCACTAATCGCTATCAGCTTTTTATACCAAAAAACCGCAGTTTCATAATTCTGACTTAAGAAGTTGGCATTCCCTAAATCTTCATAGATTTCATTTTCAGCATATCCTAATTTTAATAGCTCCTGGTAATTACTCGCCCTTTTATTGGCTTCATAAATTTCAGGACTAACAGAATTGGAAATCTTAGGATTCTGCGAATACGATGAATAGCAAAAAAACGTTAGTATACATCCTAAAGCTACTTTGTAGGTTAAAGTATTCTTCATAGGTCAAGATATTGGGTTATTATTGAAACCAAAGATCACAAAATGTTTTGAGCCATGACCTAGCAAAAATTCATAGGTTTTCGATAAATCGATTCATTTATCGGATGAATGGGATAGTAATTGGGGTGGTATTTATTCTTAAGAAAACTTCTTAAGTACTGTTTTTATTGAGGTTAAGTGCTTTTTTGATTTAAAAAGAGAACATTGTTCATTTTTTTGAAAGAAACTTCTCGAAATCTGTTAAATTTTGAAGAATTGAGGAAAAAATCATCTTTTTTAACATGAACTATGATTCAATTTTGTAGCAATCTATACGAGATATTTAAGTAGATAAATGTAATAGAAGCCAGACTTTTTTGGTTTTATATGGGTTCTTCCTTTATTAACTTTGGTAAGATTATAAAAGATAGAAATTAATGAAACCTGCCTATCTTTAAAAAATACATCTCAGGAGAATAACTTCATTTAAAGGAGAATATTGTTAACAGGTTAAAGCAATTAGACGAAATTAACTTTTCTTTCGTGTTTCCCTGTGATGTTGTAGTAAACCCTTTAAGCTCATAAGATACTCCCTTAATGCAGCTTCGTCAATCTTTGGATGATTGGCAGTCGGAATGGTCATTGGATTTTCTCCCAAAAACCGATAAAGCTCTGGATATTCGGTTTCCATAGTGGTAGTAATATCCACAATTTCCTTTAAAATTGATTGTAGTTCCTTCATGGAATATGATATTTCTATAAAGCTAAGTCAATTATGATCTATAGCATATGATTGCTGTCATTATTATATCAGCCCGGAGGGATGACCTTGATCATTGCCGTCCTGAAACAATTTCCTTTCTTTTGAAGTACCATTTAAAGCTGTATACCATGAAAAAAATACTGGGTTTATTTATGCTGCTGTTCTCCACGCTTGTTATGGGACAACACACAGCCGACAAAAGAATATCGATCTCGGAACATCAGCCAGATGATATCTATCTGGCAGGGAAAACTATAAGAATAAATGCCATAGTTGAAGGCGATGTTGTTGCAGCCGGAAGAAAAATTACCGTTATAGACAGTGTGCAGGAAGATCTCATTGCAGCAGGTGCTGAAATTAATGTGAGAGGTCCGGTAAAAGATGATATACGCGCTGCCGGAGGGAGGTTAATCATTGATTCTGAAATAGGTGATGATGTGATTTTAGCCGGTGGGGAAGTAACAATCACTGAAAATGCGGTTATATATGGTGACCTGATAAACTTTTCCGGAAATATTGAAATGAACGGTGAAGTGAAGGGGATGCTTAAATCCTATTCCGGAGAACTTGTGCTCAATGGCAAAGTAGGGGAGAAAGCATACCTAAAAGGAGAGAATATTATAATCAACGGTGAAATATCAGGTGCCTCACAAATAACAGCCGAGGATTTTGAAATTGGCAATAATGCCAGATTTCTGAGGGATGTGGAGTATTGGTCTGAAGACGCTGAAATTAATTTTAAAAACTCTTTAATAAACTCAAAAGCCACCTACAATGACGGCCTTATACCCGATAAGGAACCTCTTCCCTGGAAAGGATTTGGTTTGGTCGCATTTGGGCTCTGGGTCTTTTATGTCATTTCAGCATTTTTGATTTTAGTTTTGCTGAACTGGGCATTCAACGATATTTTTGCAAATACAGTCGCCAATGCAGACAAGGACCTATTGAATAGTTTTATCTATGGGTTGATCTATCTCTTAGGTATGCCTTTGCTCATTGTATTTACATTTATTCTCGTCATCGGCATTCCTATTGGTGTGTTTCTATTTGCACTATACATTTTCAGTATTTTATTTGGACATTTAATAGCAGCCTTGTTAATGGCCCACTATTTGAATAAAAACCGTAACTGGAACTTCTGGACCATAGTATTCGTGTCAATAGGCATAGCTATTGTACTTCGATTACTAACCTTGATACCATTTTTAGGTGGTATAGTTTCTATAGTAGTCATTGCCATTGCTTACGGATTATTCTTCCTGCTTTACTTACAAAAGAGAAAAAACAAAATAAAAATAGCGTAATAATGTTGTTAAAAGAAGAACATATATCAATAGATATCCCTGTAAAAAAAACCGTTTTAAAAGGAAATCTTTCAGTGCCCGACAATGCCAAAGCTTTGGTGCTTTTCTCCCATGGCAGCGGCAGCAGCAGGTTGAGTCCCAGAAATAACTATGTGGCAAGTGTATTGCAACAAGAGGGGTTAGGCACCCTGTTGTTTGATCTTCTAACCGAGGAAGAAGATCGGCTCTATAAAACCCGCTTTGATATTAACCTGTTAACCCAAAGATTAATTGCCGTAACAGAATGGATAAAAATTCAAAAGGAAACCAAAGGACTTCAATTAGCTTATTTTGGGGCAAGTACAGGAGCTGCATCTGCACTAAGTGCTGCCGCATACTTTGGTGATGAAATTGGCGCCGTGGTCTCCAGGGGAGGCAGGCCGGATCTTGCTATGTCCGAGTTGCACGAGGTAACTGCTCCCACACTTTTTATTGTTGGTGGATGGGATAAAGTTGTAATTGGACTAAATCAAAAAGCCTATAATAAATTGAGATGTGAACGGAAACTGGAAATTGTTCCGGCAGCCACTCATCTATTTGAAGAAGAGGGCAAATTGGAGGAAGTAGCGGCACTATCTGCAAAATGGTTTACAAATCATCTACAAACATAATCGACTAAAAATGTTCAAGGATAGAATTGAAGCGGGGATTCAGTTGGCAGAAGAGTTACTACCCTATAAGGGTCAAAACGTAGTGGTTTTAGCAATACCCCGGGGTGGTTTGCCTTTGGGGGCAATAGTGGCAAAAACCCTAAAAGCTCCTTTAGATGTTGCCCTGTCTAAAAAAATAGGACATCCATATAACAGGGAATATGCTATTGGTGCTGTAAGCATGGATCAAATTGTTCTAAATGATGTTGCCGGAGTCAATAAGCGATATATTGAGGAAGAAACAACTCGCATTAGGGAAAAATTAAAGAAAAGACATGAACAATACTATAAAAACCGGAAGCCACAGGATTTATCAGATAAGGTTGTAATAATTATTGACGATGGTATTGCTACAGGCAACACCATTCGCGTAACCGCAGAAATGGTCAAGGTTCATGAACCAAAAAAAGTGATCGTAGCTATTCCTGTGGCCCCTCCTTCGGCAATTAAAAGTCTGGAAAACTCATCCTTTATAGACGAGGTAGTTTGTTTGTATACCCCATACGATTTTATGGCTGTTGGGCAGTTTTATGAATATTTTGATCAGGTCTCTGATGAAGAAGCCATAAATTTGTTACGGGAAGCAGTGAATACAGACAGCACTAACCTTTAATAACTGCCACTGGTCTGAGTTTCGCAACTTTCTTGGCTATTCCTGAGGCAGTAACGGTATCCACAACAAGTTCTATATCCTTATAAGCAACGGGGGCTTCCTCGGCAATTCCCCTATAGGATCCCTCCACCAAGATACCTACTTCCTGAAGTTGTTTTTTTAAAATTGGTGCATTAACCACTTTTTTGGCCGCAGTCCTGGATAATTTTCTTCCTGCTCCATGGCAACAAGATCCAAAGGAAAGTTCATGACTTTTGGAAGTTCCTGCCAGTACATATGAGAAAGTGCCCATGCTACCAGGGATGATTACAGGTTGGCCAACATCAATATATTTTTGGGGCAGTTCTTTATAACCTGGTCCAAACGCACGAGTTGCTCCTTTTCTATGAACAATAACTTTTTGTAGTTCCTTGTCAATACTATGAGTCTCAATTTTGGCAATATTATGGGCCACATCATAGACTAGTTTTAAGGCACTGTTTTCTTTGCCGAAGATAGTTGCCCATGCATTCCGGGCTTCCCAGGTAATTAACTGTCTGTTGCACCAGGCATAATTCGCCGCTGCGCTCATCGCCTTAAAATAGTTTTGTCCTTCCAGGGAATCGAAAGGAACACATGCCAGCTCACGATCCGGCATTTTCACATCATACTTAGCCATGGCAGTCATCATTAAACGAATATAATCCGTTGCAACCTGATGACCCAGGCCCCGAGATCCTGTGTGAATCATGACAGTAACCTGACCTTTTTTTAAACCGTAGATTTTGGCAATTTTATCATCAAAAATTTCAGTGACATAGCTTACTTCTACAAAATGATTCCCCGAACCTATGGTGCCCAACTGATCACATCCTCGATTTTTCGCCATTACGGAAACCGTCTCTGGCACTGCATCGGGTAATTTCCCGTTACTTTCAATATATTCCAGGTCTTCCTGGGTTCCATAACCATGTTCCACAGCCCATTCCGCACCCATTACCAGGACATTATCTATTTCCTCCCGGGAAAGTCTGATTTTTCCACTTTTACCAAGTCCTGTAGGGATTTCCTTGTTCAATTCATTCACTAAATTCTCCAGTTGATCTTTTATATCCCCTATCTGCAGTTGAGAACTTAGCAGCCGAACTCCACAATTAATATCATAGCCTATACCCCCGGGCGAAATTGCCCCGGTAGGATGAGTTGTGGCAGCTACACCGCCTATTGGGAAACCATATCCTTCATGAACATCAGGCATTACCAGGGATGCTTTTTTGATGCCAGGAAGACAGGCCACATTTACTAATTGATTTAAAGATCTGTCTTCCATGATATCGTCCAATAGTATTTCATTGGCCAGAATCCAGGCCGGGACATACATATTATTTCGAAAAGATTTCGGTATTTCCCATAGAAAATCCTCAATTTTCCGAATATCTTTTTTTTCAACTTTCTTCATTTAAATATCAAAGATTATATGCGTTTCCCAGTTATTGAAATCATTCTTTTTAACACGTGCTTCATGGTAAGTAACTCCTTTTATTTCCCTGTCGAAATGATCAAACCAAATGCCATATAACTGTGCTTCTACCTTATTTTCAGTAAGTTCTGAGAAATAAACATTACAAAAAATAGATTTCTGAATATTGGAGAGGGACAATACTTCCGATAAAAAATCAATTAATAAACTGGTACAGTCTTTAGCTGAAACAACAACCCGCACGGAACAATCAAAATGACTAATGGTCTTACAACCACCTTCCTTCAGAATATCGCACATTGCCTCCAGACTATTCGTAAAAAGTTCTTGCAGTGTACGACCACCGACTTCAAGTTCAACATCGGCGGTATGTTTCACTAAATGGCTCATTTTTTCATCGCTTTGACTGTAACAAATGAACCTTCGCCATACCCTTTTTTGGGAACCTGGACTTCCTCGATATCTTCCATATTTCCAAATAGGGTCTGATTGAATACCAAATCCTTGAACCCGGCACTTTTAAGTACTTTGGTCAAACGATCCACAGTATAAAACCTGGCATTTCCGTAGAAATTACTTTGGTTCTTTTTGTCGATATATTGTTTTGCTACACTGCGCTCTTTATCCAAAAACCCAATAATAATAGCTCCATTGGGCTTAAGTACCCTATGCGCTTCTCGTAAGGCTCTTTTTATATCGGTTAGAAAACAGACTGTGACAAAAAGAACAAAATCGAATTGTAATGCGGCATAGGGCAGATGTTCCGCAGTTCCTTCCATAATTTCAATACCTCTTTTTATGGCTTTTGCTGCCATTTCCCTCGATGGTTCTATACCTTCCTTAATTCCTAATGGTTTTGAAAATCTCCCGGTACCAAGTCCAACTTCTATACCGCTAATGTTTTGGGGGAGTTCCAAAAACTGTTCCTGAAGGGCCAAAACTTCTGATTGATAGACCTCTGGATGATCATCGTACCATTTTTCATACTGAGACACATGTGTGTCAAATGTTTCTATAATTGCCATATCTTTTTGTTTTACCTCAATATGACAAGAAAAAGGGGAATGCAAAATGACCTAAATCAGTCCAACAAATTTTAACATGTAATTAGGTTATTTTTTAACATGCCTATATAAGATAAAGGAATAAAAAAACCGTCCAAAGCTGAGATCTTTCTTTGAACGGTATATTGTGTAAATTAAACAAAAGAACCTTTTAGTCCATAATGCCAAAAGTCACCTTCGTATTTACACGATATTCGGCAATGCTGTTGTCTTTAACACTCACTTGCATGTCCTGAACGTAGACGGACTTAATGTTCTTTACCGTTTTTGATGCTTCTTTGATAACATTCTGTACGGCATCCTCAAAACTCTCAGTAGAGTTTCCTAAAACTTCTATTACTTTTAATACTGACATAATTATTTATTTTAATTGTTCACAAATTTGGCAGGGCTTTTAACTGATACTGTTCTCCCAGACTAAATTGCCATTTTAATCTGCTTATATCCATTATGGTCCTGGCGCTCATATTAGGGATCATTTAGCCAAAAGTATTTCTTTCATACGCGCCTCACAATGATTTGTATCATTCCGGGATTTCGCTTCAAATATTTTTAATCATTATATCCTGCCAGCAGGTCATGAAAAGTATAATTAGAAGGCTTGAATATTCATTCAACTGATTTGCATCATTTCGTTAGTGTACCGTCCGATTTAAATTTGCGGTAAAGCTGATCACAATACGGAAAAGATGATTACTGTCAAAAATGATATCATGATTAAAAATTTGGAGACTAAAGAATGTATCGAGTTATTGAACAATAACTATATAGGACATTTGGCATTTATATCACATAAGGAGCCTTATATATTACCTATTACCTATTCCTATAATCAGAAAAGTAACACAATAATAGGGTATTCTTCAGAAGGTCATAAGATTGACGCGATGCGAAAAAATGATCTGGTCTCCCTTGAAGTTGAAGAAATAAAGTCTGTAAATAATTGGCGATCTGTAAATGTACATGGCACGTTTGAAGAACTTCAGGGAATTGATGCAAAATACCTTTTGCATGAATTTGCCCAAAATGTAAAAAAATTAGTTGAACAAAAAGAAGGTTCACAGCCCGAATTTATTAGTGAATTTTCGAGCAAACTCTATGGACAAGGTATTCCAATAGTCTATAGGATCAATATAAAGGAGATTACAGGAAAATACAGAGAATCCAAAAAATAGGTTGAAACTTATGTGAAAGCGCTTATGTGTATTTGAGAGAATTATATAGCTCATGATAAAAAAAAGCCAATGGAAAATTACATCAAACATTTTAACGAAACAGGCATAGAGGATGTTTCTTTGGTAGGTGGTAAAAACGCCTCTTTAGGAGAAATGTATAATGAACTTACCTCTCAGGGCGTAAATATCCCCAATGGTTTTTCGATTACGTCCCATGCATTTTGGGATTTTTTGGATGAAAATTCCCTTAGACAACCTTTACAAATGACATTAGCCCAATTAGATACGGAATCCTACGCTAATTTAA
>CBDUGN010000139.1:0-9162 GCA_965366915.1 uncultured Eudoraea sp. | reverse complement strand
ATTGAACCATAAAGTAACCAGAGGACACAATTAGATGGTTTATATTTAATTCGTTAACCAGTATTTGATATAAATGACTTTTGTGAGCTTGGAATACATTTTCTCTTTTAAAGATCCGTTCTACAATGGTCCAACCTCCATCAATTATGTAAACAAAAAGAAACACCATAATAAGCGGGTTACCAGTAAGAATAAAAAGTTTTAAAACAAAATATACAATTGAAAAACCAATGGTTATGCTCCCTATATCACCAGCAAAACATAATGGTTTTTTTCTAAAATTGAAAAAACCAAAAATAGAAACTGCTATTATTAGTATTACTAATAAATTAGAATCTATAAACTGAAAATAATTCTCGCTTAAAAATAGCAAAGTGGAGTATGTAACGAGAGCATTAAGAAATGTAATTCCATTAATGCCATCCATAAAATTATAGATATTTAAAAACCCTATGGAAAAAAAATAGGCTGAGACTAAAAAAAATATAGCCGTAAGAGAATCAATTTTTAAAATATCCAGTCCAAAAAACAAAACAGTAAATGCAAAGATTTGTATAAATATTCGTGTTTTCGCAGGAAGTGTAACTAAATCATCTACAAAACTTACAATGGCTACCAAAGATATTGGTATTAAAAAAGAAAGAAAGTTGGTGTCTACTTTATAAAAAATAGAATATATGATAATTGCAAAGAATACAACGATTCCTCCTCCTCGAACTGTAGGTGTTGTATGAGAACTTCTGTGATTAGGACTATCTTTAATATTTTTAAATCGTGCAATCTTAAGATATGCAATCTCAATAATAAATAAAATAATAAAAATGATTGTATAATAGAGCATTTTTTATCTGGGTACAATTATGATTCTGGCAATATAGCTTCTAGCTATAATCTTGAAAAATGTTCTCTAATTCGGCAAATAATTTATCCTTAGAAAAATTACTTTGATAATAATTCAGAGCATTATTCTCCATTAATTTTCGGTCTTTATTTGTTGAATGTAATAGTTGTATTGCTTTTTTTGACAACATTGATGAATCCTCTGCGGCAACTGCATGCCCACATTTAGATTCATTGATTATATCTCTGCCTTCTCCATTTATCATTCCAAGTATCATTTTTCCCGAAGCCATGTATGCCTGTATTTTGGCAGGGACCGTCAAGGCAAAAATAGGCTCGTTTTTCAATGATACTAACATCGCATCTGCCTGCTTAAAAAAATGTGGCATTGTCTCTATCGGGTAACGTCCCATAGGAAATACTTTAGTTAATTTGCGTTCTTTTACTTCATTAATTACCCAATTTAATTTCCGTCCATCTCCCACTATAACCCAATTGATGTCTTCCTCTCTTGTACTTTCAGCTGCATCTAGGATAGCTTCAAATCCCTGGGCCTCTCCAACATTGCCAGCAAACATTATATTAAATCCCTTGGGGAGTTTTGGAATTTGAAATTTAGAGTCTTTTACGTTTACAAATACATCTTCTGCCCAATTAGGAAAATACTGAATATTCTTGTGCTTATCTACGCATTTATCCTCGATACTTTTTTTAAATGATTTTGAACTTATTAAAATCACATCAGACTTAGCATAGATATTCCGAACTATTTTGTCTAAGAAACCAATGATCTTACCTTTTTTCAAATTAGTTGTGGCCATAATACTTTCTGGCCACAAATCTAAAACCCATAAAATCAATGGGATATTTTGTTTTTTCTTTACCCATAATCCCGGTAAAGCCATAGTGACGGGAGATAATTGTTGTACAAATATTATATCATATTCTTTTTTTAGTCTAAACAACACAGTGAAATAAGAAAAGAATACGAAGGACAAATAATTTAACACTAAGGGAATCGCTTTTCCACTTTTCCGAGGGAATAGGGGAGTTCTAAGAATTTTCACCCCTTTTATGGTTTCTTCTTTTTTTCCAAAAAAACTATAACCTTTATAAAAATCACCCTTAGGATAATTTGGTTTTCCTGTTAAAACAGTTATATTGTATCCTTTTTGTGCAAAATCAAAAACAATTTCATTTCCTTTAAAGACTTCGGGATAAAAATATTGTGAGATAAAAAGAATTTTCATTTTCATTTTTTAGACCAAACTACCCTATTTACATAATCGGTATAGGATAAGATTATTCGAACCACTTTCTCACTCACATTGGGCATAGAATAATCCGATACTTCTCTAAAATTTCTTTCTGGATTCCTTTTTTGAGCCTCTAGAACTTCTAATGCTTGCAATATACGTTCTGGCTGAAGGCCTACCATCATAACAGAGGCCTCTTCCATGGCTTCCGGCCGCTCATGTGCTTCACGGATATTAAGTGCCCTAAAATTAAGAATAGAGGATTCTTCCGAAATTGTGCCACTATCAGATAATACTGCAAATGAATGATATTGTAGGGCGTTATAGTCTGAAAACCCAAGTGGTTTTAGAAATTGAATATTCTTATGGGCTTTTATTTTCTTGGCATCTAGCATATTCCGAGTTCGCGGATGTGTAGAAACTATTACAGGATAGTCGTATTTTTCTGCAATTTGATTCATTGTGTCAATAAGACCCATAAAATTTTTAGGATTGCTAATATTTTCTTCCCTGTGAGATGACACTACAAAGTATTTACCTTTCTCGAGTTTCAGTTTTTCAATCACCTCGGAATCTTCTATTTTTTTTCTGAATTTGGTCAAAACTTCAAACATCGGACTTCCGGTCTTAATAATCCTATCTGCCGGCAATCCTTCCCTCAATAGGTATTCCCTCGCAATATCACTATAGGTAAGATTCACATCTGCCACATGATCGACTATTTTCCTATTTGTTTCTTCAGGAACTCGCTGGTCAAAACATCTGTTTCCTGCCTCCATATGAAAGATAGGGATCTTCCTTTTTTTAGCAGGGATGGCACAGAGACAGCTGTTTGTGTCACCCAAGACTAGAAACGCATCCGGATTTATTTTTTCCAGAATTGGATCTATCGATATCATTATATTTCCAATAGTTTCTGAAGCCGAGGATCCTGCTGCATTTAAAAAATAGTCGGGTTTTTTTATTCCCAGATCTTCAAAGAAAATCTCATTGAGCTCGTAATCATAATTCTGCCCGGTATGCACCAGGGTATGCTCTATGGCTTTATGTGAACTAAGGGAATTTATTACACATGCCAAGCGAATTATTTCAGGTCTGGTGCCCACTACGGTAAGGATTTTAAATTTTTTCAATTGCTACTTATTTTTGTTAAACATCTTCGAAATAGGTATCCGGATCTTGTTGGTCATATGGCTCGTTGATCCAAAAAAGGGTGATCAGTGTATCATCACCTACATTCTGTATATTATGAGTATACCAAATAGGCATATCTACATAAGCAGGTTCAGCTCCATCTAGTTCATAATTTATTATTGTATCCGTGCCTATTTTACGCAATTGGATCAAGGCTTTTCCTTGAATAACAGCAAACCGTTCTGCCTTTCGTGTATGAAAGTGATTTCCTCTGGTAATACCGGGTACTGTGGTTGAGAAAGAGAATTGGCCGCTGGTTTGTGTTCTGGCAATTTCCACAAAACACCCTCTCGGATCTGTATGTTTGGTAAATTTTACCGGATAGTGATTTTCCGGAACATAGCATCTAAAGGTATTAAATAAAGCTTTTTCAAATGGATCCGCCAAACTGGGAAAAATACCATTTCCCATATAATTTTCTTTATACCCCAGTAATAGCCCTAATATTTCAGAAACCTTTTTTATACTTGTTGCGGAAATAGTCACTTGAAAGCTATTATTACCAATCTTTTTTGAGTCGGCTTTGTTATTTATTAAGTCGATAAAAATCTGTACCAGCTCATTGATATAAATAAGGCCAACTTCACCATCTTTAATTATTGTTGGATCTTCATTGTGTGCTAATTTATGACAAAATGTGGCAACTACTGAATTATAATTGGGTTTACCAAAAGGGCCAAAAACATTGGGAATAGTTAAGGATGTAAACTTACCGCCGCTTCTATCTGCCCATTCTATGAATTTTAGTTTTCCTTCCTTTTTTGACTTCCCATATAAATTATCCTTTTCCTCTTGTGATGAAGATGAGAAAATAATATGAGGAGTTACTTTTTTAGTTTCACATGCTTTTATTAGCATTGATACTAGTTTCAGGTTGGTCTCATAGATAACCTGAGTATCTTCATGTCTGTTCATGGCAGCGAGATGGACAATTACATCACATTGAGACACGAAGGCTTGTAATTGTATGGGGTCTTTAAAAAAAGATCTTTCAAAAGGTACAAAGGATACAGCTTTGTCTAAAGAAAGTGTAGTATAGAGGTGACTTCCTACAAATCCATCCTGTCCTGTTATTCCTATTTTCATATTGAGATCTTGGTTCTTTTTTATGAATTAACGAATCTTCCACGTTGTTGGGGGATAGCGAAAATCGTCAGATTTCGATTCATCTAGCGAGAAGTTGGCAAAAACCATAAGTCGGCTATTTTCAGCTATTGCCTGTATACCTGTTACGTACCCCCCCGGAATTTCCAATATTTGGGGGATTTCTGCTTTTAGAACGATCACCTCAGGTAGTAACTCATTGGAAGGCTTCTCAAAATTATCGACTTTTATCAAATGTATGCTTATAGTTCCTTGTTGACAATAAAACCATTTCTTTTCAAATATATGTCCTTGCCATCCTCTAAAAAAGGAAGTGTTAGCAGGACAAATCTCATAGAAACGTCTAATTGGTAGCATCTCAAAGGAGTTAAAAAAGCGTATTGAGCCTCTGTCATCTAAAAAACTCTCTCCACTTAACAAACGATATTCAGACATTTATATTTCCTGTTTAATATAATCTAAATCAAGGAGCGTATTCTTTAGAGCTTCAGCGGTAAGTTGTTTTGTGTTGTGAGAATGGTAGTCTTCAATCTGACTTATATCCGTAGTACCTTCCGAAAAGTATCTGCTGTAATTAAGATCTCTGTTGTCTGCCGGGATGCGGTAAAAATCACCCATATCGATCGCTTTTTGCATTTCTTCCCGGGTGCAAAGGGTTTCATACAATTTTTCACCATGTCTGGTTCCAATAATTTTAATTTCATTGTCTGCCTTAAAAATAACCCGAACTGCCTCAGCCAGGTCACCAATAGTACTGGCTGGTGCCTTATTCACAAACAGGTCGCCCTGGTTTCCGTGTTGGAATGCAAATAACACAAGATCTACGGCATCTTCCAGGGACATTAGGAATCGGGTCATATGGGGATCAGTCACCGTTAAGGGAAGTCCGTTTTTTATCTGGTCCACAAAAAGTGGGATTACGGATCCTCTGGAAGCCATCACATTCCCATAGCGAGTAAGACAAACAATAGTATTGTCTTCGTGAATATTCCTTGAGGCCGCAACCGCTACTTTTTCCATCAGTGCCTTGCTTATTCCCATAGCGTTTATTGGGTACGCAGCTTTGTCTGTGCTCAGGCAAATGATCCTTTTAACATTATTGGCCACGGCTGCATCTATTGTATTCTGAGTTCCAAATACATTGGTCTTTGCGGCTTCTATTGGAAAAAATTCGCATGAAGGCACCTGTTTTAAGGCAGCAGCATGGAAAACATAGTCTACACCGCGCATGGCCTTATCAATACTATTAAAGTCTCTAACGTCCCCAATATAAAATTTTACCTTGTTATTCTTTAAGCGGTTACGCATATCATCTTGTTTCTTCTCATCTCTACTAAAGATGCGAATCTCTTTTATGTCAGTTTCGAGAAAGCGGTTGAGAACTGCATTACCAAATGAACCTGTACCACCTGTAATTAAAAGGGTTTTATTTTTGAACATTATATGATTATTTCTTCTTTTTTGTTAAATTAATTTTTAAGTCCTTATCTTGGAGCATTTTTTTATGGAGTAATATTTCTTCATCATTGAATCGCATTCGGATCGGTTTAGCTGGGTTACCACCCCAAATGCTATATTCGGGTATATCTTTAGTTACTACCGAACCTGCAGCTACAATTGCTCCATTCCCTATTTTTATGCCAGCCATTATTAATGCGTTTGCACCAATCCATACATCGTCACCAATTTGGGTATGTGGCATTGATGGTCTGCCAGAAAATATGATTGGATTTGTTGCATCAGTATAAATATGATCTCCTCCTAAAATTGACACATTGGGGGCCAGCATTGTATATTTTCCAATTGTCACATTTGGTGGAATTGAACAATTAGCTCCTAAAAAGGAATATTTACCAGCATTCAGATCAGAACTAATCAAACCTTTTCCTCCAATATAAAAAGTATTGTGTACGGTTTTTAATCTATAATAAGTTCTATACCATTTCATTTTGAGACTACGGTATAGGATACGTAAGAGATTACTTTTCATTTATTTTAATACTACGTTAACTACTAACAAATTCTATAGCCTTTATAATACCATTCGCCATGTCAGAAGGTTTTCTAAATTGATCGTAATAATGTTTTGCCTTAACCCCCATTTCAATATATTTCTGTTTATTGTCCATGATATCTAAAATTATTCCTTTTAATTCGGAATGATCATTATATAAGATACCAGATACTTGATTTTCTATATTAAATATTTCTCCGCCAGTTATGGCTTTAGCCTTTGTAATATATGGCACACCATATCCCATGCTTTTTAAAACTGATAACCCGGCTTGACCTGGTGAGATACATGCGAGCGCATTACTAAAATATTTACAGAGAATATTTTCATCATAAATCATTCCTCTTAAAAAAACATTTTTCTCCAAATTATTATCTGTGATCCATTTCTGGATATTTTCGTACTCATCACCATCTCCTATAATATTTAGAATTGGAAGATCGGTTCTTTCATTTCTAGCCTGTAAATAGCTTTCCAAAAGCTCATATATTTTCTTTTGCCGATAAAGTGTACCTATAAATAGTAAGTTTTCTCTTTTTTGAACATCCAAAATCTTATTTACCAGCACTGTATTATCTGCCACATGCAATTTTTCATTTTTAAACCCTTTATTTAAATAAATATTTATTGGGTCGCTTGAATAAAATAGCACCGCATCAGCTTTGCGCATTAAAAAAAACCTAACTTTGTCCCAAATGCTTTTTTCACCATAATTACTTGTGTATGAGGCTCTTACGCCAATTCCCCACAATATTATTTTATAGGATCTATTTCTTTTGAATAGAAGGCGCATAAGACTAAGCCATCCAATATCACCATAAGCAACAACAACATCAAAATTTTGGCAGTATTCATGTAATGAATCATTATGAACAAAAAATCTGGAATATTGACGGCCCGGAAGATGCTTTATTTTAAAATCAACATCCCCTTTAAATTTGTTTCCGATAGAATAACTAACGGTTAAATTGTAATTATTGCTTAATAGATTAAAAATTGGAATACGATAAGGCCAAATCCTATTATATAATATGAGTACTTGTTTCATTTAAACAAAAAATATTTTATCTTTTAAATACGCCTGCAAAATCTAATATTAATTTATTACCTACATTTTTTAGCAATTTAAACTCCTTATGAGCCACCAGTAAAACGATGATATCTGCTTTTTTAAAAGCTGTTTTATAGTCGGTTAGTTTAAATACGTTATGCTCTTTTATATTAGGCTCCACAATATAATACTCCTCATTATTTGCATTTTGCAATACCCTTTGTGTAATATATTTGGCAGGTGATTCACGTAAATCGTCAATATCGGGTTTGAAAGCTAAGCCCATTAAAGCAATTTTAGGTTTGCGCCCATGTTGCAATTCAAATTGCAATTTTACGTTTTGAACTTTTTCTGCACACCAAAATGATTTGTAGTTGTTTACTTCTCTTGCCGTTCCAATTATTTTGGACTCCATAGGATAATCAGCCACGATAAAATAAGGATCAACTGCAATACAATGCCCTCCCACACCACATCCGGGTTGTAAAATATTTACCCTTGGATGTTTGTTTGCCAATTCAATTAATTCCCATACATTAATATCGGCCTTATCACAGATCAACGATAATTCGTTGGCGAAAGCAATTTGAACATCGCGTGATGAATTCTCTACCAATTTACACATCTCCGCAGTACGTGCATTGGTTTTGTGCAATTTCCCTTTCACGTATTTGGCATAAAACGAAACGGCCTTATCAGTAGAGGCTTCATTTACGCCGCCTATAACCCGATCGTTATGGACCAATTCATACATCACATTTCCCGGCAGAACCCTTTCAGGACAATAAGCGATATATAATTTATCCCTTAATTCTGGGCGCTCTTTAAATATAAAATCCATCATTTTTTCAGTCGTACCAACAGGGGAAGTAGATTCTATTATATACAAATCTCCTTCTTTTAAAAACGGCAGAATCGCATTTGTAGCGGCCAGTACAAAGGAAATATCAGGCTCATTTTTATCTTTAAAGGGTGTTGGAACCACAATCAAATAAGTATTCGCGGCTACTGGTTTTGTGGCAGCTCTTAAAAAACCTTTGCTAACTGCATTGACTACGGATTTATCAAGATCCGGCTCAATAATATGTATTTTACCCTTATTGATAGTGTCAACAACTTGCTGGTTTATATCTACACCGTGTACAAATGTACCTCCTTCGGCTATTAAAGCTGCCGTTGGCAGGCCAATGTAGCCCAAACCAACCATTACTACTTCTGGTTTATTCATTAATTCAGTTTTTCTATAAATTTTACAATTCTTTTGCTTGCGCTGCCATCTCCGTAAGGATTATGAAGCTTACTCATTTGTTTATAACGATCTGGATTACTCATCAAATCTATGGTTTCGGCAACAATTTTGTCTGTGCTTGTGCCAACGAGAATTACCGTGCCGGCATCTACCGCTTCTGGTCTTTCGGTTGTATCTCTCATAACCAATACAGGTTTGCCTAAACTTGGAGCTTCCTCTTGTACGCCACCACTATCAGTAATGACTAGTTCACATTTATTCATCAACCAGACAAATGCCGGATAAGCCAAGGGGGCAATTAATTTTACATTTTCTTGTTTCCCTAAAATATCATAAACAGGCTTTTGTACTTTTGGATTTAAATGTACAGGGTAGATAATTTGTACATTATCTATATTTGCACTTATTTCTTTCAGGGCATTACAAATATTTATAAAGCCTTGCCCATGATTTT
>CBDUGN010000138.1:0-9199 GCA_965366915.1 uncultured Eudoraea sp. | reverse complement strand
TATTTTGTCCTCGACTTTATAAAACTGGTGATCGCCTTTTTGAATAGCTCCATAAAGCTCATTTTCCTCATAAAGAGGAAAAACCTCCATTGAATTGGTTAATAATTTTCGATGAGTATCATTACAAATCCAAGATAGGTCTTCTACCATTATATCAGAAGCTAATTCATTGGATTCATTCAAAAGAGCACCTCCTTGATCATGATAGAATTCAAAATCTTTACTTATAAGTTTCCGCCCCATTACACTGTCACATTTATTATATGAAACCTCAAAGAAAAGACTGTCTAATGATTTAATCTTATAAAAAAGGTCAGTATGTTTTTCGGAAGTGTTTGTAGATGTTTGTTTCAGTAATGTATTATCATCTATCCTTTTTTCGGATTGGTCATTATTACATCCAAAAAGAAACATGGAAATCAAAAATACTTTTATAGACAACCTCATGAGTGATGTGTAATAATTAATGCCAACGGTCTTGGCTATGGTTTCGTTACGGAATGGTACGCGAGTATCATTTCGCCGTAACCATAAATTTAGCAAAAAGCCTTGAAATTCCAATTAGGAATTTCAGCCGTAATGAACTATATCCGTTGTTGTACCACGTATTTTTTTACGATACCCAAGTTCCTTTTATTTTGTCCACTACCCAATTTCCGTTTTTGCCTTTTCTGATAAAAATTCGACAGCCACCGCCATTCAGACGACCCTTTACAAAACCTGCATTCATTACTCCAAACGATTTTGTTTTATCAAATAAAATTCGAGAAAAGGATAGTGAACCTCGAAAGTTAAAATCATATCTAGTTGTCCAAAATTCGCGTCTTTCGGGAAATTCAGATAATGGTTTAAATCTTAACTTCTCATTGTCCGACTTTAGTTTAGCAAAGTCCACTTTAAATCCGCTCTCCAATTCAAACTCTTTAGAGTCAACGACAAGTTTTTGGTCATTGAAATGATTAATCAGTTCATACATATCTTCTCTTTCAAATCGGTTTATTGAATCAGGAAAAGCTATGTAAATCAAAGTAGTGTCGTTGATTATTGAATCTCGTCTTTCTTTCCGGTCATTTAATCTATTTCGATAATCATCTGATTTTTCCCAATTCTCGCGTGCTTTTCGATAATCACTTTCAGCGTCAAAACCTTTTTCGGTTAGATATTTTGGTGATGGCGGTGGAGGCGTTGGAATTAGACGAATGTCATTATACATTTTATCCGAAAGTTCTGGAAATAATTCGTAGAACACTTTTTGTTCAAATTCCAAATTGGTTAGTTCAGTTTTCTGTTCACAATTAAACAAGGTGAAAGAAAACGTCATTAAAATTAGTATTTGAGGCAATTTTGTCATAAGTGGTACAAAAATGGAATATAGTGCATTATGCACTATATATCACTTATATAGCTAAGATAACAAATCATCAATATCTTTGAAGGAATTTTCTGCTACGTGGGTATAAATCTCTGTTGTATTACTGGAGTTATGACCTAAAAGAACAACGAAAAGCACTGATAATCAAATGATTAACAGGGCTTTGATATTTCCGAAATAGCAGTTCGTCGGGGTGGCAGGATTACCTTCAGTGATCCTGAAATAGGGTTGGTGCTCAAGAAAAAAGGCACAAGCTGCGCTTAGTTACTTTTTTATTTTACTTACTCTTTCAAGCAAGCTTGAGTCGCCATAAAATAAAAAACCAGACACTTTAGTGTCTGGTTTTTCTCGGTCGGGGTGGCAGGATTCGAACCTGCGACCTCCTGCTCCCAAAGCAGGCGCGATAACCGGGCTACGCTACACCCCGATGGTCATCTATAAATCGTTTTGCTCCACGCTTTTTAATGCGCTTTTCTAACTGCATAGCCTTTGATCTGCTATCAACAGGTATTTGCAAAACTAACTTCCAGGGAATTCCTCCCTTGGTAGAGGGTACTATACCTCTATTGTGTCGTTTCAATCTTTTATCGATATCAGTAGTCTGACCTACATAATACCTAGAACTTGTTTCACTAAAGAGAATGTATACAAACATAATTTTCTCTAGTTGGGGTGGTCACGCCTTGGCGTGACGACCTCCTGCTCCCAAAGCAGGCGCGATAACCGGGCTACGCTACACCCCGATGGTCATCTATAAATCGTTTTGCTCCACGCTTTTTAATGCGCTTTTCTAACTGCATAGCCTTTGATCTGCTATCAACAGGTATTTGCAAAACTAACTTCCAGGGAATTCCTCCCTTGGTAGAGGGTACTATACCTCTATTGTGTCGTTTCAATCTTTTATCGATATCAGTAGTCTGACCTACATAATACCTAGAACTTGTTTCACTAAAGAGAATGTATACAAACATAATTTTCTCTAGTTGGGGTGGTCACGCCTTGGCGTGACGACCTCCTGCTCCCAAAGCAGGCGCGATATTAACGCCTCGCGTTACAGGCCGGGTTAGACCTGCCACGCTCTAGCGTGGTACACCCCGAGGTGCATTCAGATTTTAATTGTACAGGTATTGTATAATGAACTTATGCGGACTTGTCCGCTGTAGCCCGCCGGTTCCGCCGCTGGCGGAAAAAGGCTGGCAAAAGCGGAGAGACTGGGACTCGAACCCAGGCGACACTTACGCGTCGACAGATTAGCAATCTGCTCCGTTACCACTCCGGCACCTCTCCTGAATTTTTTAAATGAACGTGCACTGTAAAATGCGGATGCAAATGTAATTCTTCATATCCTGTAACGCAACTTTTTTATTGAATATTTAAGTGACTTTGTACACATTTAATCTTTTTTAGGGCGATTAAAAATCTAAAGGATGAACAGGTAGATTAAATACGCCTTAAAACAAAATAATTTAATTATTTTCAGGAGCTGATATAAATTAATATTTCCGTTTCGTCGAATAATTGTTTTTTAAATTGAAAACTTGACCAAATCAGAATACTAAAAATGCAAAACATCTTCTTTTATATTAAACAAACATCAATTATTCTGTGTCTGCTTTTATTTCAGGCATGTTCCGCACAGTCTCAATTGATCGCTGACGAAAAAGAGACTGTTTCAGTTGAGAATTTGCAATATTTCCTCTATTATCCAAAGGAGTATGAAGAAGAAAAAAACGATATATTTCCGCTCCTTTTGTTTTTGCATGGTGGAGGAGAATCAGGTGGCACTTTGGAAGATCTGAAAACAAATGGCCCACCCAAACTTTTAGCAGAAGGAAAAGAATTTCCTTTTTTAATTTTAGCCCCGCAAAACCCTCATAAAAGAAAGTGGTGGAATACCAGGGCAGTAATACAATTATTAGATACCGTCATAAAGAATAATAGAGTAGATGCTAATAGAATTTACCTTACGGGTTTAAGCAGGGGTGGAGGTGCAGCATGGGAACTTGCTGTTCAGTACCCGGATAAATTTGCAGCTATGGCTGTAGTATGCGGCATGACTCCTGTGCCCTACGCGGGTTGGATAAATAAAAATATGCCTATTTGGGTTTTTCATGGTACCGAAGATAAATCTATACCTATTTCGGAATCTGAGAATATGGTAAATAAGTTAGAGGAAATGGGCTACGATGTACGATTTACTAAATATGAAGGTGTAGGGCATAACTCATGGGTACAGGCATACAACACAGAAGAATTATACAATTGGTTTATGGAGCAAAAACGCAAGCCTGAATAACCATTATAACTTTACTTTTTCCTAAAAGATTTTGATTTATTCCAGAGGTTCCCAGATAAATGCACAGTATATTTATTAAGGAAAAACAAACGAATTAATGTATAAAAAAATAATATCTGCAATAGCTATCAGTTGCGGCTTACTTGTTGTTATTTTATTCATTTTAGGCGATTTAACCAAGCTGGGTCCTGTATTAATACTTTTTTTCCTATCCCTCGCTTTGGCGATAAAAAATATTGACTCATTAAAAGGTTTTTCTTTTACAATACTAATATTTGCAGCGGTGGCTGCTTCAATGTTCTACCCTGAGTTTTTTACCAAAGTCGGAGACTTCGACCTTAAAAAACTGATAGTTCCCTTATTAATGATAATTATGTTTGGAATGGGGACAGCAATGAGCCTCCAGGACTTCCAAGGTGTGGTAAAAATGCCAAAAGGTGTTCTGATTGGTATTTTGTGTCAGTTTACCATTATGCCTTTTGTGGGTTATGGGCTGGCTACTGCTTTCGGATTTCCCCCCGAAATTGCGGCAGGAATTATTTTAGTAGGTAGCTCTCCCAGTGGCCTGGCATCTAATGTTATGGCCTATATTTCAGGAGCAAACCTGGCTCTTTCACTCACCCTGACAGCAGTGGCTACATTGCTGGCACCATTATTTACACCATTGCTTATGAAGGTTTTAGCGAATCAACTAGTGCCTATAGATTTTTTAGGAATGCTGTGGAGTATTGTTAAAATTGTTATTATTCCCATCATTGCCGGCCTGGTGTTTAATAGATTTGCTCATGGAAGATTTAAATGGCTCGATAAGGCAATGCCGGTATTCTCAATGGCAGGAATCACTATAATTATTACAATTATAACCGCTGCCGGAAGGGATTCGCTCCTTACACTTGGATTGCTTTTGATAGTGGCAGTAATATTACATAATTTAATTGGCTATTTCTTTGGATATTGGGGTAGCAGAGTATTTGGTCTGGACAGGAAATCGGCGCGCACTGTTGCTTTTGAAGTAGGAATGCAAAACGCCGGTCTGGCCTCAGGTATTGCATTGGAAATGGGCAGAGTAGCTACAATGGGCCTGGCACCTGCTGTATTTGGACCCATGATGAATATTACCGGTTCTAGTTTGGCCACCTGGTGGCGGGGAAAACCCGTAGAAGAAGAGAAGAATAAAATATCAGAATCATGTTTAAAATAATATACTTTTATGCGGTTATAACTTTGGTATTTGCCTTAAGTTGCAAAGAAAAAGTCCCGGTTATTGGTGACTCATTCAGCAATCAAATTAGATTAAACCAAATAGGTTACTATCCCGATGCTGTAAAAAAGGCGGTGGTGGTCACTGAATCAGAAAATAGAAGATTCAGCATTGTGGAAAGTGAATCCGGTGAAACCGTTTTTTCCGGAGAGATCTCAGAACCTTTGAGCTGGGATTTAGCAGGAGAAGTGGTACGTATTGCCGATTTCACGGAATTAACAAAGACGGGGTCGTATCACCTTTATATTGAAGACCTTGGATTTTCTTTTCCTTTTGAAATAAAGGATCACGTTTTACTTCCTGTTTTTCATGGATCAATAAAGGGGTTGTATTTTCAGCGCGCTGGTATGGCCCTGGATGAAAAACATGCTTCTAGATGGAGCAGAGCCCTGGGGCATCCTGATGATTCCGTATTATTTCACCCATCCAGTGGTAAACAAACCGGTTTTTTAAATTCTCCTAAAGGATGGTATGATGCCGGGGACTATAACAAGTACGTAGTGAACGCCTCTTTTCCATTAGGACAATTCTTTTTATTAGAGGAACAATATCCAAATAGTGTTGCTGATGGAGATTTAAATATTCCTGAAAATGGTAATGATATAAGTGATTATTTAGATGAACTGAAATACGAAATGGATTGGGTACTTACCATGCAGGACGATGATGGGGGTATGTTTCATAAACTTACCACCAAAAATTTTGAAGGGATGGTCATGCCTCATGAGGCGACAAACCAAAGATATATTGTTGGTAAGGGAACTGCCGCCAGTCTGGATTTTGCAGGAGTCGCCGCACAAGCTGCTAGGGTTTTCATGCCTTTTGATTCCATCTATTCTGAAAGATGCCTGCAGGCTGCGATAAAGGCCTATTCCTGGTCTGTTGCTACTCCACAAGTAGAGTTTGTTAATCCGGAAGATATTAGTACCGGGCAATACGGTGACACCAATTTTGATGATGAATTATTCTGGGCTACATCACAGTTATTTATAACCAGCGCTGACAAAAGTTATCTTGATCATCTTAAAAAAGATAATATTGACTTTACATATAGCCCTGGTGATGGCTGGACAAAATTTATGAGATTTATGGGAATATTTACTCTTTTAGAGAATAAATCACTTGTTCCAGATGAACTTTATGGCATATTACGCGAAGGAATTTTAAAAACTGCTGATTCCCTGACTGAAAAAACCAAAACAAATGATTATTTTCAATGTGTTGAGGATTTTCAATGGGGATCAAATAGTGACGTTCTGAATACAGCAATGATTATTGCTCAGGCTTACAGACTGGAAAACAAACCAGAATATTTAACTGCCGTAAGGCAAGCTGCCGATTACATCCTTGGAAATAATGCTGTAGGATACAGCTTTGTAACTGGTTTTGGAGATAATCCACCTATGTTTATTCATCACAGGCAGAGCGCAGCAGACGGTATCGTAGATCCGGTTCCGGGACTGCTCTCAGGAGGCCCGAATAATGACAAACAGGATGTGTCTGACGGGGTTGTTTATCCTGAAAATGCACCCCCAATGAAAAGCTGGACAGATCATGAGGACAGCTATGCAAGCAATGAAATATGTTTAAACTGGAATGCTCCGTTGACTTACATACTGGGCTTTCTGGAACAAGAATCAAAATAACCAAATTATGAGAATACTAAAAACGACAATCGCTTTACTTAGTGTATGGATCCTTTCCACAAGTACTGAAATGACTTTTGCAAACACGTTAACTGAAAACGATTCAAGTGCCGTACAGAAGAAAAAGCCAAGAAATGTAATTTTTATACTTACGGATGACCATAGGTATGACTATATGGGGTTCACCGGGAAAGTTCCATGGTTGAAAACACCAAATATGGATAAGCTTGCATCAGAAGGAGCTTACTTACCTAATACATTTGTAACGACATCCCTTTGCTCTCCCAGCAGGGCTTCTATCCTAACCGGGCAGTTCTCCCATAGCCATACCATTGTAGATAACCAGGCTCCTGATCCCGGGAATCTTACTTATTTTCCTGAGTATCTTCAAAAAGCGGGGTATCAGACAGGGTTTTTTGGAAAATGGCATATGGGAGACCATGGCGATGAACCCCAGCCGGGATTTACACATTGGGAAAGTTTTCCGGGACAAGGGGTATACTATAATCCAACCTTAAACATCAACGGTGAAAGAGTGGCCTATAAGGATTCTACCTATATCACTGATCTCTTAACGGAACATGCCGTAGATTGGATGGATAAAAGAGATAAGAGCAAACCATTCTTTCTGTATTTATCTCATAAGGCGGTTCACGCAGGTTTTCAGCCTGCTAAGAGACACAAAGGAATCTACAAGGGTAAAAAGATAAAATTGCCTGCTACCTATGAACAAACTAAAACCGGGAAGTACAGGGATTTAAAATGGCCACAATGGGTGGCTGACCAACGTATTAGCTGGCATGGGGTAGACTATATGTACCATTCCAACCGGGACTTATATGAAATGGTTGTAGATTATTGCGAAACTCTCCTGGGAGTTGATGAAAGTGTGGGTGCCGTTATGGAGTATTTAAAAAAAGAAGGAATTGATGAATCAACCCTGGTCATTTATATGGGGGATAACGGTTTTAGTTGGGGCGAACACGGACTGATAGATAAAAGACATTTTTATGAAGAGTCTGTTAAGGTTCCATTACTGGTCCGTTGTCCGGAATTATTTGAAGGAGGCAAGACTCCTCAAGAAATGGTACAGAATATAGATATTGGACCTACTGTACTGGCCGAAGCGGGTGTTAAACAGCCTGAAAATATGCCGGGAGTTTCATTTATCCCAATTTTAACCGGTAATGCAGATGTGGCTTCACGAAAAGAAATATTTTATGAATATTACTGGGAGTACGATTTTCCAATGACTCCAACCGTTTTTGGCATGCGTTCAGATCAATACAAATACATTAAGTATCACGGAATATGGGATAGAAATGAATTATACGATCTACAGAATGATCCTGAAGAGATGTACAATTTGATAGCAGACCCGGACAAACAGGAAATTGCAAAATCCATGTCTGCTGCTATATATGATTGGCTCGAAGCAACAAACGGGATGAATATCCCTTTAAAGCGAACTGTTAAATACCGCTTTGGAGATTTTAAGCATAAAAACGAGCACTAAAAATTAAGTGTCCGTGTTTCTTTTCCGTCATTGTCAAAGAATACTACCCGACTAACATTTGGGTTGACTTCTAAATGACGGCTGGATTGCGATTGAAATGAGGAACCCCAATAGAATTCCTGTGTTTGACTGCTGTTATTCTTAAAATATAAGACACACTTAACTTCGTTCGCTTTTAAAGGTATAAGCTTAGGAGCCGGATTTGTTGTTGTTTCATAAACTTTTAAGTAATCATTGTTTTGTGATGCAACCAATACTGACTTTTCATTAGCTATACTAAGTCTTACAAGACTTTTTGCATCGCCCGGAACAAGGAAATGACTCTCTTCCAGTGATACCGCTTCAAAATCTCCTTTTCCTTTATTCTTTAGCACCATGCCTACAAATGCATCTGCAGGGCCCTGTTGTACTTCCATACCAAAATCATTTCCAACCAACGTAATATCCATCAAATTATCATTATTAAAATCCGTGATCAGAATCCCGTATACCGGTGCCAGTTGCGCTTCAATAGGAAGGGGATGACTTTCGAACCTACCATTTCCAAGATTTTCAATCCATGAAGTCTGCATATAGTTAAATGTAAGTTGCATTGCATCATCTAATAGTCCATCGGGGAAAACTTCCGGCAATGTGGCTTCACCAAATTCTCCAAAGGAGTTGAATCTTTTTCGAATTCCGACATACTGCTTTACAACATCCTGCCAGGGATGATATAGGTATTCTTTCTTAATGCCCACACTATCCCTTAGATAATAGGATATCAGCGGATCTATCATTCCATTATCATCCAAATCCTTCGCGTATAATCGCACAGGTGTCTCTTTATCTGCCTTAAAATTGATATTCTTACCAAAATTACCTGCTACATAGTCCATATCTCCGTCGTTATCCAAATCTGCCGTGGCCAGACTGTTCCACCAGCCCAAATTATCCTGAATTCCACTGGAATCGGTTATCTCATGCAGGGTTCCTTTTTTGTTTTCAAAGAAACGAATAGGCATCCATTCCCCGGCCAAAATAAGATCTGGCCAGTAATCCCCGTTGAAATCAGTCCATAGAGCATCACTTATAAGTCCGGGATATTCCAATTCAGGTGATACCTGAT
>CBDUGN010000137.1:0-9356 GCA_965366915.1 uncultured Eudoraea sp. | reverse complement strand
TGCGACAAAAACTAGGGTTATATGCCAATGTTAGACCCACTTTTACCTTTCCATCACTGATTGATAAATCTCCCTTAAAAAGAGAACGGATTGAGGGAACAGACCTGGTTTTCCTACGTGAACTTACAGGCGGCATTTATTTTGGGAAACGAGGCAGAGAAGATAATGGCAATACTGCCTATGATACCTGTACCTATACCCGCAAGGAAATACAACGTTTGGCTAAGAAAGGCTTTGAGATGGCCATGAAGCGTTCGGGGAAATTATGCTGTGTTGATAAGGCCAACGTGTTAGAATCTTCACGATTATGGCGTGAGACAGTTCAGGCCATGGAAAAGGAGTATCCTGAAGTAACCGTTAGCTATGAATTTGTAGATGCCGTTGCCATGCGTTTAGTACAATGGCCAAAAGCCTATGATGTGTTGATTACCGAAAACCTTTTTGGTGACATTCTTACGGATGAGGCTTCTGTGATTTCAGGATCTATGGGATTAATGCCATCGGCCTCCATAGGAGACTCTATAGGGCTCTACGAGCCAATACATGGCTCATATCCACAGGCAGCCGGAAAAGACATTGCTAATCCGCTTGCAACTGTCTTATCTGCAGCCATGATGTTTGAGGACTTCGATCTGATGGACGAGGCCGCAGCTATCCGGGATGTTGTAAACAGATCACTTGAAAAAGGAATAGTTACTGAAGATCTTGCTGAAGGCGACAAGGCCTTTAAAACCAGTGAAGTTGGCGATTGGCTGGCATCTCATATTTAGCATGTTGTCCGGCAATAGAAGGCAACTAAATTTCACTGGGCTATATAATACACTTAATTCATTTTCTGAATAATAGTGGCCAGTTCATTATTCTTTTAAGTTTACAAAGGCCAGTAACTTCTTATATTCAGGATTGCCCTTTAACACCTTAAAGGCAGGATCAGATTTTAGCCATGCCAATTCTACCTCATTACCCTCGGCTGATAGAATGAGCCATTCTAAGCTTTTTTCTATCTGCTGAGTACCTGCATAGGCCTGTCCCAAGAAAAATGCCGCATCGCTCCCCTTACCCTTACTATATTGTTGTTCCAGATATTTAATAGACCCTTCGTACTCTACCATATTTCCCAAATTATAATTCGCAATGGCAGCCAAGCCCAATAAGAAGGTAGGAGAATATCCTAATTCATTAAAGCCATTGTGAATTACTTCCAGTGCTTTTTCATTAGCCCCGGAATACAAATATACTTGTGCAAGGATCCTGAAATATTGAGGATATCCTTTGTTAAACTTAATTGCCTTTTCAAGGACTTCTATGGCCTCATCTATTTTTCCTTTATAAAATAAATTACACCCTTCTTGTACCGCTAATGCAGAATTTATCGGATCAATTTCTGATAAGTATTTAGTCACTGTAATACTCTTATCTATTTCACCCTTTTTTATATATAAGTCACTAAGTACAATTGGTGCCCATGTGTCACCGCCTTCCATTGCCTTAATAAATTCGCTCTCTCCATTTACAAAATCATAATTCAAATAGAATTGTACTTGTCCATTCACCAAATGAAATGACGGAGATTCGCTATCAATTTTTCTGGCATTTTCTAGATGAATAATGGCATTTTGTTTTGCCTCAGCCGGATTTAATGAACCCCAAATTGTTCCTTTTAGCACATTTACCGAAACCAATCCTGTGTGGGCGTACAAGAAATTAGCATCCATTTCAATCAGTTCTTTATAAATACTCTCAATAGTATTAAAAGTCTGGGGCGTTAGTTGATCAAACAGCTTTTGCGCCTTAAGATAAAGACTATAGACTTCTACATTATTGGTATACTTCTCCAGGGAAATATCTCTGATAGGTCTTAAAAATTCAACTTGCAAGCCTTTCAAAACCTCCAGAGCAATTTTTTCTTGTAGTTCAAATATTTCAGAAATATCATGATTTTCATTGGGCAGGCTCCATATTAATTCATCGCTAGAGGTGTCTGTCAGATTTAGGTTTATTCGTAATTTATCGTTGCTTTTACGTACGCTTCCCTCTAATACATGAGATACTCCAAGTTCATTGGCAATTTCACTAAGCGGTATATTTTTGTTTTTATAAAACATGCAGGATGTCCTCGAAATTACTCTTAAACTGGGGATCTTTGAAAGCATTGATCTTATCTCATCTGTAAGTCCGTCTGAAAAATACTCTTGATCTTTATCTTCACTTAAATTGGCAAATGGAAGAACTGCAATGGTGGTTTTTCCAGTCGCTAAACGTGAAATATCTGTTTCAATTTGTATAGAATCTGCAGATGAACTCAGGTATTTTATTAAGAATCCAAAACCGATGATAGAAACTACAGTGTAGGTCAATAGTACTATTCTGGCAACTTTATCACCTAAGTTTTTTTCTCCTGGTTTATTTAAGTTCCTCGATTTTATATCATCTCCGTCCGGACTTATATCATACAACCAGGCAATAAGAATAGCAATCGGAAGGCCAATAAAACACAAAGCCAGCGTAGCCTTTAAGGTCCAATCCGGCCAATCTAATTGAGGAAATATGGTAGAGGTTACCTGTATGATGACCCAGCATGCAACCACATACAACGATACACCTTTAAATACACGCCTTCTCTTTAATTCCTTATAAAATTCTCTAAAATTCATGAATATTCAGGATGCAACGAGTTGGTTAATTCAATTCTTTAGATGATGATGGAATCGCCAAATAAGATATACTGGAGTGATACATGCTAAAATAATTGTTGTATAAAACTTTATTAAAAAAATCATTTTTAGAAAGCATAATAATCCAAAAATATAAATAAGTCACACTATAACAGGCATAGCCCAATTCATTCATCCAGCGATAAACATATGAAAAATCCTTAATCATACCCTTAAAGTATCCTATTTTCTCTGCCTTATAGGTCTGCGTTACTCCAGTCCAATTTACTCTGCAAAATTTCATTTGAGAAAGCAGGGTAAATCTATTCATTCTAATTTCGGTGCCATTATTGGTCGCATTAACGTTTTGAAAAAAAACATCCCAATCATTCTTATTCATAACCCTGTCGCCGGTAAACACATCAAAAAAAGAGAAATATTCCCTTTTAGAAATACTAACCTCATAACTTCCGTTCAGTACAGGCAATATGAGATGATCAATGTGTTTAGTTGTAAGACCATTCAAATCCGCATCCAGGAACATCACAAACTTTTCCTTAGCCTCAAAGAATCCGGTTTTCATAGCGGCACTTTTCCCTTTGTTTGCTGCATGCTTTAGGTGCTTTATTTTAGGATGTTTAGGGCCAATATATCCACCATCATCTGATCCATCATTTACCAGGATTACTTCCTTTATCCATTCACTTGCCACTACCTCTTTTACTATATGTCCTATCCTCGCTTGTTCATTGTAATATGGGATAATACAAGAAACGTAATCCATTCTTTTTTTTCTAAAGGTAAAAAGAAATTCCACCATTGTTTGCCCAAAATACTCCTAGATTCAATTCTTAGATTTTTACAAACAATCTCCTGAAAATAACGGTATCATGAAATTTAAGAATGTATATTGTAGGTCAGTAGTTATTGTAATACAACCAATCAGATCATCAAACCAATAAAATTTCTTTATTATGAATTCTAATAATGCACACCCATTTCTGCAAGGTAGCAGAGAAGAAATAAGCAATGAAAAAATGAATTTGATTCAAGGTCAAATTCCAAAGGACATAGGTGGCTTTGCATATGTTGTTTGTCAAATGGGTAATGTAAATTCACAAGGACTTCCTTTTAAGAAAAAAGAACCAAATGGGGAACATAACCCCGATTTTCAATCACCAATAATGAATGGCGATGGCTTTGTATACAAATTTGATTTTTCAAAGAAAGAAGGAGTAAACTTAACATCTAGATTAATGAAAACCCCTTGCTTTTACGCGGATAAAGCTACAGGAGTACTTGGAGAAGCAAGAAAGGATCCAAAATACAAAGGTTTCCATTTTAATAATTTAGGTATAGCGAGATTATCCATGAAATTAGGTTCTCGAAATTTCCTAAATACGGCATTCTTACCAGTTCATTTTAATACCGATGACAATCCCTCCCTGCTAGTTACTGATGATGTTGCCAGACCATTCAAATTAGACCCAAAAACTATGGAATTGGGTACTCCTATAGGAACCACTTTTGACTGGACGTCCTCTATGCCTCCCAAATTAAAATTTCCGTTTGCATTAACCGAAACAACAGCACACCCTTCCTGGGATCCTCTTACCAAAGAATTTTTCAGTTTTAATTTCTCAAAATCAACCAACACCCAGCTTCATAAAAGCTTTATTTCCAAATTCTTGTTTTCCGGTAATAAGGAACTCGCTAAAAAATTAAAGGTTATTGCAGAGCAGTATGAAAATCATGAATCTGAGGAGCAAGCCATAAAAGATATTAAAGCACTTTTGGAGAGACACGAGCAATCAGAAAATCCTTTCATTCGTTTCTTCCAAAAAATATGGACTGTCATTAAAAAAGTCCTGGGTTGGATATTTAATGCAATTAGCACCCTCATGGGGTTAAGCACACCAGACAGGGTATATCTAATGCGTTCCCTGGATGGGGTACATATGCAAAAATGGAGGCTTAAGGACCAGAGAGGCAAGGATTTGATTATTAATCAATGTTTGCACCAAACTATCATTACCAAAAATCACATAATTTTTGTTGATGCCTCCTTTAAATTTGCCTTAGAATTGCTATTTAACAACCCGTTTCCAAATGAGCCCTGGCTAGATGAATTTATCAGAAAAATTACGGCGAAAACAATGCTGCCTTATACAAACTTATGGTATATAAAAAGGGCTGACATAGACAAAGATAAAACCACAGCAACCGCATATCAGTTAGATGAACCTTTGCCTTATGAGTGCATCCATTTTGCCGCGGATTACGATGATTCTAATGGTATAAGAATGTATACCATTCACAATAATTCAGTTTGCATGGCCGAATGGTTAAGACCATATGACAAATCTTTTTATAGCAAAAAAGCCATTGAAGATTATTTGGTGAGTTACTTCGCGGTCTGCCCATTATCAGTTGGGCGCACAGGGCAATTCATCATAGATACAGAAAAGAATGTCTTCTCCTCCAGCATCATCTTACGAGAACCTGGCAACCTTCCGGAAGTAAAAGATCTTCCCACAAAAGGAATAGATAAATCCATTGGGCCAAATACCTGGGGTTTAGGGTTATTAGTATATAAAAATCAATACAGTCCAACTAAGGTAGTAGATAAGATCAAAACACTCTATTACATTAGTTTGGGTGCACTTCCGGAAACCTTATCTCAGTTTGTGTATGATTTATACGAAAATTACCCATGGCGGGAAATGCCCAAGGATGAAATGTTGGCTTATATCAAAGAGACCATCCCACAATGCCTATTTAGTGTCTCCTCAGACACTATGACCATAAAGGATTCTTGGGTATTTGAAAAAAGTGAACATCTGTGTTCCATTCAATATATAAACTCAGATAATGATGAAGATGATGAGGAAGACAATGGCTATCTTTTAATAAGTGTCAAAACAGGAGACACCATAGATCTTTCGGGAAAATTTCGATCCGAAATCTGGCTCTTTAAAGCAAATTCCATCTCAGATGGACCTGTATGTAAACTTGCACATCCCAAATTTATTTTCGCCTCAACACTGCATTCTTGCTGGTTAAAAAATGATACTGAAGTAGTTTCCGGGCAAAATATAAATATCAGGGAAGATTATACCGCCTACATCAATCATCTTTTAAAAGAAAACACGGCAAAAAAGGAGAAAATGCTTGATTTTTTTGATACCTATGTTTTTCCTAATTATGACTAGTGCGTCTATTATTAAAAACAATGATAAAGAACTGAACAAGACCAAGAATAAAAAATAAGAAGACAACCAAAAATATAGAAATCACCTTTACCACAGGGTAAAGAGTAAAGGAGTAGATTCCACTTTTAAGCATTTTGCTTTTCTTTATTGAGGTATTTTACTGCAAGTTTATCACAAACCAACTTATTTTGCCTGTACCATGCAATAGTTCTATTTAAACCATCTTCCATAGTATATTGGGGTTTGTACCCCAAATCAAACAATTTGGAACAATCATTATACTGATTGCCAATTTCAAAAATTTGTTTTCCTGGCTGATTAATTATTGGATCTATTTGTATCTCGCATAGATCTTCTAATAAGTTTATCAGGCCTTTTGCATTCTTAACGTTGGCATATTCTGAGATTCTATCCGGATCTACTGTTGCATAATTCCCAATATTGTATGCGCCATAACCCAAACTTGGGGTTCGTTTTACACCATTTGTGGTCTGCGGTGAATTCATTGAATTTGCCAAAAGTAAATAGGCATTAATTACATCATCAATATAACAGTATTCTCTAAGTACATTTTCATTGCCAAGTGTGATTTCGGGCGGTAAATGGTTAAGTAGCCGGATGATAGTCCTGGGAATTATACGAGAAAAATTGAAGTCTCCTGGGCCATAAATATTGCAACTTCTTGTGATTGCTATGGGGATGTTAAATTGAAATGCATAAGATTGAGCAATGGTATCCGAACACATCTTAGAAACACTGTATATATCAATACCCCTTAAATCAAAATCTTCTTTATAGGGCAGTTTATTTACATTATTCTCCCCGTTATGATCTCCATAGGCTTTATCCGAAGACGCAATAATTGTCCTTTCTATTCCTCTTACCCTGGAGGCCTCAAGAATGTTCATGGTAGTGAGTATATTATTCTTAAGTGTCCAATGTGGTGCATTGGCAGAAGATGCCACCAGACTGGAGGCGGCGAGGTGGAACACGGTGTCTATCTCATGAATATCGAATATCCTGAACGTTTCTTCTAAAGAAAACAGATCGGTGTATTCAGTAATAGGATGCGATTCGAAAATACTATTTAAAACATCCAGATTATCTTTAGCTTTCTTATGCCTCGTTGTTATTATTACGTTGGCAGATAATTGCTGAAGCCTTTTTACTAAATGAGACGCAATAAAACCGTCTCCTCCAGTTATTAATACATTTCTCCCTTTCCAATTTTGGTTAATCATAAAGTTGTTGGTTAGCTATCATAAGGGAATTCGTAAGCAAAATTTACAAAACTATTTCCCCCTACTTTTTTCAAAAACAAACATTGTGTTTTTGAAAGGTTAGCGCTAAAAATATAAATTAAAAATGGCTTGTGACAAGAAGTTTAAGTTAATTCATCTGCTTGTAGTAATTAACTTACGAAACCAGCATTCGCTGGTATTATATTAATTTCTTATCTATAAAAAGATTAATTCATGTCCATAAAAATTTCGGAATGTGCTGCAATACTATAAGATATACTCCGTACTTGTAAAGTTAGATAATTTGGTTTCCAATAACTGGTTCACAGTTTCTACGTTTAACTCATTATCCTTAAAAGCAAGAAGTGTTCTTACTGAAAATGAACGCAATGCATCATGGACACTAAGTGTTGATTGCGCAGAATCTTTTCTTCCGGTAAACGGATACACATCCGGACCTCGTTGACAAGAACTATTTAAGTTTACTCTGCATACAAGATTTGCCAAGGTATCTATTAAGGGTGCCAGGGCATAGACATCCCTTCCAAACAGACTAACCTGCTGTCCATAATTGCTTGCAGCCATATCATCTAATGGTTCTTCTATGTCCTGAAATGAGAGCACAGGGATCACCGGACCAAATTGTTCTTCCTGATATACTCGCATATCTTTGGTGACCGGGTATAACACGGCCGGCCAGATATAATTATCAAAATGCTTCCCTCCCTTTTTATTGATGATCTTGGCTCCTTTTGCAAGAGCGTCATCTATCAATTCTTGAATATAAGCCGGTTTGTCTGGCTCTGGCAAAGGAGTTAATTGCACAGCTTTATCCCATGGATTACCAAATTTCATAGCATCTACACGTGCAGCGAATTCTTCAAGAAACTTCTTGCGAACGTCTTCATGTACATATACGATCTTAAGTGCCGTACAGCGCTGGCCATTGAAAGAAAGTGTGCCTGAAAGGCATTCTTCAATAGTAAGGTTCATATCTGCATCCGGGAGAATGATTGCAGGATTCTTCGCCTCCAGGCCAAGTACCAATCGCAGTCGGTTACTTTTAGGATGTTGATCCTGAAGGGCATTGGCAGATTTGCTGTTCCCAATTAATGCCAGGACATCTACCTTTCCTGTTTTCATAATAGGGGCCGCAACGGTCCTTCCTCTTCCAAACAAAATATTTACTACACCCTTGGGGAAGCTATTTTTAAAAGCTTCTAAAAGCGGGGTAATAAGTAATACTCCAAATTTAGCAGGTTTAAATATTGCTGTGTTTCCCATGATCAAAGCGGGGATCAACAAGGCAAAGGTTTCGTTCAAGGGATAGTTATAGGGTCCCAGGCAGAGTACAACTCCCAGTGGGCCTCGTCGGATATGCGCATATACCCCATCGTGTTTTTGAAATTTTGCTGAGTTCCTATCCAGTTGTTTATAATCCTCTATGGTATCGTAAATGTAATCTACCGTTCGGTCGAATTCCTTTTGGGAGTCGGGCAGGGATTTTCCAATTTCCCACATCAGTAAGGTTACTATTTCCTCGCGCTTGGTTTTCATTTGCGTTACAAATTTTTCCATGCACTCTATACGATCCCTCACCTTCATAGTAGGCCAGGTTCCCTTTCCCTCATCATAGGCCTTTAATGCCCCATCTAAGGCTTTCATAGCCTCTTTCTCGCCCAGATCCGGGATACTGCCCAGTAATGTTGGTTTATACGATTCTGAGGCGGAGATTGTTGAATAGACTTCCGTGTTTTTGCCATCCCAGGAAATGAGCTCCCCATTTACGAGGTAAGTCTTTTGATGTATTTCTTTCCTGATCTTAAATTCTTCTGGTATGATGGAAACTTTTGTAGCCATAATTGGTGATTTTCTGGTGAAGTAACTTAAAGATACGCTATTATGCCAGTATTAAACAATTGGCTTCATAGCGGTCATAGAGGCACGTAATCTGGCACCTACAATTTCAACCGGATGTTCTCGTAAAGCCTTGTTTACTTGTATAAGCTTCGCATTAGACACTCCGTTACCCTTGCCTTCTGCATACGATTTCCCTATTACATCCACATCTACCTTCTTCATAAAGTCTTTTAAAAGAGGGTTGCAGGCATGATCAAATAAATAACACCCGTACTCCGCCGTATCCGAGATGACGCGGTTCATTTCAAATAACTTCTTACGAGCTATCGTATTAGCAATTAGCGGTGTCTCGTGCAGGGATTCATAATAGGCAGATTCTCCAATAATAC
>CBDUGN010000136.1:0-9392 GCA_965366915.1 uncultured Eudoraea sp. | reverse complement strand
ACACTAGCCGATTCGGTAATAGTGTCACTAATTATTTTAGCGTATTTAAAGTGCGATTCGTTAGCAATTAATATTTCCATTGCTAGCTTTTTTAAAATGATAAAAAATATTTGTTTTGATTATGCGGAAATGGACTCACCTATTTCCAAGAAAGAAATACACCCTTACGGGCGTGGACGTGCGAAGAAGCGTTCTGGAATAGAATTCCAGGTTGGTAGCGTTATGTTTGTGCATTTTTCCATTGCAAATCAAATGTACAAATTAAATTGAACTATTATAATTTGTGTTCTAATTTTTACGAATTAGCAACTTTTGTCCTTTCAATTTATAAATTTCGTAAGCCATAAACCCAAAAACTATTAAATATTCAATCAATAAAAATCCAAGATTCTCTTTAATTTCAGGATTCGCGTAAGCGGAATAACTTAAAATGATCACCAATGACCAGGCAAGAGGGAATCGATATTCTGTAAAAACTGTCAGCCCTACCAAAAAAATTATATACCAAGGGTGGACTGTTGAAGATAGAAAATAATAAAGTGCAAGCACCCATAACATGGAACTTATGAGGACAGATAACTTTTTGTTATCCCTTAAAAAAGTCAGTAATAAAACAAAACCAATCATTATATATGGGACCAATTTCCCATAGGTTTTTATTAGCTCCCAGGGTTTTGCATCAAATTTTACAGCTATATATTTAATGATATTGTAGAGGCCTGCATTGAATTCAAAATTAGAAAACCACAAGCCAACAGTATTGGTATAATTGTTAAGAAAATCGGTTGAATAAAATGGCAGAATACAGCATAGAATTATTATTCCGAGTGCTGCATAAAACTTTATACTTTTCCTAAACCCAAAGTAGGTTATAAATAATGGAAGGAACATTAAGGGTACGAGTTTAACAGAAATGGAACATGCAAATACAATGGCTGCAAACAACCATTTATTTGCTGTAAGGAAACAAAGGCCCCATACAAAGAAAAAGAGCATAACTCCTTCAAAGTGCAGATTGCCAGTAAGTTCTATAATTATCAGGGGGTTTAGAAAGTACCAAAAAATAAGATGTGGAGATCTGTTTAAGTGGCGTAGTAATTTCTTTCCAAAATAGTAGATCCCAATATCTGCCAGTATAATTATAGATCTCATGACAACTAAAGATCCCATAATGCTCTTACCTCCCAAAAAGACAGAAATTGCAAACAACAATTGATTTAAGGGAGGATAATTGCTAAAATGCCTGGCACTTAATGAGCCCATGCCATTGTGCAGTTCCTGTGCATTAGCCAGTAGTATCTCGCCGTTTGCCATAATAGCGTCAGGTGTCTGTAAATATGGATTTATACCAGAGAGTACTAATTCACCATCCCATATAAATCTATGGAAGTCCTGGGATAAGTTTGGTTCTGCCATCAGGAAAATCAAACGAAAAAGAATACCGCTAACCAGCAGAAAATTAAAATTCCACTTTTCAAATTGGATTAATTTGAATGTGAGAAAAAAGAGCGCAAAAAAAAGACTTATAAGCTTTATGAAATCTGTTCTTACAAGGTCGTATGCGAAGCTGGTATAGAACAATAGACTTGCTAATACAAATAGAATTGAGAACTTATGAAGATTCCAATAAGAAGAAATCCTTGAAGCCATTGGTCTTTAGGTTTGGTCTTTACAAAGTACACAAAAAAAGACAATATTCAAGTACTAAAAACTCATGCAAACAGCATGCTAAAAAAATCTAAGAGACTCTTTAAAATCCAGGAATTTGGCTAAAATAATGAAGTGTTATGCTTTAGCAGTCAGGGATTTAAATGCTACAAAGCCGAATCCCAGGAACAACATAAAATGAAATGGGAACAAACCAAAATCATTTAGTGGAATAGCGCTGTACATTCCAAAAAGGAAATAGATCATAAGGCCAAATTCAATTACCATATTTGGAGATATCTTTTTAGCCAGGTATTTATTACCCTTCCAGCTGTCCGTAAGATTGTTGATATTGAATTTTGGCGTACGAACAAATTCACTTCTTTTTCCCATATGACCTTCAAGAACGGCAACTGAATTGTGCAATGAGAAGCCAAGGGCTACCGAGAAAAATGTAAAGAATAGTTTTATATAATCCACAAAATTGTCAAAACTACTCCCCTGAATACTTTTATAAGTGAACCAATAGCAAATGAATAATATGACGGTACTTAAAATGAAAAAGCTTGTCACCTCAAATATCCAGCCTAAATGGCCATAGCTATTTTTTATGTAGAGCATAGGGATACTCAACATAGCTACTATAAAAACACATAGAAACATGGAGCTGTTTAATAAGTGCATCACTCCGTGAAATTTGGTTTTGAATGAAATATTTTTAGCGGTAATTACACTCCAAACTGTTTTCCTAAAGTTTTCTGCACCCCCTTTATTCCATCTGAATTGTTGAGATCTGGCAGCACTAATTACTACAGGGAGTTCCGCTGGTGTTTCAACATCTTCAAGATATTTGAATTTCCAGTTTTTTAACTGAGCTCTGTAACTAAGGTCCAGGTCTTCGGTTAAAGTATCTCCCTCCCAGTTTCCTGCATCAAGAATACATTCTTTTCTCCAGATGCCTGCGGTGCCATTAAAGTTTATAAAGTGACCTTTTGCATTTCTTCCAACCTGTTCAAGGGTAAAATGGGCATCGAGTGCAAAAGCCTGAATTTTTGTAAGTGTTGAATAGTCACGATTAATATGCCCCCATCTGGTTTGAACAACACCTATTTCCTCATCTTTAAAATAAATAACCGTTTTCTTCAACCAATCACCATCTGGAAGGAAATCGGCATCAAAAATAGCGATAAAATCACCTTTTGCTATTTTAAGTCCTTCCTTGAGCGCTCCAGCTTTAAAGCCTGTTCTGTTTTCTCTTCGGATATGCTTTATATCTAATCCCGTCTCCTGCAAGGCTTTTATTCTTACAGCTGTTTCTTCCACAGAGTTACCCTCTGTAGAATCGTCCAGTACCTGAATTTCCAGTTTGCTTTTCGGATACTCTATTTTTGAGATATTATCCAGTAATCGCTCTACCACGTATTCTTCATTATAGATAGGCAGCTGAATAGTTACAAAAGGAATCTCCTTAGGGTCCAGTAAATTATATTTTGGAGCAACCTCATTTATCTTTTTGTTGCCTAAATAATTAACCAGAAGGTTTAATTGTGCCAGACTGTAAAAAAAGATCAGTAAGAGAGCCGTGCTGTAAATCCCAATAATGATGTAAGCAATTGTTAGTCCCATATTATCTTAAACTATATTTAAAAATCCAACCCAATATTTTTAATCCTGCAAAGATACTACCTTTTACTGTACCCGACACCTTAGAGACACCAATTCTTTTCTTGTAACGCACTGGTATTTCGACATATGTCATTTTGTTTTTGAGCGCTTTTAGCTGCATTTCAATGGTCCACCCGTAGGTTTTATCTTCCATTTGCATCTCCAGAAGCTTCTCGTACTTTATAGCTCTAAAAGGCCCTAAATCTGTAAATGTTGACCCAAAAATTAACTTCATTAAGAATGTGGCTAATTTATTGCCAAAAATTTGGTGGGGTGTCATTGAGCCTTCTTCTCTCAAAGCTTTTGTTCTCGCCCCAATCACCAAATCCACATTATCATCCAGTATAGGTTTTACAATTTTATTTAACTCTTCAGGGTAATCTGAATAGTCTGCATCGATAAATACGATGATATCGGGCTTTCTGGACTTCTTTGCTATATAATCCATACCACAAAGGCATGCATATCCATAGCCTTTTCTTGTTTCATTTAATACTGTAGCCCCTGCTCTGTTTGCGTTTATAGCCGTATCATCAGTTGAATTATTGTTTACAACAATTATTTCAGAAACTGTAGAAGGAATTTCCTGAATGACCTTGGCAATAGAATTTGCTTCATTATATGCCGGAATTATAACTTTGATGTCCGTCATATTATGCTCCATAATGACATGTTGATCTCCACTTGGCTTATTTTTTTGCATATTTCTTGATGAGTCCTATACTTTTTTCCGCCTGTGCGGTGCAAAAATATCATTATTTATTTCACCATTGATACTTGTAATAATTCTTTTTAATCGGATGCTTTTATGCAGAACCTAAGAGACCTGGAAAATACCAAATATGTAAAAAATGGAATTTAAAGACAATAGGGAAGCAACTGAAATAGCGTATTATTTGTTTTGGTTAACCAGGTTCATTAAATCTACATCATTCCCTAATAGGACCTCATTACCATCGATACGTCCTTTTAAGGGACCATTCTCAAGTTTCAAAACACCTCTGGGGCAGACTGCTGAACATATTCCACATCCTACACAGCTAGAACGCACTATGTTTTCACCCTTCTGGGCATAAGCACGCACATCAATGCCCATTTCACAATACGTAGAACAATTGCCACATGAAATACACTGACCTCCGTTTGTCGTTATTCTAAACTTTGAAAATAAACGTTGTTGAAAACCCAAAATTGCGGCCATAGGGCAACCAAAACGACACCAGACCCGATTCCCGAAAATAGGATAGAAGCCTGTGCCAATAACACCGGAAAAAATACTGCCAATAAGAAATCCGTACGATTTCCTTAAGGTTTCGGATTTAAACAGGAATACATTGCCCTCTCCGCTAAGAAAGTGAAAACCAATGAGGGCCATAATAATTACGAAATATCCAATAGCACCATATCGGGCGTCTTTTTGAAATTGCTCTCTTTTGAATATCATAACAAGAACAAAGATCACTGTTAACAAAAGGGCTACTCCAATAAGAAAAGTATTTTTAGTCAACCAATACTTGCTCGTGTCATCACCCAGATAGGAATAAATTACGGCTGTAGTCATCAGCGTAACAAAAACCACAACACTATGAACCACCCAGCGCTCTACTTTCCAGGCTGATAAGCTTTTATCGCTTAGATGTCTAAAGGCATCACCTGCTGTTTCTGCCAATCCTCCACAACCGCAAACCCATGAACAGTACCAGCGTTTACCATATTTATATGTCAGAATAGGGGAGATCACAAAAACAGACAGTATGCCGAAAAAAAGCATTGCCATGCCCACATCTCCTGAATCTATAAATGCATTAATGCGGTATCTTTCAAAATTGTAGTAGTTCAAAGGCCAGATATTTTTCAGGTCATAATAGGGGAGCTTTCCATTTAATCGTGCCATTATTTCGGGAATCATAAATGCAAATGCCAGCTGAAAAAACATAACACTTATGGTACGAATGATCTCGTATCTGTTATGTCTGTATTTCGAAATAAATTTAATGCCGAAAGCCAGAATAGCAACGGTATAAAGTGTTCCGTAGACAAACCATTGGCTGGCCGGATTTCCACTCAATACTTGGCTTAAAGGATCAAATAATGCAATGATACCCGTATTTGCACCATTCTTCACTAACCCCAGGAATTCAGGGAAGAAATAAAGGACAATGTAGAATCCGGTAAGTGTTATTCCGGTTATCCAGGCCCATAATCCTTTAGACGATATTGATTTAAACCAAACACCATCATTCTTTATGCCCTTAAGTTTTTGGGCGTATGCCTCTTTTGTAAACCAAAATACTCCAATAAACATTGCCAGGATGGAAATGATGAGCCACATTCCTTTATTTGGAAAATTTGAATTAAAACCTGCGAGGAGAATTATGAAAAGCCCAGATAATCCCACGATTACAGCAATTTTTTGAAATCGGCTCAAAGCCACTGGAGGTTGTCCTGCCAGTTCCATACTTTTATCTGGAGTGCTCATACATTATTTGAGTATTAGTAAGATTTTATAGATCAAATTTCAGAGTTATCCACTCATCCGATTGCAAAAATTCGTTTCCAGTTTTTCTTTTCCGGCTTAATATCTGTACCAAATTCTGAATTGAATTTAGCTGCAATTTCATTTTCATATACAGCGTAGAATTCAGGATCAAAATTGGCGTCCTTAAGATATTTTATCACATGCATAACATCCCGTTCTTCATTCAGCCACCTATCGAAGATCTCATGGCGCATGCGAATTCCAAACGTATTTAGCCCCAGAAATTTCCTGGTTTCTTTATGAAAAGCAATTGTCAGGCATATTTTTTCAGCGGGATGTCTCCAATGAAAATGTTGTTCATACGTTTTCTTGCCGTTGGTACTAAAGACCCAACCATAAGTCTGGTATTCTATATCAAGAAATTTAGCCGAATTAAACCAGTGCCCGGGGTTGTATTCGGTCCTGTTCCCGCAAATAGTCTGTGCTACCGTTTCACCCATCATTCGACCCGTATACCAGACAGCTTCTATGGGCCGACGATTACCAATAGGCTCATGTTGTTCTGCACAATCTCCAATAGCATAAATATCCTTTATGTTCGTTTCAAGAAAGCGATTTACCTTAATGCCCCTTCCCAATTCAATTCCGGAGTCGTTTAAAAAAGATACATTAGGCGAAACACCGGGTGTTAATCCTACCATCTGACATTCAATGGTTTCTTCTTTATCCGTAATAACTGCCTTTACCCTGCCACTTTCATCAGCCAGGATTTCATTTAAATTGGTCTCCAGACGCAGGTCTATATGATGATCCAGAATGTGTTCATTTATCATTCCCGATTCTTCATCAGGAAGTACGCCATCCCAAAAACTTTTTTCACGTACCAGAAAAGTTACAGGGATATCCCTACTTCTTAGCATTTCGGCTAATTCAATTCCAATTAATCCACCTCCAACAATAACAGCACGCTTGCATACTTCCTTATTGGGGGCATTGATTTCTAATAGATCCAGGTCTTGTTTGGAATACAAACCCTGTACTCCATGGAGATCCTGGCCCGGCCAACCAAATTTATTAGGTTTCGATCCGGTAGCCAGAATTAACTTGTCGTATTTTAATACCCGGGCGTCTTCAATCTGTAGTTCTTTTTTTTCATGATCAACTTTACTGACGTAACCTCGTATGAGTTCAATCCTGTTTTTTTTCCAAAACCAGTCTTCATATGGCTTAATATGTTCAAACTTCATATGACCCATATATACATACATCAATGCTGTTCTGGAAAAGAAATGATCTGTTTCGGCCGAAATTATTATAATTCTCTTGTTTGAGTTCTTGCGTATGTGCCTGGCGGCCGTTACACCAGCAACTCCATTCCCAATAATTACAATATTTTCCATGTTGTTGAGATGTTGATAGCTATTATGTCGAATATAAAGAAAATTACTTAACAGCTACTTTAAAATTATATCAAGTTTTATTACCTTATTTTTGTATATGTACTTATAAATCACCTATGAAGAGATACGGGTTTTTACTATTGCTCTTTCTCCAATTATCTTGTACCAGTCAATCGGTTAATAAGATCAATGGAATAAGTTTTGTTGCTTCAAGGGATAAAGCGGTTCAGGAACATGTAGATGCGTTTCTGAAGGTTCATGCGGATCATGCAGCTGTAATGCCTTTCGGATTTATCAGAGATATAAAAAGTCCTGAAATAATTTTTGATACGGATCGTCAATGGTATGGCGAAACCCAGGGTGGTGCCAGACAATATATTGAACTCTTAAGGGCAAACAAAGTTAAGGTCATGCTTAAACCACAAATCTGGATATGGCGTGGGGAATTCACAGGAGGCTTAAAGATGGAAACAGAAGAAGACTGGAAGATTCTGGAGGCATCCTATGATAAATTTATGCTTACCTATGCCAAGTTAGCCCAGGAAACTAAAGCTGAAATTCTGTGTATTGGGACAGAATTGGAGCAATTTGTCATGAACAGGCCTCAGTATTGGAAAGATTTAATTGTAAAAATCAGAAAGGTATATAAAGGAAAACTTACCTATGCTTCCAACTGGGATGAATATAAACGAACGCCTTTTTGGGAATCTCTGGACTATATTGGGATAGATGCTTATTTTCCCTTATCCGATGCCAAAACCCCAAGTGTAGACCAATTAAAAGAGGGTTGGAAACCCTGGAAGGAAAAAATTGCTGCGCTTGCCAAAGAAACTTCCCGCCCAGTGCTTTTTACCGAATTTGGATATAGAAGTATGGACTATACCGCTAAAAAACCCTGGCTGGTTGATCGCAGCGAAGAAGGGGTGAACCTGGAAGCTCAGGTAAACGCAAAAAAAGCCATTTTTGAAGAATTTTGGAATGAAGAATGGTTTGCAGGGGGGTTTGTATGGAAGTGGTTTCTTAATCACGAAAAAGCCGGCGGAGGAATGGATAACAGATTTACACCTCAGAATAAACCAGCCGAAGAAATCATTAAATTGTTCTATCAAACCAATTGATCACCATTTTTTTATCAATTTTTCCAGTCTGGATGTATTTGCAAATTGGCAACATTTTTGATAATCTTTGTAAAAAAGATTATTGTGCTTCAGAAATCTATAAAACCTCTTTTAGTATTCCTCTGTCTTCCGTTTACTATTTTAATTGCCCAGGATTCTCTAAATACTGTAATTGCCCAAAAAGGAGATGGTATTTATTCTTTACTTCGCAAGCAAGGGATTGACCCTTATATTACCTATGATGATTTTATTGATCTGAACCTTCCAAGGCTTAGGGATAGTCTGCATTTATACGAGGGAATGGCCTATATAATTCCTGAAACATCAGAGGAAAGTCTGGAAAAAGTTAAAGAGGAAACTAAGGTTGATGGATCAAACAATTTGGTTGAGAATAATTCCTATGATATATTTGGTGATAAATATGCCGAGGTAACCGCTAAAAGTGAGCGGTTAAAAGGAACTGTATATTATTTAATTTCAGGACATGGCGGCCCGGATCCAGGCGCAATGACTCAATATGTTGGAAAGTCCATTTCGGAAGATGAATACGCTTATGACGTGACTTTACGCCTGGCCAGAGAATTACTTTCCCATGGAGCATTGGTATATGTTATTATTAGGGATCCGGATGACGGTATTCGAGATGAGCGAATTCTGGAAATGGATAAGGATGAGTTAGTTTTACCCGACCAGACCATTCCATTGAACCAAAAGGAAAGACTAGACCAAAGGGTAGACGCGGTGAATAAATTATATTTGAAACATAAAGGAAAGCATCAACGTTTGGTAGTTACCCATGTAGACAGCCGTAGTAAAGGACAAAATATTGATGTTTTTTTCTACTACCACGAGAAAAGTAAGAATGGTAAAAAACTTGCTGAAAGCATTCACAATACATTTAAAAAGAAATACAAAAAGTACCAACCAAATCGAAGTTATTCGGGAACCTTTGAAGACAGGAGCAATTTATATCTGGTAAAGAAGACCCTGCCGGCAATGACTTTTATTGAAATTGGGAATATTCGAAATAAAAAGGACCAGCGTCGTATATTGGACTACGATAATAGACAGGCCCTGGCAAAA
>CBDUGN010000135.1:0-9526 GCA_965366915.1 uncultured Eudoraea sp. | reverse complement strand
AGACATCCAATTCCGCATTTGGTTGGTTCATGAAATTGATCATAACCTGATCTTTGCATTCCTGGTTACCGCCACCATGACCACCTTCATCTAGTATTAACAGTGTTCCATTAGTCAGGTTTTCCTTGAAAAGAACTCCGTTTTTTGGAGGCGTAACAGGATCAAACCTGTTTACGAAAATAAGGGTGGGCACCTCAGAATCCTGAAATTTTCGATCTTCAAGGGGCAGGTTATTGGTGTGCCAATTGGCCCCGGCAATGTAGAAAGCATCAAAAAACCCTAGTTTAACCGGAATTAAAGGATATTTGTTATAGTTTTCCGAGATGACTTCCGGAGTATTGGCCGGGTTAAAATTTTCGTATTTTTCTACAGACAACAACATCGTAAGATTTAGCCCGCCCGTTAACTGGTATTCAAACGCCAAAACTTCATTAATTACATCACCACCTCCCTCAATGAATGCTTTTATGAGTTCAGGGGCTTTTTCCCTGGAGTTACTTTGATATAACAATCTCCGCAATAAATACACCCCGTCCTGTGCATTAATAGTTACATTTATTGAATCATTCAAGCTTGTTTTTAATGGTTTCTCCTCCAAGATGGATATTGCTTTAAAATATTCCTCTTTTAGACCTGGATATTCTGTTCTACAATCGGGATCATTAGCACAAAATTCAAAAATTCTACCCAGGGCTAGAGAATAGCTGTCTAAACGATTAAGAAGAAAATCTCCGCTCAACGGAGAAGGTGAATCCAGTACAGAAGAATGAATGTATTCCGGGAACATATCCTGGACCACCCGTGCAATGCGTGTGCCATAAGAGCCTCCAAACAGATTGTATTTCTCATAACCCAAATGTCTGAAAAGCATTCCAACATCCCTGGCATTTTGTATGGTGTTATAATATTCCGGGCTAATTTCCTGCTCCTCACACATCTTTTTATATTTAGTTATCATACTGGCAGTTAATGCCAGTTCTTCTTCCTCATTGGCATCTTTGGCCATAATATTAAAAGCATCAAAAGACATATCCGGCATGGCGGATGAATACCCAATTCCGCGTTGGTCGAATAAAATTATATCACGTTCGTTTCTCAGAGGATGTTCCTTTAAAAATTGTATCATCCCAGGACCAAGGGTATTCCCTCCCGGGCCACCGGAAAAGAAAATCATTGGAAACTCTTGGGAAACTGTGTCTTTGGCTTTTAGAACGATATAAGTAATCTGAATTTTCTTTCCATCCGGATTATCATGATTTTCCGGCACCAGGATTGCACCTGCCTTAAATTCCTTACTATCCGGAAGCCAGTCCAGTCCCTCAGGCTCAACAGATACGATATTAGTCTGAGTCTGACAAGCTATGGCTATTAATAATACTGCTATGTAAAAACCAATTTTCTTCATTGAATTATTTTTTGACTGTGTTTGTTATTTACTATAATCGGATTGTACAATTTCCTTTATTCCATCTGAATAGGGGGTGACTTTAAAATCGAAATGCTTATCAAACTTATCCGAATTAAAGACATAATCCCTGTCGTACTGGTACATCATTTCAGGCATTTCCCGCATCAGGGGAATAAAAAGCCCCAGTATGCGCACGATAAATTTAGTAGCCGTTTGAGTTTTAGGTTTAACGCCCATTTCCTTTGCAATTGCTTCAATCCATTCCCGACCGGTATATGGGTTTTTGGCAGTAGGAAGATGCCAAACCTGGTTATAGGCCTTTTCAGAATTACCTAACAGTGCTGTGGCTTTGGCTGCATCAGGAGTGTAGGTAAAAGAGTGTTTAAAGTTTAATGAAGCCATCCAGTTTGCCTTTTTTCCGCTACTCAGGGGTTTAAAAACAGTCTCGGTTAACATGCTGGTATTTTTAATGCCCGGGCCATAAAAATCTGCCGAACGCGCTATAAGAGCAGTAAGTTTACCTTCTTTAACTTTAGATAGTATCATATCTGCTATTTGTGCACGTATTTTACCTTTTTTGCTGGGGGGGTTAATTGGTGTCTCCTCGTTCATCCCATTTAAATGGTCTGGGTCGTACATATAGATGTTGTCAAAGAATACCAATTTACAATTATGTGTAATACAGGCATCAATAACATTTTCAGTGAATTTTGGCCAGCAATCCTTCCAGATTTTGAAATTATACGGAAACCCAACGGTTACATAAACTATGGATGAGCCTTTCACTGCGTCATTAACTTCATTAGGATTGAGAAGATCAGCCTTAAAAAGTTTGTCTGTCTCATTCACTTTTTTCGGATTCCTGCTCACCAATCTAATTTGGGAGGTGTACTCTTTTAAGGCTTTAGCCAGTTCAACCCCAATTGCTCCTCCTGATCCTAGTATTGTTTGCATAACTTTTTTATTTCCACCCAAAGGTGTGATTACAATTGTATTTAAATCACCAGGATAGCTTTATACGAATGATGGATAAATTCAATTCTCCAATTCGAGCAAAAACTCTCTGATTGCCTGGTTGTTTTCATCCGGACTATCATGCATTGATATGTGAGCGGCATCCTCAATTACAACCATCTTTGAGTTTGGAACAAGACTTTGAAAATAGCGAACTGTTGAGGGTCTTGCCTCGTCGAACTCACCACAAATGAACAGGGTAGGGATTTTTATTTCTTTTAATTGTTCGCCCCGCTCATAATCCTTTAGTATCCCTGTTGCATTGAACTCGCTTGGCCCCCACATATAATTATAAACATTCATATTTGCTCCTGTAAACGTACTATCCATATTTGCATCCCATGGCAGTTTTTTAGCCACAAAATTCTCATAAAATACATTTATGGCCTGTTGGTATTCAGGCGAATCATAGGTTCCTTTTTCATTATTAACTTTAATAGCAGATTGGATGGAGTCTGGAAGTGTCTTAATTAATTCTCCTGTATCTTCTGTCCATTTTGAAATGCTCAATGCCGGACTAGCAAAGATCAGTGCTTTTACACGATTGGGATATTTAAGATAATAATCCATTCCTAACATAGTGCCCCATGAATGACCATACAGGTAAAATTCTTCCAATCCCAAATTTTTCCTTAGGGCTTCAAGTTGCTCAACAAAATTATCAACTGTCATTAAAGTGCTGTCAACCTCCGTTTCAGACCTGCCGCAACCAAGCTGATCGAAAAAAATTACAGGTCTGTCCTTGCCTAATTCTTTCAATGGATTCAGATAATAACTTGGGAATCCCGGCCCACCGTGTACTAATAATAGAGGGGGTTTGTCCCTATCACCTACAATTCTGTACCATATTTCGCCACCTTTAACTTCGGTATAGCCTTCCCCCGGAATAAGTTTAGTTTTAGATTCACAACCAACGGCCAATAGTATAAGCAGTGCCAAAACTGACCATAAATTAATTTCTAGTCTTTTCATTATCGTGTATTAAAATCCTTCAGTTTCAATATAACAATTAATTCAGTGATCATAACTTTTTCTTAAGCTTTTAAACACGGAATTCTACGGTCTGCTTAATGGTATACGTGTTATCAATTTTACATTTCAGTTTTATTGACAATATGCTTTATTGTGCATCATCAGCCTTGGTTTATTACTCTTATTTTCGTGTAGCACAATGAACCTGAATGCCTCTGGAGGATTATAGCCATTGTTGTGAGTAATGTTTCCCGACATTATCCCAATTCAAGATTGCTCATTGCCGTTACGCTGAATTCGATATAAATCATCTGTCGCTTGTAAGATCTTCAATCTGAGTTGCGGGTTTAGATTGGGATTAGCATCGAGAAACTGCCTTAAGATGGTGTAAGCCTCACCGGATGAATACATGCCAATGGTATTGTTTAACCATGCCTTAGGGAAAAATATATCCCCGGTTTGCTGAATTTCTTCAATTAGATTTAAGCTAAGGTCGAGCGATTCAATGGCCGTTTCTTGTCTTAAAGGATGGTGGATGTAATAGCAGGCAGACAGTACCCAATTTTCCTTCTCCCGATTCTCTTCATCTGCCAATGACCGGAAAAAATCCATCCTAATATTATTTTCAGCAGATAATGCCGGCATGAGAAAATCAAATCGTTTCACCTTATTAGAATCTTTCAGGGCAGCCCGCGATTCGATAAGTATTTCAGATGCCTCCTTGTGTTCATAAAGGGCCAATCTCATTGCAATTCCGGTAAAGTCATCTTGATTTAGCAGCAACTCGGGAATGACTATTTCCTTACGCCAAGTTTTATATAGTCTATCCCGGGCTATCCCGGTATAAGCTAAGGATAGAAATGTATTGAACAAAGTTTTTTTAGTGCTCGGTTCCTCATCTTGTTGAAGCCGGGCAAACAGGAGTTCCACTATTTCGTTTTGTTGCTGCATTCGTTCCTCCTCTGAAAAATAGGTCCAGAATAAATGAATTATTTGGTTGGAGAGTATTGATAACAGCAACTCGTTTTTTTCTTTTTTTAACCCCTCCTGAAAAATTCCGAACGCCTTATTTTTAGATATTTTGCCGTTTAATGCATTTTCATGGCAGCTAAGGTATATGCTTGCCCGGGCTATTTCATCATTAACTTTTGACGCAAATGTTAAGGCTGTATCTGATACCGGAAATACGCCATACCCCAGTCCATTGCTATTGTATATTACGTAATTTGGTTTTGGCAAACCTTCTGCTTCCGTAAGCCGGATTTTTTGTTTTTTTAAACCGACATTTAGCACATGTGTACTGTCCGGATAAATAAGTGATATTTCGAATACCTGGGGCCAGATATTTCCGGAATTATCTTCTGACCGCTGCTCTAAAACAAAGGATTTTATGTTATTTATATCATCATAGAGAATAGTGCTATCAATAAGGGGTCGCCCCGGTGAATTAACCCATACATTACTCCAATCCTTTAAATCTAAGTCCGAATATTTATCGAGGATATTTACTAGATCGCTCCAATCAGCATTATCATTTTCGAATGTATTTATGTATTCTATTATGCCTTTTTGGAAATTGTCTTTCCCTATTAGGGCCTCCAGTTGGCGCATCATTATTGGCGCTTTATGATAGATTATATTACCATAAAGCGATCCTGCATTGTTGAGGTTGTCGAGATTTTGGCGAATGGGATTTGCCCCTGTAGTGCGGTCTATGCTATAGGCTGCAGGATAGTGGTCGATAAAGAAAGACAAATCGTGGTTGATACTTTTAAACTGTGGATTTACGATTTTGTCTGCCATAAAATTGGCAAAGACCTCTTTTAGCCAAACATCGCTAAACCATTGCATGGTTACCAAATTGCCAAACCACATGTGAGCAGTTTCGTGTGCAATTAGTTTGGCACGCCTTAATTTTTGGTTTTGAGTGGCACTTTTATCCAGGAAGAGAGGTGATTGCCGGTATTGGATGGCCCCGGTATGTTCCATGCCTCCATAGGGATGACTAAATATGGAGGCATAATCTAATTTTTGAAAAGGAAAATTATAGTTCGTGTACTTTTCTAAAAAGTCAACGGATTGTTGATGTAAATCGAATATTCTTGAAGTGCTTAATTGAATTTTAGTACTGTCTTTCTCCTGATGAAGTAAAGACATTTTGAATCTTGTGTCGGTTGAGGTTACTTCATCAAATTTTCCCGCTACAAATGAGAATAGATAGGTGCTCATTCTATCCGATTCTTTAAATTGATATTCTACAAAATTGGCCCTGTCTTTAGTTTTGTCTAATGGTGAGCCACATAATACTTTCCAGTCTTTCGGGGCGCTAATGTTTAGCAGGTAGGTTGCTTTAATATTTGGCTGATCAAAACAGGGGAATAAAGTTCTTGCCCTGTCTGGTACAAGCAGGGTATACAGATAGTCATCGTTCCTGTTTAATGACATTTCTCCTGCTATGAATTCAACTTCAATTTTATTGCTACCTATTACCAAATGTTCAACGGGGATAGTTAAATGTTCCTTTTGATGTTGAATTGGAACACTTTTACCGTTTACAATGGATGAGTGAGGTATTGATTTGTTCGACTTAAAATCCAAGATCAGAGGTTGGTTTAAGTCGTGTATTGACAATTCTAAAATGAGTTTTGAACTGATGGAGTCTTCTTTAATTTCTGGAATTTTAAAGAAGAGGTGGTATTGGACGTTTGAAACCTGATTTTTTCGATAAGATGCAAGTTCTTTCGAAACTCCTTCTGTAAGGTCAAATTCCTTTTTAGATTTCCTATCACAGGAAATAAATAAGAGGATAGCCATACAGAGCAGAATATTTTTCATGTTTTTTAGTAATTATGATGTATTACCGCCGGCACAGGGCTAAGCCTGGTAAAGCTCTGGGTTTTTCATGTTGTATACCTAAGGTACATAAAACAAAAAAAATACAATAGGGTTATTTCAAATTACTCATAATTGAAGATGGTGTGTATATTTTACCTGATTTGCTTCAAAAAGGCACCGCAGGAGAACAGGTCGCTTCTCAATGGGCAGGAGTTTGGAGTAATGGCGGAGAATGTTGCGAATTGAGTTGTTCATTTGCCGAATGTTCTCCATCGCTAAGTTTATTGGACCTAACCAACCAATGTAGGGCATGATGGTCCTATATTGTTATCTGTGTTAAATCATTGTTCTAATTGATTTAGTACGATGTTTTTATACCAAATTTCATATGGCCCTCCTGAATGTGCCTGCAGGCATATATAACCGTTTGAAGGTACGTCATCTTTCTCGGTGTATTGGGCTGTTTTAACTCCGTTGATTTTAATTTCAATATCCGGGCCATTGGCCTTAATAGTAATCTCATTCCAATCAAACGGATCAATAATTTCCTCTATGAGTTCTTTATCAGCTACCTTAAAAATTATGACAGGAAAGATATCTGGTCTAGGGTATCTTGAAGTATCTGGCCTGTTCTCATCTACCAGGCTACCCCAAAGCGGATAAAGACCGGTTGTATCCTTCGGTGTAAAATCAGAAAATTGAGCAATTGCACTGGCATCAATATATCCTATGTCAGCCTGGTAGCCCATTACTTCATTAGAATTGGGCACGCGTTTAGCTCTAAAACTTATTCCCGCATTAGTATTTACATCATTCGTTATAAATTTAGCAGATAATTTCAATTCAAAATTTTCATACTTCTGTTCCGTACACAGGTAGTAACTTTCATCGATTGGTTTTTCCAGGTTACCTCCAATTATGGCTCCCTTTTCCACTCTGAAAATAGTATTTGACCCTTCCCATCCTTCAAGCGATTCTCCATTAAACAATTTAAGTTCATCCGAATTCCCACAGGAAATAAATAAACCAATAGAAAAAAAGATTTCAATTAGTTTTAAAATGTTTTTCATCATTTTTTAATTTGCCTACTATAGGCGGTTCGCAGTATACCTATTTGTTTCCTTAAATGATTGCCAACGTTTAGTGTATGAGCCGTATCCCGAAGGGTATGGCTTATATACATTGTTATGCCTAGTTCTTATTTCTACTTTCAGAAGTATTGATTACCTCCATTATTATATCTAGGGCCTTATCATTCCCCGAAAAATAGTCTTTAGAATATAAATTAATGGGGATATGTGGAGCAATCCATTTGCGGAAATCTTCAGCTTCTGAACTTTTATGATACTGTGAAGCGACAATGCCAATAAGACCTGAATTAGGTAGTTGGAACCATCCTGCTTCTCCCACAAAACTTGGTTTTGAACTACTGGGCTCTCCTACTAAGATGGCATTGGTCTGTGTAGAGATTTCCGTCAATAAATTTTGAGCAGCTGAATAGGTGCCTCTGCCCATCAAAACGAAAATCTTACCTTCTGGTTTGTTAGCCTCAAACTTGACTAATAGTTTTAACATATGATTTCGTATAGCTCCATTTCCACCAGAATTATGGCGCAAGTCCAATACTAAAAATTGAGGTTTCTTTTGATCAATTTGGTTTTGTATTTCTAGAGTAAAATCTTTCAGAGATTGGTCATTTTTATCCTGGACGCTATTAAACTTGATATAAATTGCTTGATTCTCTAGTATTGATTCATACCAGAATATGTTGTCCATTTTTGAGAGGTATAAAGGCTGTGACTCTTTTTTCAACGGAGGCGTTATAGGAAAGCCAGTGAAGTTCCAGCTCATTGGTTCCATAGTCAACTTTTGAGAATTTCCTTTAGAATCAGTAACTGAAATGGTTACTTGTTTCTCATTTTCAATAATTCCTAAACCTTTCAATAAGTCTGGCATGCGTAAAAAATAGGGCCCCAGCCAGAGTGTTTGCATGTCATTATCTCGAGCATTCACTAAATTGGTTTTTTCAAGAGCATCTTCAATTGAAGTTTCACCAATTTTTTCCACCTTAAAGCCTATCCATTTTTCAAAGCCTTCTTCTGCGTCAACGATATACATCCCATCAGTGAATTGATAAATTTGAATTGGAAGTCTTTTTAATGCTCCTACTTTTGATGATGTCGGTATGATGAAGTTATGACCACTGCCTAAACGGCCCATAATTTTCATTATTTCCACAAGGGTTTGCTCATCAGATAATTCGTCTATGCTGGCTTTTAATTCGTCAAAAATTGAGTTGAACTCCTCTTCTGTCATTACATCATCCAAGTCATAATGCACTTCTATAATGCGCTTTTGCAAATAATTTAGGTCACCTGTCCAAGCTTCTGTTCTGGTAATATCTGCTTGGTTGCCCATACCAAATAATTGCCGGAAATCTTCATCCTTGTGGAAAGCGCTAAAGGCAGGGTCTTCTTTTAAATAGAATTTCTCGTCATAGCGTGAAGCAAACCCCTTTTTCAACCATAACATGGCATTTTCCTTATCGCCATCGAATCCGTAAGCCTTGGCAATTTTTATCATAATATCGTTAGAAGGACGAGAACCCGTAGGCACAACGAGGATAGTTCCTCCCAAATCCAAGGTTTGTTTTAATGCCGTAATAGCCTTTTGATAATGCTTGGTCTCATAATATGATAGCCCCAAGATATAAAAGAGGTCACCATCCTTCTGGTAATGTTGTGTGAGGTTTTCCGCAATGGGAGTCAACTCCAGCCAATTCTGACTTTGGGCAAGACTTAGAGCTTTATTTCTTTTATTGAAGTATTCAATAGGACTTTTAATGTTATCCTCTGTCGATTGAGCGTAACCCATTGGGGTAGCAAGAAGAATTAAAAGAAAAACACTTATAGAATTTAGTTGGCTAGTTTTCATATGGAATATTTTTATCTCCTGCTTTACTTCTAATTAGGCATAACGGTCTGTATATGAGCTTTAGCGGATTAATAGCTACCTATTATTAGGAAGTAAGATACTTATTAAATACAAATATCTGTTCAAAGTTTGCACTTAAACCGCTATTGCTTATATACCTTGTTGTGCTTTCGTTATTTCTTCATTGCCTTTAAGTAAGTCTAGAGTTTCAATGTTTTTTGCTGCTCTATGGACTTTGTGATTTCTGTTTTCACCTTTCCGGTATGTAAGGTTGTTTTATTTTCTATCAGCATAAGATGACATTCGTTTTGGGAGCTCACTTTATGATTTACACCTCTTTTTACGATATACAAGTCCCCCTTA
>CBDUGN010000134.1:0-9671 GCA_965366915.1 uncultured Eudoraea sp. | reverse complement strand
GACCCGTTGAAACCTTAGCAACCCTTTAACTATAAAGAAGGTGCTACATTCTACCGCTAGGCTGCTTTTATATTGCGACTAAGGCTAGATAACACAGCGTAAAGAATATTTGTCTTTACTTATTTTTTCTTGATAATATTATAGAATAGTCCGACAGTTACATTCAACAATAAGAAGTTGATTATACTGTTATTAAGTTATTTTGGTAAGACAGGACTAATATTGAAGTTGTAAAAATGTATTTCCTAAAAAGCGGAAACATATGAAGAAGATACAGAATATACTGGAGGAACGGATTATGATACTGGATGGTGCTATGGGTACGATGCTTCAACGGTATAAATTTACTGAGTCGGACTTTAGGGGGAACCGTTTTAAAGACTGGCCTTATCCACTGCAGGGCAATAACGACTTACTGACGTTAACCCAGCCTGAGGCTATAGCCGAAATTCATGCAAAATATTTTGAGGCAGGAGCGGATATAGTGGAAACAAATACATTCTCCAGTACTTCTATTGCCATGGCGGATTATCATATGGAAGATTTGGTTTATGAACTTAATTATGAGTCGGCCAAAATAGCGAAGCGGGTAGCCAGGGAATTTACTGCAAGGGAGCCCAATAAACCGAGGTTTGTGGTGGGAAGTATTGGACCAACAAATAAAACGGCAAGTATGTCCCCCGATGTAAATGACCCGGGTTTTAGGGCAGTATCATTTGAGGCATTGCGATTAGCTTACAAGCAGCAGGTAGAGGCTCTTTTAGATGGAGGTGTAGATATTCTGATGGTAGAAACTGTTTTTGACACTCTTAATGCAAAAGCTGCGCTATTTGCGATTGAAGAAATAAAACAGTCTCGTAATATTCAAACACCGGTTATGGTTAGCGGAACCATTACCGATGCCTCAGGGCGCACATTATCAGGGCAAACCGCAGAAGCTTTTTTAATATCTGTAGGTCATATTCCTCTTTTGTCTGTTGGTTTTAATTGTGCCTTGGGAGCAAAACAGCTAGTACCGCATTTAGACGCTATTTCAGATCGAACAGAAGCTGCGATTTCAGCACATCCCAATGCAGGCTTACCAAACGCTTTTGGCGATTATGATCAAACACCAGATCAGATGGCCGAACAAATTAAGGAATATCTTGAAAAGGGCCTGGTGAATATAATAGGTGGATGCTGTGGTTCAACACCTGAACATATTAAGGCTATTGCTGAATTGACAAAGGATTATAAACCCAGGAAATTTACCTTTTCTGAATTAAAAGGGGTTCAATTGTAAATAATGAAAGATGCAACCAACATACAACTGAATTCAGGAAATGAGCAGGAGGTTGATATTGATGCCATTGCAAAACCAAGATTCCTTAAACTGGCTGGTCTTGAACCGCTCGTTATTACCCCTGATAGTAATTTCATTAATGTAGGGGAAAGAACCAATGTTGCCGGCTCAAGAAGGTTTCTAAGACTAATTAAAGAAGAGCAATACGAGGAAGCCCTCGAAATAGCCAGGCACCAGGTAGAAGGTGGAGCCCAGATTATTGATATAAATATGGACGATGGTCTGATTGATGGAAAACAAGCCATGATCAGGTTTTTGAATTTAGTTATGGCGGAGCCAGACATAGCCCGTGTTCCTATTATGATAGACAGCTCTAAATGGGAGATTATTGAGGCCGGATTACAATTAGTTCAGGGTAAATGTGTTGTCAATTCCATTAGTTTAAAGGAGGGAGAAGAAGAATTTATTCGTCAGGCCAAATTGATTCGCCTTTATGGAGCAGCTGTTATAATAATGGCTTTTGACGAAAAAGGTCAGGCAGATAATTATCAGCGGCGTATTGAAATAGCCAAACGTTCCTATGATATAATGGTAAATCGCGTAAATTTCCCTCCGGAGGATATCATTTTTGATCTTAATATTTTTCCTGTTGCCACAGGAATGGATGAACATAGAAGGAATTCTGTAGATTTTATTGAAGCTACTTCTTGGGTTCGTAAAAACCTTCCACATTGCAGTGTTAGCGGAGGAGTGAGCAATGTTTCTTTTTCGTTTAGGGGGAATACACCGGTTCGTGAGGCCATGCATTCGGTTTTCTTGTATCATGCTATACAGGCCGGTATGAACATGGGCATTGTGAATCCTGCTATCCTGGAAGTTTATGACGATATTCCGAAAGATTTACTGGATAGGGTAGAAGATGTGATTTTAAACAGGAGGGATGATGCTACAGAAAGGCTTCTCGAATTTGCTGAAACAGTTGTTGGTAAGGCAAAGGATAAGAAATCAGATGATTCCTGGCGCAAAGAACCAGTTCAGGAAAGAATTACCCGGGCTTTGGTAAAAGGGATAGATCAATATATTGTATCAGATGTGGAAGAAGCAAGATTGGACGTCACTAAGCCAATTGAGGTCATTGAAGGTCATTTAATGAAAGGTATGAATGTAGTAGGGGATCTCTTCGGTAGTGGAAAAATGTTTCTGCCGCAGGTAGTTAAGTCTGCAAGAGTTATGAAAAAGGCTGTTGCCTATTTATTGCCATTTATTGAGGAAGATAAAGACAATGTATCGAAGTCCGCGGGAAAAGTCTTAATGGCTACGGTTAAGGGGGATGTACATGATATAGGAAAGAATATTGTAAGTGTGGTACTGGCATGTAATAACTATGAAATTATTGATTTGGGTGTTATGGTACCACCAGAAAAAATAATTCAAAAAGCTATAGAAGAACAGGTAGATGTAATAGGGTTGAGCGGCCTTATCACGCCGTCTCTGGATGAAATGGTTCATTTAGCCAAAGAAATGGAACGCCAGGGTTTTAAAATACCTTTATTAATAGGTGGTGCAACAACAAGTAAAGCACATACTGCAGTAAAGATTGATCCACAGTATAGCGCCTCTGTCGTTCATGTAAATGATGCCTCACGAGCTGTTACCGTCCTGGGTGACCTCTTACAGAAAGACTCTTCAGATGATTATAAGACTTCGGTTAAAACTGACTATTCTTCTTTCAGGGAGAAATTTATGAATCGCGGGAAAGAAAAAGAATATCTTAGTATTAAAGATGCCAGAAAGAATAAGTTTCATATAGACTGGGATGTTTCTGATATTACAAAGCCCAACAAATTGGGAATAGAAGTGATTAGCGAAATGAATCTAAAGCTTCTGGAAGAATTTATAGATTGGACACCATTTTTCAGAAGTTGGGACTTGCATGGGAAATATCCAAATATTTTAAAAGATGAAGTTGTAGGGGAGCAGGCTTCTGAGTTATATAAGGATGCCCGGGCAATGCTGAAAAAAATATTTGAGGAGAAATTATTGACTGCAAAAGCGGTTTTCGGACTCTTTCAGGCCAATACTATTAATGATGACGATATTGAGGTGTTAACTCATCTTGAAAATACAGATTTGCCTGATGATAATCAGGAGATTAATCATTATATCTTTAGGACCCTGCGTCAGCAATCTAAAAAAAGACAAGGTATTCCAAATATTGCCCTGTCAGATTTCATTGCTCCTAAGGAAACCGGAATTCAGGATTATATTGGCTGTTTTTGCGTAACAGCTGGTTTTGGCACCAATGAATTGGCAGCGGCATATGAAAAAAATCTTGATGATTACAATGCGATTATGATCAAAGCTTTATCGGACAGACTAGCGGAGGCTTTTGCCGAGTATTTACATAAAGAGGTACGAATTAAACATTGGGGATATTCAAATAAGGAACAACTCTCCAATGAAAATTTAATCCAAGAAAAATACAGGGGAATAAGACCGGCACCGGGATACCCCGCTTGTCCGGATCATACCGAAAAATTGACAATTTGGGAATTACTTGACGTAAAAAATCAGATTGGAGTGGAATTGACAGAAAACCTTGCGATGTTTCCTGCGGCTAGTGTGAGTGGTTATTATTTTGCACATCCACAAGCGAGATATTTTGGATTGGGAAAGATAAAAGAGGACCAGATTATTGATTATGCCCGTAGGAAAGATACTCAATTGATTAATGCCAGGAAATGGCTTGCCCCAAATATAGCTGAGGAATAATTGAAAAATCCTGACGAATATGAATTGGATTATTAGTCTGGCTGAATTAATAAAATTTGAAGAAAAAGAATATTGTCAAGTAGTAAGTATAAATGAAAGTTACCGAACATATCAAAAATGCTAAGGGGAATACACTTTTCTCTTTTGAAATCATTCCGCCTGTTAAGGGCAGACATATAAAGGAATTATACAATAATATAGATCCTTTAATGGAATTCAAACCACCCTTTATAGATGTAACCACTTCCAGGGAAGAGTATATTTATATAGATAAAAATGGGCTTTTAGATAAAAAACTTACGCGTATGAGGCCAGGTACTGTCGGGATTTGCGCCTCAATAAAGCATAAGTATAATGTAGATACCATTCCGCATGTTCTTTGCGGCGGATTCACAAAGGAGGAAACGGAATATTTACTGGTAGACTGTCATTATCTGGGGATAGATAATATTATGGCTCTAAGGGGAGATGCTATGAAAGAAGAAAAGTATTTTGAACCTTCAAAGGGGGGGCACGTATACGCATCCGAACTTGTAGAACAGATACATAATCTAAATTGTGGTCAGTATTTACATGAGGTGGTGGAAACGGACTATTGTGCAGATTTTTGTATCGGTATTGCCGGGTATCCAGAAAAGCACATGGAAGCTCCTTCTTTAAAATCGGACTTAAAGTGGCTTAAGAAGAAAGTTGAACTTGGGGCTCATTACGTGGTAACACAAATGTTTTTCGATAATAAAAAGTATTTTGATTTTGTAAAAGCCGCCAGGGATATGGGGATTACCGTACCAATAATTCCCGGCATAAAACCTATTGCGGTCAAAAGGCATTTGCAATTGTTGCCTCAGGTATTCAGAATAGATCTTCCTCAGGATTTGATTGATGCGGTGGAAGCTTGCAAAAACAATAAGGAAGTAAGACAAATTGGGATTGAATGGGCAATTGCGCAGTCAAAAGAGTTAAAAGCGGCTGGTGTTCCTGTCTTGCATTACTATTCTATGGGCAAGTCGGATAACATTAAAGCCATAGCAGCAGCAATATTTTAATTTAATATTGAATTTTTAAAATCTAATTTACCAATAAAGCAAAATAACTTTAGCGGAAGACAGCTAGATTTAATTTCAACATTTGTTTTAAATTAATTTCCTTCTATCACCTGAATATTACCCTTCAAATTCAGAGTTATTTACTGGTATTATTTGCTATTTTTACACCCAATGGACACCAGATTTTTTTATGTATGCCTACTTTCCTGTTTATCATGTTTTTCGCAAAAAGAAGAAACATCGAAAAGGTTTACCTTAGATGCCAATCCCTTTTATGGTTCTATAATGCTTCACAATACAGATATTTCACATTTAATTAATGCACATCCTGCCGGAGTTATTCTTGGGTTTAATAAAAAGAATTTTGGATCTAAGGAATGGCATCAGGAATATAACTATCCCGATACCGGAATCTCTTTTGTATATCAGGATATGAATGATGATATCCTGGGTAAAAATTACAGTTTGTATGCACATTATAATTTTTACTTTTTTAAACGTAACATGCAATTGAGAATTGGACAAGGCTTAGCCTATAACACCAATCCATACGACAAGAATGACAATTTCAGGGGTAATGCTTATGGGTCGCATATTATGAGTTCCACTCTATTAATGCTTAATTATCATAAGGAAAGATTATTTAAAGGTTTCGGCATTAAAGCAGGAATATCAATAATTCATTATTCCAATGCAAATGTAAAAGCCCCCAACACCTCTACCAATACATTTGCTTTAAATGCTGGACTTGTCTATGATTTAAATGGTAACGAAGAAATTGTTTATATTAAAGACTTTGAAAAGAAAAAAATTACAGAACCTATTAAGGCAAATCTGGTTTTTAGATCTGGAATTAATGAGAGTGATGTAATTAACTCGGGCCAGTTTCCCTTTTATATTTTCTCGGCTTATGCGGACAAACGCTTATCACGTAAAAGCGGAATACAGCTTGGAGCAGAAGTGTTTTTTTCAAATTTTCTGAAAGAATTGATTCGTTATCAGTCCATTGCTTTACCCGAGCTGAATGTTGACCCTGATACAGATTATAAACGAGTAGGCATGTTTCTGGGATATGAACTCTATATTTCTAGATTAAGTGCTATCGCTCAGTTGGGCTATTATGTTTATTTTCCTTTTGATTTTGAAGGAGAAGTATATAACAGAATTGGTTTAAAATATTATTTTGGCAAAAAGTTATTTGGAGCCGTCACTCTAAAATCCCATGGGGCTGCGGCAGAGGCGGTAGAGTTTGGACTTGGAATACGTTTGTAAAAGTTACTGACCATAAATTATTTGAAGGCATGAAGCATTTGAACATCAATTATAAGGTAGTATTAGTTTCTATCGGACTCATTTTTTTGATGGGCTGCAATGGCGATAGCATACCCGATTGTTTTCAAAATACAGGTACTATAATTCGAGATGTAATCCCGGTAGAGAATTTTACAAAAATAACAGTTAATGAAAACACTAAATTGGTCCTGAAAGAAGGGAGTACAATATCGGTAGAAGTTCAAACCGGAGAATTTTTGCGTAACGAGGTAAATGCTGAAGTAAGGGACGGTCGACTTTTGCTGACAGACACCAATAATTGTAATTTGTTCAGGCCATACGGTCTTACTACTTTTTATGTTACCGCACCAAACATCACAGAAATCAGAAGTAATACAGGCTTTTCTACGGTTAGTGACGGGGTGTTGACCTACCCCCGGATCACACTTATTTCTGAGAGTTTCAATGATCCTGAAAACCTTACAACAGATGGGGAGTTTGATCTTCAGCTGGCATCACAGGATGTAAATATCGTTGTCAACGGAATTGCGTATTTTAAGTTAAATGGTAGTTCAGAAAACTTTAGTGTAGTAGTTGCAGCAGGAGATTCCAGAATTGAGGCTGCTTCATTATCAGCGCAAAATGTAAGCCTTAATCACAGGGGCAGCAATGATGTGTTTATCAATCCCCAGGAGTCCTTAAGAGGCACAATCAGAGGAACCGGGGATGTACGGAGCTATAATCGTCCGGAGATAGTAGAAGTTGAGGAGCTTTATAAAGGAAAATTAATTTTTAACGATTAGCCTATTTACTTGCTGGTTAATTCTGTAAACAAGACTTCCAGATTTTTATTCTTTCGGCTGAGCTGCAGCGTTTTGAGCTTATTATCATGGGCGAAATCAAAAACAACTGACCGCATATCTTTAGAAGTGCCAAAAGTAATTTCATATACAAACCCACCGGTATTGACTACCTTGGTAACATTGGGTAGTCTTTCCAGGAATGCCTCTTCCACACGATAATCAAATTCAACTTCTATTATCTGTTCATTCTCTTCCCTTAGATCGGAAAGTTTTTTATCTGCCACTAAAGTTCCATCATTTATAATTAGTACCCTATCACAGACAGCTTCAACTTCTTTCATTATATGGGTTGACAGCAGAATAGTCTTTTTTTTGCTGATATGCTTAATAAGTTTTCTTATTTCAATAAGTTGATTAGGATCTAAACCTGTAGTGGGTTCGTCTAAAATAAGTACTTCGGGATCATGCAAAAGAGCAGCCGCTAGACCTACTCGTTGTTGATACCCTTTGGATAGAGCACCTATTTTTTTATGTGCTTCCGCACTTAATCCCGTTTGTTCTATTACGGTGCTAATTCTGTTTTTAGATATTTTATAGACCTCAGCATTAAAAGCAAGATATTCCCTTACATACATGTCTTTGTAGAGCGGGTTATGTTCAGGTAAATAGCCTATACATTTTTGTACTTCTCTGGGCTTTGTGAGAACGTCAAACTCATTAACAGAAGCTTCGCCTGTATCTGCTTTGCTGTAAGTGGTCAGAATCTTCATCATGGTAGATTTTCCTGCTCCGTTTGGTCCTAAGAAACCTACAATTTCTCCTTTCTTTATCTCAAAAGACACCTTATTAAGGGCTTTTTGAGAACCAAAACTCTTAGAGATATTCGTGACCTTTAAAGACATGTACTAAAATTTAAGCAAAAGTAACAATTGCAAGTTTAAGGCAGAATTTCGGTTGTACAAATTTAATTGATCTATTCAAATATTCATTAATAAACAGTACTAAGCTACTTGGAGTAATGATAAATTCTCAAAAAAAAATTACATTCCAAATATTATCCGCAAAGAAATCGGGGATACCATAAATATTCAAAAAAATATATTATTAAACATCGATTTTTAAATTTAATATTTACCTTAGCCACATATTTGTAGAAAAATGACTCGCAATTATTTTTGGAACGGAACTTATTTTTATTTCTTTTTTAAAAGAAGTACGGGACTGTTTTAGAATATTGTGAACAATATATTAAATAAGGTCCCGTGAAATACGGGATTTTTTTTTGAGGGTAATTTAACCATATGGGTTTCAAAATAGCAATACAGGGAATAAAAGGGTCTAATCATCATCAGGTAGCTTTGGATTATTTTGGTGATGATATAGATTTAGTGGAATGCTTTACATTTCATGCCTTGGTAGACAAGTTGCTCGACAATTCGGCGGATAAAGGTATAATGGCAATTGAAAATTCAATAGCAGGATCAATAATTCCTAATTATGCCCTGGTATACCATAATAATTTGCACATTATTGGTGAATATTATTTGAATATCCATCATAATTTAATGGCTTTGGATGGACAGCAACTGCAAGATATCAAAGAAGTGCGTTCGCATCCCATGGCGCTTTTACAATGTAGGGAGTATTTAAAATCCCAACCCCATATTAAAATGGTAGAAGATTTTGATACTGCAGAAACAGCAAAACAAATTCAGGAAAACCATTTGAAAGGGATAGCGGCAATTGCTCCAGCGGTGGCAGCAGATCTTTACAATCTAAAAATCCTAGAACCCGAAATTCAAACTATAAAGAATAATTCTACAAGATTCATAATTGTAAAAACAAAGAATAAAGAAATTCCAAAAGAAGAGATAAACAAAGCTTCGATTCGTTTTATCACAGATCATAAGAGAGGAAGTCTGGCCGCTGTTCTGAATGTTATGAGTGATTGCAATTTGAATTTGACAAAAATACAGTCGTTACCGATAATTGAAACACCATGGAAATATGCATTTTTTGTGGATATAACTTTTGAGGATTACAATCATTTTGCTAAAGCGAAATCATTATTGGCTATCATGTCCGAAGATTTCAAGGTTTTGGGTGAATATAAGAATGCTCGTTTATGATACAAACTGCTGATCGTTTAAGGTCCATAGAGGAATATTATTTCTCGAAAAAATTGCGGGAAGTCAGGGCGATGGCTGCTGCCGGAAAACCTATAATAAATATTGGCATAGGTAGCCCGGATCTTCCACCATCTGAAGCCGTAATTAATTCATTCCAGCAATCCGTAAAACATGCCGGTGCCCATCAATACCAAAGCTACCAGGGACTTCCTGAGTTAAGGGAAACAATTGCGCAGTTTTACAAGGAAAAATTCGATGTGGATGCAGATCCCTCGAATGAGATATTACCCCTTATGGGTTCTAAAGAGGGGATTATGCATATTAGCATGGCTTTTTTGAATGAAGGTGATGAGGTATTAATTCCCAA
>CBDUGN010000133.1:0-9725 GCA_965366915.1 uncultured Eudoraea sp. | reverse complement strand
AGGCCGCCGCCTTCTTTAAAAGCACTTATCAATTCGTTGATAGGTGCTTTTTTTTTGTCCGGAAAGTTCAAGGAATAATCGAAACGTCTATTTTCTCTTAAAATAGATATATGACTAGCATCATGGCAGGTATTATAGCTGTGTAATACCTTTAATTCATATATCCTTTAATAGATCGTCCATGATACACCAATTAAAACCACAAGATTTAAGGAAAGGCATAGTCACAAAAAAAATAGACTGGAAACAAATAAGAGAAAACGAACCATCTAAATTGTTAATTGGACAGGAACGAGCACTAAAATCCCTTGAATTCGGTATTGGAAATAAAAGAGGCGGCTTCAATATATTCGTATCTGGCTATCCCGGAAGTGGAAAATTGAAAGCTGTTAACCATTTTTTAGAGGAAAAGGCAAAATTGGAAGTAACCCCGGATGACTGGTGCTATGTTAACAATTTTCAGGACTCATTCTACCCTAAAAAGCTCAAATTACCAAATGGTGGTGGACGAACTTTTAAACTTGAAATACAGCGTTTGATCTCAGAAATACAAAAGATCCTGATCAATGCTTTTGAAAGCAAAGAATATCACGACAGGAAAGAGCAAATTATTGAGGATTTTAGAAAAAAAGAGAAGGAATTATTCCGGAATATTCACCATAAGGCACGGGAACATAATTTTGCCGTTACCCGGACCCCTATAGAAATATTGGTTATCCCAACTGATGATAAGGGAATGCCTTTAAATGACGAAAAATTTAATAAACTAGGCAAAAAAGAACGAGATAACATACTTAAAAAACAATCGGCATTAAAGAAAGAACTTTTTGAGTTAATTCGAAAAAATCGTGAATTGGAACGCTCCAGTAATGAATCTCACATACAACTGGATGAAAGTATTGCTTCCTATACCATAGATAGCTTATTAGAGGAACTGAATGAAAAATACAAGGACTTTGACGACGTCCTCTTATATCTAGATGAGATTAAAAAAGACATAATCACCGGGTTACATAGTTTCTTGAAAGCGAGCTTAAGTCAGGACAGGCATGATTATAAGCAGGAACTCAAATTCCAAAAATATGATGTAAATGTAATCACCGATAATACAGATATTTCCGGAGCTCCTATCGTTCTCGAATTAAATCCAACGTTAAATAATCTGTTTGGAAAGGTAGAGCATGAATCGTATATGGGAACACTCATTACGAATTTTACACTTATAAGAGGAGGAGCTTTGCATAAAGCGAATGGAGGCTATCTGATAATAACCTTAAAAGATTTATTGATGTCTTACTTTTCCTGGGATAGCCTAAAAAGAGCCCTAAAGAATAATGAGATTGTAATTGAAGATGCGCGAGAACAATTGGGGATTATCAGCGCTAAAAGTTTGAAACCTGAACCTATTCCACTCGATATTCAGGTAATTTTAATTGGTTCTCCCAGGTTGTACTATCTATTATATGAACTAGACGAAGATTTTAAAGAACTATTCAAGGTTAAGGCTGAATTTGATACTTCTATGGATTATTCCGCTCAAAACATTAAAGATTTTGCCGGGGTTACCTATAGGATCCAAAAGGAAAACGAATTATACCCCATTAATGACGAGGCTATGGGCAGGCTTGTAGAACACGCTTCCCGAATGGCAGAGGATCGCGAGAAAATTTCCATAAAGTTTCGAGAAATAAGGGATATTATTCATGAAGCAGATCATTATGCGAGAATTGCCAAAAAAAATGAAATTGGGGCTGAAGATATCAAAGAGGCCATTGAAGCGCGTTATTATCGCTCTAATCTAATCCAAGTTAAGATAAACGAAATGATAAAAAGAGGGCGACTTATGATTGATCTGGAAGAGTCTAAGGTAGGTCAGATCAATGGAATATCTGTTCTTGATCTTGGGGATATCCGCTTTGGCAGGCCTAACAAAATAACAGCTAGTATTGCGTCTGGTAAAGTGGGGTTGATTGATATCGAAAGGGAAGCTAAATTGGCGGGGCCTATTCATACCAAAGGAATACTGATATTACAAGGGTACCTATTAGAAAAATATGGACAGGATAAAGCTTTAAGTCTCTTTGCCAGTTTGGTTTTTGAACAGAGTTATTCCGAAATTGAAGGGGATAGCGCTTCATGCGCTGAATTATTCGCCTTATTGTCCAGTCTGGCCCAGTTACCTATTAAACAGGGTATTGCTGTTACTGGCTCTATCAATCAAAAAGGGGAGCTACAAGCTGTTGGCGCCATTAATCAAAAAATCGAAGGATACTACGAAGTATGCGTTCAAAATGGCTTGAATGGGGATCAAGGCGTTATTATTCCTAAGCCTAATTTGGAAAATTTAATGCTAAAAGAAGAAGTAGTAACTGCTGTTAAACAAGGTCTGTTTAATATCTGGGCAATAGATACTGTTGATGATGGTCTTGAGATCTTAACGGGTTTAACAGCCGGAAAAAGTTTGCAAGGAGGTTCTTTCTCAAAGAATTCTGTACATTACAAAGTAGATGAAAGACTCAAGGAACTTAACATGAATGTGCTGCCAGTTACACTTGCAACTGATGAATAACGCAGCAACACTTATTAACCTGGAAATAGGATTGTAAATCAGCTATTGAACTAGTTCCTGAATAAGCAACTTAGATTCTTGGCAAGTCGCCCTCTCCTTTAAGGGGTAAATAGGATTTGCCCATAAGATAGGTATCTATGTGATAGGCAGCTTGTCTCCCCTCTGAGATAGCCCATACAATCAAGGATTGTCCCCTTCGCTGATCTCCGGCAACAAATACTCCCGGAACATTAGTCTTGTAATCTTTTACAGATGCTTTTATATTAGTTCTTGGATCAGCCTCCAGCCCAAGCTGCTCTGCAATAGTCATTTCTGAGCCAGTAAAACCCATAGCCAACAGAGCCAGTTCACATGGCCATTCCTTTTCTGTGCCGGGGACTTCCTTCAAAACAGGACGTCGTCCGGGCACTTTTTCCCAGAATACTTCAACGGTAGTCAGACTCTTCAGCTTACCTTGCTTATCTCCTTTGAATTCTTTGGTAGAGATACTAAAAACTCTTTCAGCACCTTCTTTGTGGGAAGAACTTGTTCTTAATCGCATTGGCCAGAAGGGCCATGGCTGATCCTCTGGTCTGTCAGGGGTAGCTTTGGGCATAATTTCAAAGTTTACTACAGATTTTGCCCCATGTCTAAAAGAAGTTCCTATACAATCCGAGCCTGTATCTCCCCCTCCAATAACAATTACATTTTTATTAGTGGCTTTTATTTCTTCTCCTTCGTACTTCAATCCATCAACTCTGCGGTTATTTTGACCTAAAAAATCCATCGCCTGAACAACACCTATTAATTCTGCTCCTTTAATGGGCAAATTTCTCCGTACAGTAGCCCCGCCACATAATACCACAGCGTCATAATCTTTCTGCAATACCTGGGCCTTTATATCAATTCCAATATGAACCCCGCATTTAAATTCAATCCCTTCCTCTTCCAAAATTTGGAGTCTCCTGTCTATAACATGTTTCTCCATTTTAAAGTCCGGAATCCCAAACCTTAGAAGACCTCCGGGTTTTTCATCACGTTCAAAAACCGTAACAGAATGGCCGGCCCGGTTGAGTTGCTGGGCCACAGCTAAACCAGCAGGTCCCGATCCTATAACAGCGACAGTTTTACCGGTTCTCAATTCTGGTGGAATTGCTTTAACCCATCCTTTCTGGAATGCGGTCTCTACAATTTGTTTTTCAATATTTTCAATAGACACCGGATCTTCATTGATCCCAAGAACGCAGGCTTCCTCACATGGAGCAGGGCATAGTCTTCCCGTAAACTCAGGAAAATTATTAGTTGCATGTAAAATTTCGGCCGCCTTTTCCCACTTACCGCGATATACGGCATCATTAAAATCCGGAATTAAGTTGCCCAGAGGACATCCGCTATGGCAAAACGGAATTCCGCAATCCATACATCTGGCACCCTGATTTTTGAGTTCTTTTTCCTTCATCGGAATTGTGAACTCTTTATAATTTTGAATACGCTCATCTACCGGGGCGTATTGTTCCACTTTTCTATCGAATTCCAAAAATCCTGTTATCTTTCCCATCTATCGATTATGTTATTTGTAATTTTTCTCTTTCCAGACGAATTAATGCCTGCTTGTATTCTTCCGGGAATATTTTAATAAATTTTGGCAGGCAATTTTCCCAATTCTCCAGTATTCTTTGAGCAAGCGGACTCAAAGTAGCATTGTAGTGATTTTCAATTAATTCTTTAAGTTGCGATATGTCTTTGTCTTCTTCAACTGCTAATAGGTTTAAAGCTTCCTTATTGCACTTCTTCTCAAAAGTCTTTTTTTCATCAAAAATGTAAGCAATGCCACCACTCATTCCTGCACCAAAGTTCCTTCCAACTTCACCCAGGATAACAGCTACTCCTCCGGTCATGTATTCACATCCATGATCTCCGATTCCTTCTACCACAGCTTGCGCCCCGGAATTCCGCACACAAAACCGTTCACCGGCTTTACCATTTATATAAGCTTCCCCTGAAGTGGCCCCGTATAGCGTTACATTACCTGTTATGATATTATTTTCGGGTTGTAAAGTAGATTTATCCGGAACTTTTATGATTAGTTTGGCACCTGATAATCCTTTTCCCAAATAGTCATTTGTGTTTCCATTTACCACCATAGTAAGGCCTTTAGTAGCAAAAGCCCCAAAACTTTGGCCTGCAGAACCGGTAAAATTCAGCTTCAAGGTGTTTTCAGGAAGTCCTTCAGCACCATATATCTTAGATATTTCATTGCTGATAATGGCACCTACCGCCCTGTCTGTATTGTGAATTGGAAAATCTAAAGATATTTTTTCTTTTCTAAACAGCGCAGGATGGGCTTTTTCAATGATCTCGAATTCTATACTATCATCGATATGATGATTTTGCTTCTGGGTATTGTACATTTTTGTATTCTTGGGAACATCAATCTGATGAAGAATAGGTGACAGGTCTATTCCTGCTGCCTTATAATGATCAATTGCCTTTTTTCTATCTAATTTTTGTACCTGGCCAACCATTTCGTTAACAGTACGAAAACCTAACTGGGCCATTATTTCCCTTAATTCTTCAGCTACAAAATACATATAGTTCACAACATGTTCTGGCTTACCTTTAAACTTCTTTCTCAATTCAGGATTTTGCGTTGCAATGCCTACCGGGCAGGTATTCAGATGGCATACACGCATCATAATACATCCGGAAGCTACCAATGGTGCCGTAGCAAAGCCAAATTCCTCTGCTCCTAAAAGGCAGGCAACTGCGACATCCCTTCCTGTTTTTAATTGACCATCGCATTCCAGAACTATTCTGTTTCTCAGGTCATTCATTACCAGAGTCTGTTGAGCTTCAGCAATTCCTAACTCCCATGGCAGGCCTGCATGTTTAAGGGAGGTCAATGGGGATGCCCCCGTGCCACCATCAAATCCGGATATAAGTATTACATCGGCCTTGGCTTTGGATACCCCTGCAGCAACTGTTCCCACACCTACTTCAGAAACAAGTTTCACATTAATCCTTGCCTTGCGATTTGCAGATTTTAAATCATAAATTAACTGCGACAAATCTTCAATGGAATAGATATCATGATGCGGTGGAGGCGATATAAGGCCCACATATGGTGTGGAATTTCGTGTTTTGGCAATGGCCGGATTTACCTTCGGACCCGGAAGTTGACCACCTTCACCTGGCTTGGCGCCCTGCGCCATTTTTATCTGAATTTCCTGGGCGTTGGTAAGATAGTCAGAAGTAACTCCGAACCTTCCGGAAGCAACTTGTTTAATTGCGCTGTTGCGCCAATCTCCAGTCTGGTTTTTATAAAATCTATCAGCGTCTTCTCCACCTTCCCCGGAATTACTTTTGCCACCAATTCTATTCATGGCAATAGCCAGATTTTCATGTGCCTCCTTACTAATAGACCCATATGACATGGCACCAGTCTTAAATCTTTTAACGATTTCAGTCCACGGTTCTACTTCCTCTATAGGGATAGGGTCATAATTTGAAAATTCAAATAATCCGCGAATGGTCAGTAAATTCCTGGATTGTTCATTTACCATTGCAGCAAATTCTTTGTAGGTGTCCGGCTCGTTATTTCTGACAGACTTCTGAAGTTTTGCAATTGACAATGGATTGAACATGTGTTTTTCCCCATCGCGTCTCCAACGGTATTCACCACCAATTTCAAGATCTAAGTTAGCAGCGACATGTTGATCCTGATAGGCCTTTTTATGTCTTTTGGATATCTCTTTTTCTATTTCATACAATCCAATACCCTGAATACGGGTTGGGGTATTTGGAAAATATTTATCCACAGCCTTGGTGTTAATCCCAATGCATTCGAAGAGTTGAGAACCCCGGTACGAATTTAGTGTAGAGATCCCAATTTTATTCATAACTTTTAAAATACCCTTTCCAATGGCCTTATTGTAATTTTTTATGGCCTCATCAAAGGTGTATTCCGTAATATCATGTTCTTCAATTTGTTCGGCAATGATCTCATTTACCAGATAGGGATTAATTGCACTTGCACCAAACCCGAACAACAGCGCAAAATGATGGACCTCCCTTGGCTCCGCAGATTCTATAATAATGCTTAGTTTGGAACGTTTCCCCAATCTTTGAAGACCACTATTTATATAAGAACAGGCAAGTAATGCAGGAATGGGTGCTTTATCTTTATTGGAGTTTCTATCCGATAAAATAATAATGTTTGCTCCGTTATCTATGGCTTTCTCTGCTTCTCTTAAATTGTTTTCAAGAGCTTCCTCCAAACCATTATGCCCTCTGGTAATGTTATACAGAATAGGAATTGAAACTACTTTGTAATCGGGGCTGGCATCGTAATTCTTAATCTTATCAAGATCTTCTTTGGATATAACAGGGTTTTGGATTTTTAATTTCCGACAACTCAATTCCGTAATGTCAAAAATATTATGATCACTACCCAGGGTAAGCGAAATATCTGTTATTAATTCTTCGCGAATTCCATCCAATGGTGGATTGGTTACCTGCGCAAAAAGCTGTTTAAAATAATTATACAAAAGCTGAGGGCGCTCAGATAATACGGCGATCGGGGTATCTGATCCCATGGAGCCTATAGGTTCTTTTGCATGTTGCCCCATAGGAAGAATAATGGTGTTGATGTCTTCCAGGGTATAGCCAAATACTGCTTTACGTTTTTCCAGAGACTCTTCATTTAGAAAAAGAGGGCAATCGTTATAGGGAATATTTTTCAGGTGAACCAAATTAGTGTGTACCCATTTTTTATAAGGATATTTCGCGGCTATTTTTTCTTTAATCTCTTCATCATTAACTATTCTCCCGGCTTCCATATCTACCAGAAACATCTTTCCGGGTTCAAGTCGGCCGTGATATTCAATATTTTCAGGAGCTATTTCCAGTACACCTGTTTCAGAAGACATAATGACATTACCGTCTTTAGTCACCGAGTACCTGGATGGTCTGAGTCCATTTCTGTCCAAAACGGCACCTATGTAACTACCGTCTGTGAATGGTATAGATGCCGGGCCATCCCAGGGTTCCATAACACAGGAATTGTATTCATAAAAAGCTCGCTTCGCCTCTGACATTTCTACATTCTTTTCCCAGGCTTCAGGAACAAGCATCATCATAACTTCTGGAAGAGACCGTCCGGTCATTAGCAACAATTCTACGACCATATCCATAGATGCAGAGTCGGATTTTCCTGGTAAAATTATGGGAAGAATATTTTTTAGTTCTTCTCCAAACAAATCACTTTGTAATAAGGCTTCCCTGGAGCGCATGCGCATAACATTCCCTCTAAGGGTATTGATCTCCCCATTGTGGCACATATATCTAAAAGGTTGAGCAAGATCCCAGGTAGGAAATGTATTTGTAGAGAAGCGCTGATGAACCAGGGCTAATCTTGTTACTACCCTGGTGTCCATTAAATCCTTAAAATATAACTTTATATCATTAGGCATTAACAGCCCTTTGAAAATGATGATTTTTGTAGAAAGACTGGGGACATAGAAAAATTTGCTTTCAGAAAGTTTTGAGTTAATCAGCGTGTGTTCAGTTACTTTTCTGGCGATATATAGTTTAAGGTTAAAATCAAAATCCTTTTGTTCCTCATTTGCCTTCGCAACAAAGACTTGTTTTACGAAGGGTTCTGTTTCTGCTGCAATTCTGCCTGGAATGCCTTTATTAACAGGAACGTCACGCCACCCCAGCAGATGTAATCCCTGCTTTTTTATGTTTTCTTCGAACACTGAGATACAATAGTCTCGCTGGTTTTCTTTTTTTGGCAAGAATACATTGCCAACAGCATAATCCCCTGCTTTTGGAATTGTGAAATCACATTCATCCACGAAGAACTTATGTGGAATATCAATAAGTATACCGGCACCATCGCCAGTCTTTCCATCTGAACTTACAGCGCCTCTGTGCTCTAATTTATCGAGAATTTCGAGTGCCTTATGAATAATGCTATTTGATTTTTTTCCTTTCAGGCTGCAAATAAATCCAGCGCCACAGTTATCATGTTCAAATTCAGGTAGATACAAGCCTTGTCTTTTCATCATCTTTATTGCGGTATTTGCTCAAAAATATCATTTTAAATGAAATATAATCATCATTTAAGAAGATAGTGTTCAAAATATTTAACGTTTATAATAAAACGTTAAAATATATTCAATATGGAATTTTTAGGCCCCTTAAATTGAGATTATAATAAATTAGTAGTAAAGCTTAGTTGCTAAAGATAAGCTTGTGGGGTAAGAATGTTTAAAATAGTCCTTATTTGTGTTTTAACCCAATCTTTGGGAACAATATTGATTAAAAACGCGAAAATTAGAAAGTAACCCCCTAATTATTTTGGGGCATATGATTATTCAGGAAATTTGAAATGCTAGTTTTTTAGTAAATGTCTTGATATTACAATTTTTTGAATCTCTGATGTACCCTCATATATTTGGGTGATTTTTGCATCCCGCATTAGCCGTTCAACATGATAATCTTTAACAAATCCATTTCCTCCGAATATTTGTACAGCTTCAACAGTGGTTTCCATCGCAACCTGGGAGGCATAAAGTTTGGCCATAGCACCTGAAATATCATAATCATTACCCTCATCTTTGTCTGAAGCGGCCTTGTAAACCAAAAGCCTGGCTGCCTGAATCTGGGTATGCATGTCTGCAAGTTTAAAGGCAATTGCCTGATGGTTTCCAATCTCCGTACCAAAAGCTCTGCGTTCTTTTGAATATTTTTGGGCAAGTTCATACGCACCTGCAGCAATTCCCAAGGCTTGTGCTGCAATACCAATTCTTCCACCGGCAAGGGTTTTCATGGCGAATTTAAATCCAAAACCATCATCACCAATTCTGTTTTCCTTGGGTACTTTTACATCGTTGAACAACAAAGAATGTGTGTCACTTCCCCGTATTCCTAATTTATTCTCTTTGGGACCTATTTCAAATCCCGGCATATCTTTTTCAACTATAAGTACATTTATACCTTTATAACCTTTTTCAATATCGGTTTGAGCGATGACCAGATATACTGATGCAGAATTTCCATTTGTGATCCAATTTTTTGTCCCGTTCAGAATATAATGATCGCCTTTATCAATTGCGGTCGTTTTTTGAGAAGTGGCATCACTGCCTGCTTCTGGTTCTGAAAGGCAAAAAGC
>CBDUGN010000132.1:0-9743 GCA_965366915.1 uncultured Eudoraea sp. | reverse complement strand
CAATAATTTCAAAAGTCACAAAACAATAAAAAGAAAACAATATGGCGAATTCAATATAGCGAAAGCTCTCGTCAGCTCTAACCAGATATGAAGAAAACAAGATGAATATAATAGTTATCAGAAATATAACGATATAAAAGCCATGTAATTTCTTCTTTTTTGAAATTAATAACATTCCCGCCAGTATATTGACTATAAAAAATACAGGTGTAAAGTAAGTTTGAAACATATCAAATGGTACCAAAAGTGTTCCAAACAATATTAATAGAAGGCTAACTAAGAATATTGTAAATCTATATGTATATAAATATTCTATGCTTTTCATATATTAACTTTTTCGCTACTAAAATTAAATTCCTACTATGAATCCCAGAATCCTGTTTTAAATTAGATGAGGAAGAACTTTAAAAACATAATCAATTTTAGTCATTGCTGTTTTACTATTTTTTAGTCCACCGAATGGTTATCATTTAGTTTATGTAAATATAATTTTTTTAATTAAGGTTCAGAAGTCAACAAGCGCTGATTCAATAAGGATAGCCTATTGTAAAAACAACCTTTGTAGGGGAATTTATAGAATTTTATGATTTGATAATAAAAGCTCTTATCTTAAATGAATAATTATCTTGTAAAGGTTGGGATTAAGCTTATTTTTCACTTTCCCAGTACTGAAAATAATCTAGTATAAATGATCAGGAATTTTATTCTTCTATGGTTTGTTACCATTTTACTTGCAGCTTGCAGCAATTCTTATCTTATGCAATCTACTAATGTAAGTAAGAACAAAAAAAAATATGACAAGGTTTTAGTTGTAGCCCATACCAAAGACAAAGTAGCCCGCATTAGAGCCGAAGGATTGGTTGTTAATGAACTGGGGCTCCGGGGTGTAACCGCCGAATCTTCTGTGGATGTTATTAAAACCGAAAACTTTTCCGAAGAAATGTCCGAGGATGAAATTAAAACTCTTGTTTCTCAATTACTCGATGCGGGTTTCACCGGGGTTTTAATTACCAATGTAATAAACACAGAACGGTATGAAGAGGTTATTCGGGGAGGCAGTAAGGTTGAATATCAAGCGCCTCAATATGGTAGGTTTGGACAGTATTATAACTATTACCCTGCTAATTCCTGGGAACCGGATCGAATAGAAACAGGGGTGGATTATACTGTGGAAAGTTGTTTGTACGATATAGCAGTAACTCAACAAGACAATTTACAATGGGTAGGTAGATTCAAACTTAAAAATCCTAAGGATATTAAAGAAGCAATAGCGCAGTATTCCAAAGAACTTGCAGAAGCCTTAATTGACCAAAGTATTAACCCATAATTGAAGTTACAGGGACTAAAGAATATATCTTAGACCAACAACTGAAAAAGATTTTGTGTTAAATTCGAAGTAAGAAGTTCATAATAGCTACTATCTTAATTATGCCATCTTTAAAAACGTTTAAATGAAAAAAATAATTATAGCACTTACATTTCTTCTTTCCTTCTACACCAAAGCTCAAAATCTTTCAAAGATTTATCAGGATATAAATTCCTCCGTGGTAGTTATTAATATTATTAACGTTTCCAGAGAAAGTGCCGGGGAAAATATAGAAGTAGTCACTGAAGAATCCCAGGGTTCCGGAGTATTAATAGGTGAAGAAGGTCTAATATGGACTGCTGCTCATGTAGTACAATCTGCCGAAGCAGTTCAAATAGAATTCCTGGATGGCGACATCTATGAAGGTACTGTTATAAGTTCTGTTGCTCAGGCTGATGTTGCCCTTGTAAAAATTGAGGAAAATTTTCAGCTAAAGAATAAAAAAGTTGCTCAAATTGGTGATTCTGACAATGTGTCTATAGGCGACGATGTTTTTGTTCTCGGTGCTCCTCATGGTTTTAAACAATCTCTTTCACGAGGAATTCTCAGTGGCAGGTTTCTTCCTGAACATCTGAGCAATAATTTTGTAAAGATTGAATTTCTGCAAACAGACGCTTCGATTAATCCGGGTAATTCCGGGGGACCCATGTTTAATATGAGCGGAGAAGTAATTGGGATAGCAAGCAGAATTTACAGTAATTCGGGGGGATTTGAAGGTATTGGATTTGCAATGTCTTCCAATGTAGCAAATAAATTGCTTATGCAGGAACCAGGTATTTGGGGAGGTATGGAATCAATATTACTGGACGGGAATCTTGCAAAGGCCCTTAATCTTCCTCAGGAAGCGGGCTTGTTGATTACAAGTTTGTCTTCAAAAGGATCTGCAAGTGCACTAGGTTTAAAGGGTGGTACTATTTCAGCCAAAATTGGAGATACAGAACTTAAAATTGGTGGGGACATAATTTTAGAATTGGCCGGAATAACCGTTAAAGATATTAACTCAATTTTTGAGATAAGAAAAAAAATTTCTGAAACTCCAAAAAGTGAAGTCATTACAATGACTGTTCTAAGAAACGGAAAAATTGGTAAGGCAGAGTTTACCAGGGAGAATTAACTTCCAAATATTATACATACATTAGCCGTTCAAAAAAATAAAATGAAGAAAACATCAACTTTATTATTACTATTTGCCGCATTTCTATTGACCAGTTGCTCAAGTTTTAAAATTATTAAATCCTGGAAAGGGGAAACAGCTAGTGAGATGCAGAATAAGAAAATACTTGTTATTGGGAGATCGGCAGATATAGATATCAGGAAAGCATATGAAAACGCAATTACCAAAAAGTTTACAGATGCAGGCTATAATGCAATCTCGAGCTATACCCAGTTTCCAGATTTCAACCCTGTGGCCAAAATAACGGAAGAACAAAAACAACAAATCCGAAACATTTTAGAAAAAAATGGATATAATGGTGTCGTACTTACAGCCTTAAAAGATTATCAGGAACATACACGCGAAATAGGAGCTGAAAAATATGATACTCAGGTAATTTATGGTGGAATGAATTATCCTATTAACTATGGAGGGTTTTACAACTATTTCTATCTTCCGGGATCATTTTCGGTAGATCAGGTTTCCCTTAAAACAGAAGGAACTACCATAACCTCCAAACTTTATATATTGGAAACGGTAGTCTATGACCTGGAAAAAGAAGAAGGGAAACAACTTGTGGCATGGATCACTGCTTCAATAGAAAATCCTGATAATTCACCTGGCGTGGCATCGGCTTATGCAAATTCTATTGCCAAAGGGTTTAAAAAATAGTAATTCATTATAAAAATATTTTTATAATTATACATTTTATCCTGGTACATTTCTCATAAAATAATTGGTTTGAATAGCTTGAAATATATCATGATTTAAGGGATTCTTTCACTTGTTTTTTGTACCTTTTCCTCCTTATAAGTGCATCTCACGATCTAAAATAATTTTAGGTATTTAAGAAGTGCTTTATGTACTATTTAAAGTTTTAAATAATTAATAACTAAATGAAATAAAAATGAACACTATCCATCTTACAAAAACACACTTTTTGTTACTTTTTGTATGTTTTGCTTTTTCTCTCACTTCTTACGCTCAAATAGGCGGTTGGAAACCTGAGTTGGAAAAAGACGCTAAAGAGGCCTTGGAAAAAATGATCAAGGACGCACCCAAATTGCAAACCTTTAAAGATAAAGCGTATGGCTATGCGGTTTATCCTAAAATTACCAAAGCCGGCTTAGTCATTGGTGGTGCCGGGGGTGAAGGAATTGTTTACAAAAATCATGTTATAACAGGTTCTTCAAAAATGGGCCAGGGCTCATTTGGGCTTCAGGCAGGAGGACAACAGTATAGCGAAGTTATCTTCTTTGAAAATAAGGATGCTTATGACAGGTTTACAGGAGGGAAGTTTAAATTTAGTGGTCAGGCGTCGGCAACTGCCATCACTGAAGGTGCCTCGGTTGACGTGGCGTATCAAGATGGTGTTGCTGTCTTTACAAGGGTAAAAGGAGGACTTATGCTCGAAGCTTCAATAGGCGGACAAAAGTTTTCCTTCGATCCCATTCAATAATAGATAAAACAAAACAGAAATATAAAGCCCGGATATCCGGGCTTTTTCTATTCAAATAAGTCTATTATTCAAGTGAAGCTAGTGTATTACTGTACAAGATAACAAATAATGTAAGTCTACATCAATGGACTGCTTAATCTTGCCAATTTTTCTTTTACCCTATCAATTTGAGGCCTGGCTGAATGTTCTTCAAGCGTTAGCTGCTTACTGTTTTTTTGAAATGCTGAGAATTGCCTTTTCATAGTGATTGTTTCTTCCTTGCTATAAACTAGTGCGTTCACTTCAAAATTTTGTTCCAAACTCCGAATGTCCAAATTGGCAGTTCCAATTGAACAAACCGAATCGTCTGATAAAATTACCTTCGAATGGATAAAACCCTCTTGAAACAAATAAATTTTAACCCCTGCATTGAGGAATCTGCTAAAAAAGGATTGTACTGTCCAATGAATCATGGCCGACTCAGAATTCATGGGAACTATTATCCGCACGTCTATACCACTTAAAGCAGCGGTTTTAATCGCTAATGATAGTGTAGAATCTGGAACCAAGTAGGGATTCACAATATACACATACTCTTTTGCCTGATATAAAATATACAGGTATTGTTGCAGGATATTAGGATAATCAGCGTCTGGTCCACTGGATACAATTTGGATAGGCGTGTCTCCAATGTTATCCATCAGTTTAAACATGTCTGGTTTAATCAGATTTTCTCTGGTGACAAAAAGCCAATCTGAAAGAAACACAAAATGCAGGAAGTTTACGCTCATACCCTGAATCTTTATGTGAGTATCTGTCCAATGACCTAAAACTTCATCATCCTTAATATACTTATCATCTACGTTAATTCCACCTGTAAAACCAACTAAGCCATCCACAATTAAAATTTTGCGGTGGTTTCGATAGTTTAATCTTGCCAACCTGCCAAAACGGACCGGCATAAAAGGAAATATCTGCACTCCAATTTCCCGGAATTTATTTATCATATTATTGGATAAATCCCAGCTACCTAAAGCATCATAAATTAACCTTATCTCGACGCCTTGTTTGACTTTATTTTCGAAGAGTTTCAGGAAACGATCTGCCAATTGTCCATCAATGAAAATATAGTATTGCAGGTGAATATATTTTTCAGCTTTTTCACAAGCCTCAAAAATCGCCTTGAAGGTGTCTGGTCCATCATTGAGTATCCTAACCTTATTGTTAAAAGTAATGATAGAGCTGTTAACTCTGGTGAGTAATCGTATAAGGTTTAAATAAGCAGGGGTTACATCGTGTCTATTTAATAAACTCAGTTCTGCTTCTGCTGAATACTTCTTAACAAAATTCTCGAATTGTATGTAATCAATCTCTTTCTTTAGATCGAAAAGCTTTTGTCTTCGAAGATTGACTCCAAAAAAGAAATACAACATTGCCCCAATAAAAGGAATAAAAATAATAAGCAGGATCCATGCCCATATGCGTATCGGTTTGCTGCCATCCTTAATTAATAAATATAACGAGGTGAGCGTAAGGGTAATTTCCACAAGTGTAATAAGGAGGACCCATGTCATATCAATTTAGTAATGTTTTACTTAATATTCAATATATCTCCATGGGTTATTGATTATTCATTTGGAATGGATAGATCGTTTTCCAATCATTTTTCATATCAATGACGGTCCATCCTTTTTCCTCCGCCACATCAAGACCCTTATCCAATCTTCCTATATGTGAATCCCTGTCATAAGCCCATTCCCTTTCGTTATCGGTATGATGTAAATAAAGCATAAAGCTTGGATATTTATTTGAGTCTGCATACTGCAGCATTTGGAGGTCACCATCTGAATTTCCCGAAGCGAATATGGGTTTTTTCCCAATATGCTTATGTATACCAACGGGTTTCCCAGCGTTATCATCAACAAAATCAATTTCAGGCAACCGCCTGATAACCGCTTCACCATCATTGTACTCAAAACTGGTTTTTATGCTACTTCCCACAATCTGATAAGTAGGAATATCGTAAGCCTCTGTGGCCCATGTTCTCATAAAATCTATCCCTCCTGCAGAAACAATAAATGTTTGAAAGTCGTTTGCCCTTAGATAGTCTAAAAGTTCCAACATGGGTTGATAGATCAATTCATTATAGGGCTGATTAAACCTGGGATGTTTAGCAGTTGACAACCAATTGGCAACTATGGCATCGAATTCTTCGGCAGTCATTCCGGCATGACTTGCCATAACGAGTTCCATCAATCCATGCATCCCTGTTTTCAGGACTTCATCCATATCATCTTCTAAAACTCCTTTAAAGGGTTGTTTGGTACTCCACTCCGGGTGTTGATCTGCCATTGCCTTAACACGATCTATAGCAAAGGCCAATTGAAAGTAGAGCGGTCTTTCTGACAAAAGGTTACCATCATTGTCAAAGGTGGCAATCCTGTCTTTTACGGGAACAAAGCCAGGTGATCCTTCTTTGGTTACGGTCTCCACAAAACCCATAATGGCTCTTTTGGTAGGCCCTTCATTCCATGATGGTAAAGGATCTTCTTTTACCTCAGTTTCAATAGTTGTTTCTGATGGCGAAGCCTGCTTGCAATTTATAAAAAACCCTGAAATCAGTGATAAGATAACAAAAACGCGAAGTGTTTTCATAACAATTATTTTTTAGTTTAATGAATTTTGGGGAACCATTAATTGAAGAAATAAAGATACGTGAATGTATACAAATCAGAAACTAATACAAGGAGGATTAGGAACATTTAATAATTTTCTAATACAATCCCAAACATTATGAATTCTAACATGTCACTTCATAAATTTGTTTCAAAATAGATTACAAGTAAAAGCAAAATCTCACTCTTATGTAAAATGGATATAGTTATATATTCTGCTATCTCTTATCCAAAAAATTGAAATGAGGAAATCGCCGATGTCTACTCAAAACTTTTGACCATAGTTTCTACGTACTTTTCAGCAGTTTTATATGCTTCCTTGGGGTCATCTAATTCGGTAGTTACTACAGCTACCAATTGATTTTCCTCTGGCTCATCAAGGTTATAAAATACGGTCTCTAAAATATACGTTGTGGAAGTACTGGTAGATGTAGAGGTTGGAATATAACCTCCAAACGAATTATAGTAAGGACCGTAGGCATAAGGGGTTCTGTAGTAATTATAAAACCCACCGTAATAACCAGGATAGCCATAGCCGCTAGAAACTCCAACGCCTATTCCTGTGCTGGATGTAGTAGTAGTAGTCTCCTGATCCTTTACGGCTACAATCACAATTCCTGTATATCCTTCACTATTTAGTATACTTTCTATAAAAGCGACCCGTTCTTCAGTTATTTCTTTTTGAGCATAAATCTTCGGAAATTTTTTGAAGCTCTCTGTCGCATTATAATTCCTTGCCCTCATTTCATTGGCTAATGCTTCTTCAAAAGCTATTCTGGCTGTGTTATCAGCAGTCCTGGCTAAAACCAAAATTTTCTTTTGCTTGAATTTGGCAATAGTTTCTTCTTCCGCAGTCCAGGAGTCTCTAACTTTTACACTACCACAATTCTGAAATGCAAAGGAGAAAATAAGTAATAATAGTACGGTAATTTTTTTTTTCATAACAATTGGCGTTTTTAGACCTCCGATATTTAAGTTGGCCAAGCTAATAAAAATATACCAATTAATTCTATAGAACTATTATTATGTTTAAATAAGTATCGAACTATAATCCCAAAATAAAACCAAAATAAAATCGAAGTCCATCGTCCGAACCAAATAGCCCGAGATTGGCAGTGACCAAATCTGTACCGTTAATAAAAAACCCGCCTCCATAGGAGGTATTCCAGGTATTTCTATTAAAGGAGGGGTCCACAACCAGACTGTCATCTACCCAGATTCTGCCTATATCAAAACCGCCAAATATCCCTACTTCAACCGGTATTAGTCCTGTTTTATATCTTTTGAAGTTAAAGCGCAGATCTGAAGTCTGATAAAAGGACGATTTTCCAGTAAAACGCTCATTTCTGTAGCCACGTAAGCCATCGTTACCACCTATGCTCGCGGCCTGGTAAAACTCAAAATCATCACCAAAAATTAGATGTGCTTTAGACTTGGTAGCTAAAACCAATTGACCATTTGGCGATATCTTGTACGCAAAACCAAGCGTCGGAATGAAATATCCAAAAGTGTTTGAATTGTCAAGGTTCGTGGTAATTCCGGTTCTAAATTCTGCTTCCATACCCAGTGTTGGAAATGCGGGGTTATCACTATTAGTAAAACTGTAAATGGCTTCGGCACCCAAAAAATTATTTTTTTCTTCCTGAGGTATAAAAGCGGAAAATAAATTTATATATCTCCCCTGGGTCTCTTCCAACTCATAAGATTTATAATTCACCCCGATACTAAAATTACCATTATTCTCACCATGCCATACCAATCCCGCAAAACCACCTAATGTGCCTAGTTTGACGCGATTGTAATTCAGATCAAAATTATCTTCATCTTCAACGTTCGGATTTGGTGTAGAATTCCCATAACCAAAAAAGTTTATGCTGTAATTCGGGCTGGTTAGCACACCATTGATGGCCAGATTCCATTTACCCACCACATGAGCGAATTCTCCATGATATCGCACATCAAATCCACCCGTAGATGTATATAGGGCAGCTGCTATCCTGTTGGTGGAGGTAAATGGGTTTCGCTCAAAGCCATAGCTAGTATGCCCTGCAATTACCCCTATCTTTAAACCATCGTCCGGGTTAACTCCTATTAATGGGAGTACTGCGTTAACGTTATATTTTGGTTTCCTATAGTCATAATTATTATTCTCATAATCATCTCTGATATGCTGTTTGCCCTTTTTGGTTATCAGCGTATTGGGTTTACTTTTAAAATCATAGACATGGGTCTTTTTTCCATTTAAGACCTCATAACTATCATTATTAGAACCGCCAATCATACGGACTTTTATGGGATGATCTCCCTCACCGACAACGTGAAAATAATCATCATCGTCCAGACCATACACCCAAATTTCCTTGGTGCTTCCCGCTTCATATATTTTTTCATGAAACACAGGGCCTTTTTCACCTCTCTTTATCCTATAGCCGGTAACTTTGGTTTGGCCCCCGGGCATTCTTTCAATCTCAAACCAATCATCCTTATCCGTGCCTCGTACCACGGCATGTTTATTTACAACTTTAAAATACGCATCGGAAATTTTTCGCAAATTCGAACGCCTTCCTTTTAACTTGCGCTTTATATCCTCCATATTCTCATCCTTCACTTCTTCAGGCAACTTTTCAAATGCTGCGTCTATGACCTCATCAGTAATATGTGAAGCTACATAAGCCGCCTGTTCATCCCAAACTGCCTTGTCTGATTCTTGTATAACGGCAACATCCAGGACATATGGATTTAAATTGCTCCATTGCACATCTTTGATATCTTCTTCGTATGAATTTAAGACTCGCGCAGGGGCTGCCAGTGAAGTAGCCAGTCCCAGCATAAAACCATCATTCATAATTGAAAATGCCTGATCCCTGTCTCTTGGAACGGGTTTATAAGTAGTCACTCCATCTTCTTTAAAAATTGCCCAGCGCCATTGATCCTGATGACGATCCCAATCTCCTATTAACATATCAAATAGTCGTGCACGGACATAAGTGGTTTCATCTATCTTGTGATCTTCATTCTTTTTCAGCTTTTCCAACATATCAAGAGTACTAATCATCTCATTGGCATAGCCAAAACTGGCTTTGTCCCCATGTCCATCATCTGTTCGTTCTT
>CBDUGN010000131.1:0-9795 GCA_965366915.1 uncultured Eudoraea sp. | reverse complement strand
GCAGAATCTCAATTTTCGGTTGAATTTTATAACTGCTTTCCTGAAGTATTAATAATTGATCTAATTTGGGAACCAGACTTTTAAGCGCAGTATTAATAGCTGCATTTGATTTTTTAAAAGTAGTTTTAATTTGTTGTGGGGTGTTTTTAGTTACTAGGGAATCCTCCCATAATAACCAGTTTTCCTGCTCATTCAGCCACATTTTTCTTTGATCCTCAATTTTTGTAATCTCCTCTGTCAGAGGGGTATTGGTATCTTTAAAATTTTGAACGACTGCCTGAAGCTCAAGGTTAAATGTTTTAATGGTATTAAAACTTGGTGTACCCGAAGTCTTCAGCTCGTTTAGAGTTATTTGCAGGGTATCTAATTCTTCATTGATTGATTTTAGTGAGCTAACGAAAACACTATTATTTAGGGTATCGGACAATATCTTTTGAGTACGTAGCAACCTTACTTCAATGTCTGCTGCTAAAGGAATTATTTCTGAAATCTCAGGCACCGGAATGACCTGCTCCTCTGTTTCTTGTTCTGTATTGCTTATCTCTTTAGCATCCTGACTATAGGTTAGATGGAGAGGCCCTAGAACAACTGCAATAAAGAGGAATAGGGATATAATTTTATTTACTGATACTGACCTGAGATATTTTGAGGCATACTGAGGTGTACGGTACATAAAAAACAACTTTAAGAGATTAAACGAAAATACTATTTATTTGTCAGCTAAGGATGAACATTTAATACAGGGTTCATTATTTCAAAGAATTGCTTAAATTTCCTCATTATTTGTCATCGATAAAAACCACATGATCACAGGCCCACATGATTAACTGTTTTACACTCATTAAAAATAGGCATTCAATTTCTTTCTGCGTTCCCGGTATACTTTTAGCTTTATTTTTAGCTGCATGTAATGGTATTGAAAAGAAGGGATATGTAAGCGTCGAAGATAAAGTCCACAATGCAACATTTGTTGGCTCGGCATCCTGCATTGAATGTCACCAGGAGGAATATGATTTATGGCAGAATTCCCATCATGACCAGGCCATGAAAATTGCAGATTCTACTACTATTCTCGCGGACTTTAACAATACTACATTTACGTATAAAGGGGTTAAAAGTTCTTTTTTTAGAAAGGGAACGGATTACTATGTGAATACACAAGGAGAAGACGGTACATACACGGATTACAAGATCATCTATACCTTCGGGTATACCCCTTTACAGCAATATATTGTGCAGTTTCCTAATGGAGAATACAATTGTCTGTTAACCGCATGGGATACGCTGGAAGAAAAATGGTTTCATCTGCAACCAGATCTGGACATTAAACATGATGAGTGGATTAATTGGACAGGGGGCAGCCAGCGCTGGAACACCATGTGCGCGGATTGCCATTCTACCAACCTTCAAAAAAACTATGATGAGACTAAGGGAGTCTTCAACACCACGTTCAGCGAAATAAATGTTGCCTGTGAAGCTTGCCATGGTCCTTCAAGTACACATGCCTCTTATTTTAAAGAGCAGGAAGAAAATGAAGCTAATGGCGTGCTCCCGCCTGAAATGTACATGGGCAGTTCAGTCCCTCCTAAGGAGCTTGTAGACAAATGTGCCAGGTGTCATTCCAGAAGGACAAACTTGACTCCGTATTTTGATTATACCGGCGATTTCATGGATCATTACTTTCCAAGAATGTTGGAAGATCCTTTATATGAATTGGATGGACAGATACGAGACGAAGTTTATGTGTATACTTCCTTTATTCAAAGCAAAATGTACGGGCTTGGGGTATCCTGTAAAGATTGTCATGACGTACATTCCCTTAAATTAAAAAAAGAAGGCAACGACCTGTGTTTAACTTGCCATGTTCCCGATAAATACAATAGTCCCGAACACCATTACCATAAAATGAATACAGAAGCCTCCCTTTGTATAAATTGTCATATGGATGGTAAATTGTATATGGTTAATGATTACAGAAGAGATCATAGTTTTAGAATCCCCAGGCCCGATCAATCTGCAAAATATAACACCCCAAATGCATGTAATAAATGCCATACAGATAAGTCGGCTGAATGGGCCAGTGAATTCATAGTTGACAAATATGGACCCGAGCGGGCGGATCATTTTTCAGATCATTTACTAAAAGGATATTTTGACGACCCTCAGGAATTCAAGAAGGTTTTTTCAGATAAAAGATATCCCGAGATAGCGAGGGCCACAGCTATTGGACTTTATGTAAACACTCCAATTTCATATGAAGAAATGCTGGATTTAACCAGGTATTTAAATGATTCATCAATTTTCGTTAGAAACCAAACAGTACGTGCATTAGAGGAGATAAGACAACCGGAGTTATCATCATATATTACTCCTATGTTAAAAGATTCTGTACGCGCAGTGCGTATATCCGCTGCGCATTATTTTAATGTAGTCGGTAAAAGTGAGGCAGAGCAATTGGAAGAATTTAAAACCGCGAATAAGGAATATATCACAGAATTGGAAGTGAATTCAGATTTACCTGCCGGTTTACACCAGTTGGGCGTTTATTACCAAAGTATTGGAGATATCAACAAGGCACTGGAGTATTACGAAAAAGCGGTTAAGGAAGACAACTACTTCAATATGTCTCGTATGAATCTGGCTTTGATTTATTATCAGCAGGGGTTAGTGGATAAGAGTGAGGGCATCTATCAAAAAATTATTGAGCAAGAACCTGATTATAGTTACACCTACTATATGCTTGGGTTGCTATACTATGAAACAAACAGAAAGGACAAGGCATTGGAATATTTAGAAACGGCCTGTAACAAAGAACCTCCAAATGAAAGCGCCTTTTATAATTATGCACTAATGCTCCAACAGTTAAATAAAAATAATGAAGCCTTAACTGTGTTGAAGAAGGCATTAAATTCTTTTTCCAATAATGAACGATTGTTATATGTAAAACTCCTTAGTGAAATTAATTTGAATCGGCTAAATGATGCCATTAATACTTGTAGAATTTTGCTTCAGATCAGTCCTAATGATAGTAACTATTTACAAATATTTCAAAGGTTGCAGCAAGGTAATTTATAAAATCTGCAAATATTTAACTGAAGATTTTAGCTCTTTCTCTTTTTTGAGGTCCTGCATTTCCCCCATCATTTTTCTACTAAATCCTGTTAGGGCACATAACTTATTTTTATTCTTTCTAAATGAATATTGTCGTAACTTTCTTTGGCATAATTAGATTGAAAGTTTAATAAATTCATTTGTAGTTCTATGGAAGATAAAAACCAAGGGTCGGAATCTAAACCGACAAAAGGTATAACAAGACGGAGCTTTATCAGAGGTGCCGGATTATCTACAGCAGGCAGTGTCTTTTTAACTTCAAATGCCCTTGCGTTTGATTATAAGGAACAGCATGTTGCTGGCAAAGAATTTGGACCTGAAGCCATTACCATAAAAATGAAGGTAAATGGTATTATGAAGTCATTAAGTGTGGAACCGAGAACAACATTGGCTTCAGCTTTAAGAGACCATTTGGAACTTACAGGAACAAAAGTGGTTTGTGATCGGGGCTCCTGTTCAGCATGCACCGTTTATTTGGATGGGAAACCTGTGAATTCCTGTATGATGTCAGCTTTTGATGTTGGCGAGAAGGAAGTCACCACCATTGAAGGTATTGCTAAAAATGGTGAATTGCATCCTGTGCAACAAGCGTTCATTGAGCATGATGCTTCCCAGTGTGGCTACTGTACACCGGGGATGGTAATGTCTTGTGTGCATCTGGTAGAAAACAACGCAAATCCTGATTTGGAAGATGTAAAAAATGCCACACGAGGCAACCTTTGTCGTTGTGGTACTTACCCTCATGTCTTTAAGGCTACTTTGGCAGCAGCAAAAAAAACAATTTAACATGGATACTAGAAAAGAAAAATTCCCATACGGTATTCCAGGGCATAATTTAAGCGAAATAGAAAGGGAAATACCTATTGAAGAACCACCAGTATGGCCGGTTAACGATGAATTAAAAGTAATTGGAAAAAGGGTAACAAGAATCGATGCCCTCGAAAAAGTGACAGGTAAAGCAAAATATACCTCTGACATTAAATTGCCGGGGATGCTCTATGCAAAAATGTTGCGTTCTAATGTACCACATGCCGTTATCACATCAATCGATATTTCCAAAGCAGAAAGCCTTCCAGGAGTACATGCGATTCACCTTATAGAGAATGCCCAGAAAGAGGGGGAAGAAAATAATAATGGTAAATATCCGATGGTAAAATATGCGGGGCAACCTCTTGGAGGCGTGGCCGCCGAAAGCCTGGAGATAGCCAAAGATGCCATCGCATTGATTAAGGTGAATTATGAGGAAAAACCCTTCGTCATAGATATAGAAGCTGCCATGGAACTCAATGCACCCATTGTATTTGATGTACCAATTACACAACAGGAAGATGGTGGAGATGTAGGTGAAACCCATGACGGGAGCAAAGGGGAAGGTAATGTTAGAGGGCCGTCTACCAGTAGTTTTTTTGGTGGGCCCAGAGGTGATTTGAAAGCAGGTTTCAAAGAAGCGGATGTTGTAGTAGAAAGAACCTATCGCACACAGGTGCATACGCACATGCCATTGGAGACCCACGGCGTGGTGGTCGACTGGAATTCTGACCAAATGATGGTTTATGCATCTACGCAAAATACCAATGCTGTTAGAAATGAAATGGCGAGTGTCTTTAATTTGCCAAAAAGTAAAGTAAGGGTATTCTGTGATTTTATGGGAGGAGGATTTGGCGCAAAACACAGCGCCGGAAGCTTTGGACCCATGGCTGCAAATCTTGCCAAAAAAACGGGAAGACCAGTCTGGCTGATGTTAGACAGACAAGAAGAGCATATTGCTGAAGGAAACCGTCCAAATTCTATTCAATCTCTGAAAATAGGAGCCAGGAAAGATGGTGCTTTGACTGCCATACAGCAACGTTCCCATGGGACAGCAGGTGTAAACCTGGGCGCTGGTGTAGGCCGGATTGCCCAAATCTTGTATCCCTGTCCAAATTTTGCGACCGAACAATATGATGTATTGACCAATGCTGGACCAGGAGCTGCCTGGCGTGCACCGGGGAATGTTCAGGGTGCTTTTGGGCTCGAGCAGGCTATTGACGAATTGGCGGAAAAGCTGGAAATAGACCCATTGAAATACAGAGACATAATTGATAAAAGCGAAGTGAGAAAAGTAGAGCGCCAACGTGGAGCAAAACTATTCGACTGGTCTCGTCGTCAACCTGCGGGTAGTGGTAAAGGGACAATAAAGAAGGGGCTCGGTGTAGGCCAATCTACATGGCCGCGATTTGTGACTCTTGATTCTTCCGTTGAAGTAAAAATCCATAACGGTGGCGGGGTTGAGATACGATCTAGTGTCCAGGATATAGGTACGGGGACTAAAACCATTCTTGCACAGGTAGTTGCAGAGGAATTAGGCCTTCCGGTTACAGCTATTACGGTCAATATTGGCGATACTTTTTTCCCTGTTGGTCCGGGTTCTGGCGGAAGCGTAGTTAGCGGATCCATTACCCCTCCGACCCGTAATGCTGCTTACGAAGCTAAAAAAGCACTTTTGAAACTGGTTGCCAATAAATGGGAAACCGATTCTTCAGAATTGTTTATTGATAACGGTGAGGTAGGCAGTAAAGGGGATGCCAGTCTGAAAATGTCATTCAAAGAGGCAACCCAATTAATGCGTACAAGCCAAATCAGCAAAATGGCCAGCCGCTCTGATGATTATGGCGGCTTTCAACAACCATGGGGTTTGGCCTATGGTGATTTGGGGTCCGTGCAGTTTGCAGAGGTCAGTGTCAATACCGATACAGGATTTGTTAAGGTAGATAAGATAGTAGCTGCGCATAGCTGCGGTAGACCGCTTAATATAGGTCAATTGGAAAGTCAAATCAATGGTGGAGTTATCCAGGGGGTATCCTACGCTCTATATGAAAATAGAGTTATGGACAATGGAACTGGTCATATGATGAATGCCAATGTGGATCAATACAAGGTGCCATTTTCTATGGAAATCCCGGAAATAGAAACCGTTATTGTAGAAGAATATGCGGCACGTTCCTCAACGGATGCATATGGCATTGGAGAACCCGCGAATATAGCAACGGCTGCTGCAATTGCCAATGCCGTTTATAACGCGATTGGAGTGAGGATTTATGAAATACCCATTACTCCTTCAAGTATTCTTAAAGCATTAAATAAAGTCTCTTAAATACAAAGACATGAACAAATTTAGTTGGTACGAAGCCAAATCTGTTGAAGATGCTCTTCAACAGGTGAATTCAACTGTATCTGAACAGCTATATGAGCATTCGGATAAAGCATCGGTATTCAAATCCGGTGGAGTTGATGTGTTTGACCTGGTAAAGGAAGGTTTGCTTAAACCTCAAAAAATTATTAATATCCGGAACATTCCCGGTCTTGATAAAATTGGTTATGACCCTAAAAAGGGGCTGAGCATAGGATCTAATGTTACCCTGGCCGAAATAGCTTCCAATCCGGATATAAAAACGCACTACATGGCACTCCATCAGGCGGTTAACCATGCTGCAACCCCACAATTGAGAAATATGTCCACCTTGGGAGGCAATATAGCACAGCGTAACCGCTGCTGGTATTTTCGTTCTGCTGATCATGATTGCTTTCGCAAAGGAGGTGATCGTTGTTTTGCACGCCACTCTGAAACAGGGGAAAATGAAAATCACGCTATTATCGATAATGGATCTTGTGTTAGTGTTCATGCCTCCTCTATCGCGACTGCGCTTATGGCTTTTAACGCTAGCGTCGTAATTGTCAATGAAGAAGGGGAAAAGAAAGAAGTGCACATGGACGATTTCTTTGTTACAGCAGGAAAGGATATTGCTATGGAAAACGTCCTTCAGGCCAAGGAAATTATAACGGAAATTACTATTCCATCACCTTCTAAAGACACCAAAAGCGCTTATATTAAACAGGTAGCCCGTGAATCGTATGATTGGTCTCTGGGAGATGTAGCAGTAGTTCTTGAGGTATCAGGGGACACTTGTCGTTCAGCGAGTATTGTATTAGGTGCGGCGGCTCCAGTACCTTATCGGTCTATGGAGGCCCAGCAGGCAATTGAAAAGAAGACCATTAATGGCGAAAATGCATTGGCAGCGGCAGAAGCAGCAATGTCAAAGGCGCGTCCTTTGGCAAAAAACGGATACAAAGTCCCTTTATTTATAATTACAATTAAGCAAGCAATTTTAGAAATTTCTTAGTATGGACAATAGTAAACCAAGCAATATGAGCATTTGCAAATTCCTTCGCGCCAGAAACCCTTACGGTATGATGGAAGGTGGGGATAATCCCTGGTACTTATTGGATGATGCCAACACTATTTGCTGGTGCATCAATTCTGCCGGGGCAGTGGGCCCGGATAATGGTTTGGTATCACCCATGCAATGCACGAAAGGACGGAGTTGTTTCGTTTCTCAGTAAGCTGATAAGATGTAATTAGGATAATTTGAACGGCACCCTCACAGGCAACTATTTAATGATTATAAAGGGTTGGTTGAAGTTTTTTACCCTGGCCAAGGTAGGAAGAGGGATTAGTCATAAGGATTCCTTATACTCATATTTTTTTAATACTTCAATGGTCATATACTTTAAAGCGCTTATATGACATGCTTCCAGCTTTAAAGGTGGAGCATTACCTGCTTTTTCGGCCTGTAACCATCTAGAGATACAAAGACACCAAAAATCACCTGGTTTCAAACCGGGAAAATTCCAATGTGGAATTGGAGTGGTAAGGTCGTTACCTCTGGACTTTGTGTAACTCAAAAAGTTTTCTGTCATGCGTGCGCACAATATATGTGTGCCCGTGTCCTGGGCAGTATTCTTGCAATATCCGTCCCTTAAATAACCCGTAAGCGGGTCAATGCAACAAGCAATTAGCTGTTTACCGAATATATTTTCTTGAGTTGCTTTCATAATGAAAAAGGAGCGGTTTTAAGAGATGGTCGTACCATTTATTAACAAACTAAACCAAATTATAGATTATAGCTTTCTTCTGCTTTACGGGGAACAATCCCTTTATTGAAGGCAATGCCATTTTTTTGCAATCAGACTAAAGGTGTTCCTTTTAGCCGCTTGTCAATTTTTTTCTTTTTGAGGGTGATTTTTTTCATAGCATCCATCAATTTTATGTCCTTTGTTTTTTTATAAATTTCATTTAAGGAAAGCACAAGTTCTTTGGCCTCTCTTGAAGCTTTTACCCTATCGCTGGTAGACATATGGCTCATGGGTCTTTTCTCAAACTCTGCTGCTTTTAAAAATAAGTCCATATTATTTTGTTTAAATTAAATAAGCACTACTTAAATAAAGATAAAATTGATCTATTTGGGTGGCGAATAAAGTAGAAGAATTGGCTTAACTTTAACAGGTTATTAATTTTGTTTAAAACAATAAAAAATCAATCGAAATTCCCTCTGTTTATTCGATTGCTTTAAAATGAAATCTTTATGGGGATATTGCATTTTCGTTGGCTTGTAGACTTTGGATTGGTTATTTTAATCTTTATGGTTCAGTTGATAATATACCCAAGTTTCAAGTTTTATGAAAAGCATGCATTGGTGAAATGGCATGCCGAATATACCTCTAAGATTTTTTACATTGTTTTTCCCTTGATGATGGCACAATTGATTTTGTCTATAGTTATGATCTTATTGGTCCAATCCCTATACACTATTGCAAGTTTATCAAGTATTGTATTATTGTTTCTTATGACATTTTTGATTTTCGTTCCAATGCACAATGCTATTTCAATGGGTAAGGCAACAACCTATCTCTTAAGGCAACTAGTACGAAAGAATTGGTTAAGGACTATTCTTTGGGTGCTGATTTTTTTATGGACCTCCATAGAACTATATGCTGCGTCCAATATATTGCATTAGCAGAAGTTACTGGATTAGGGGCAAACCCTTTCAGGTTAACAGGAGGTAAATCATGTTTCATACTAGCCATATAAAAAGGTATTTTTTTGTTTAGGATATGAATACTGTTAAAAGCATAGTTACTCTTGAACCATGTTCACAGTAGCCGCAATATAAAAATGAGGTCATGATTCTAATATGGTTATTTGGCAACAATTATGTAGACTTTTTTCATTTGTTATTCCTGCATCGCTGGCTACAATAGATTACATCATCCCAACACCTTTCCCATTTTTTGCGCCATGCAAACGAACGCTTGCAGTTAGCGCATATTTTTTGAGGAAGGTGTTGTTTTTTCATTACTAAAAATTAGGAGTTTCAGCAACTCTTGCATAGGGATAGTGAGCTATTTTTTTTAATTCATAATAGCTGTTTAAACCTGAAATGCCAACGCTACTGGTTTTTTCAAGATCAATATCATTATTTACAAATGCTTTTTCTGGAATAATAAGGTGTTCTATTTCACCTATGACAAGAATAGTTCCATTCAGTTTAATATTCATGGCTTCTTTAAACTTCATTCCCATTTTAAATTGACTTTCATGAACAAAAGGTGCTTTAAAATCAGCTATATATTCTTCCGTTAAACCGCAACGATCAAACTCTGATATTTCTTTATTAAATTTAGCCGAGGTGTAATGTGCTTTATCAGTAAAGGCAGGGTGCACATGATTTATGGTATAATATCCATTCTCCTTAATATTACTATATGTATGCCTCGGAATTTCGCCAGTTGGTCTTAAAATAAATCCAAGTAATGCGGGATTGCTGCCAAGATGCACAATAGAACTAAATACAGCAACATTTGTTT
>CBDUGN010000130.1:0-9816 GCA_965366915.1 uncultured Eudoraea sp. | reverse complement strand
TCCGAGTTTAGAAAATATATACACTTTTGACAAAACTGAAGGAAGACCCTATTGGGAAGAAATTTTGGACAGTGAAGGATTAAGCAAGGTTGAGGAAATAAAGGGGCGATTAACCGGGGAAGATCTGATTACTATAATTTATACGTCGGGAACAACCGGTAATCCTAAAGGGGTCATGCTAACAAATAATAATATCATGCATGCTATACTTGAAACTGCACCAATAGCACCAATTGATCCCGGTGAAAAGGTGCTGAGTTTTCTGCCGTTATGCCACATTTATGAAAGGGCTGTTTCTTTCGCCTGGTTCAATAAGGCCGCCAGCATATATTTTTGTGGAACGGATAACCTGAGCGGATCGGACGGTGATCTGGCATCGGTGAAACCGGTGGTTTTTACGACCGTGCCAAGACTTCTGGAAAAAGTATATGAAGCGATCTACAATAAGGGTCTTGCATTGAAAGGAATAAAAAAGGGGCTATTCTTCTGGGCACTACGGCTAACAGATGATTTTGAATTGGATGAGGAGTTATCTCCTATAAGTAAAATAAAATGGCGGATAGCTGATAAATTAATTTTTAGCAAATGGCGTGAAGCCCTGGGGGGAAATGTACGTCTGATTATTACGGGCTCAGCTCCTTGCCCCTTGAAGATAATTCGTGTTTTTTGCGCTGCAGGCATTAATATAAGGGAGGCATATGGGTTAACAGAAACCTCTCCTACCTTAACAGTTAATGGATTAGAACCCAGAGGATCTGTAATAGGCACTGTAGGTTATGCTATCAACGGGGTGGAATTATATATAGACAGGTCTTCAGGGGAATACAATGATGACGAAGGTGAAATACTAGCCATTGGGCCCAATGTTATGTCGGGCTATTATAAGAAACCTGAGATAAATGCTCAGGTATTTAAAGAAATTGATGGCAGAAAATGGTTTTGCACCGGAGATATTGGAAAATTGATCAAAGGCCCGAATGGCAAGGAATTTTTAAAAATAACTGACAGGAAGAAGGAATTATTAAAAACTTCAGGAGGGAAATATGTAGCACCCGCACCAATCGAAAACAGGATTAAGGAAAATTTTGTCATTGATCAGATCATGGTTATTGGGGATAAGCAAAAATTTGTCTCTGCACTCATTGTTCCGTCAGAGGAAGGATTAAAAAACTGGTGCATGCATAAGAATATTGAATGGACCAACCTGGAGGACATGGTGAAGCAGGATAGGATTAAAGCAAAATATCAAAAAGTGATTGATAGTTATAATCCGGAATTCAGTCATATTGAGCAAATAAAGAAATTCCGCCTGGTCCCAGCCGTATGGTTACCCATACACGAAGATGATTCTGTAGCTGAACTTACGCCAACTTTGAAGTTAAAAAGACGTGTGATTAGGGAGAAGTACAAGCAGGAAATTCAGGAAATCTACGCCTGATGTTACTTCTTTTTTGCTTAAGAATTTACCTGTTCATTTTGGGTTTTGATTCTTCAGGGCGTTAAGGCTGTCCATTTCCTTTCTGAACCTTAGTATTACCAAAGAGTCTAATTGCTGTGAAATACTATCTTTCATTATTGCCCAATTGGCTGTATTCATATTCGAATTATACTTTAGTATCTTGTGGAATTTCGCAACGTTAAACCGGTTGGCTTCCCAGGCCGCTGCGGTACTTTCCTTGTGTTTTAAGTCCTGGAGGTATATCCCAATACCAAAGCCCATGATGACTACGACCAATACAATGACTAAAATTTTTGTGGTTTTGTGCATCTTTCAGGTTTTAAGTTCATAATATTAAATTATGATGGATTTGGAGTGGAATGGTATAACAAAGATACAAATCAGATTAATCTGACTAAAGTTGACTCTAAATAATCTTGAAAATTACCATAAATGCCATAAAAAGAAGGAAAGCACTACCAAAGGACAAAACTGCGTTGATAATTTTGGATTTTCTTCTCATAGCAATAAAATTAGACCCTTAAGGTCCAACTCCAAAAATTTTCGGTTGAAAACTAATAAATTTGGATAAAATGCTTTCAGTTTCTATTTCTTCTGAAGATTTGAAGCTTCTGGTAGGTTTGGACGCTATGCTTTTATATGCTGGTAAAACATTAAAATTTGAGTGCATTAACCAATAAATTATTTTTATAATTGCTTTACCAATGCTCTCGACACAACAGTATCATAAATTATTTTAAGTTTATCAATCATATTTAACGAATCAAATTCTATAATATCGACAACGTCAAATTCTACTTCTGCTTTATTTTTCAGTGTCCATGTATAGCCAAAATAAAGCGCTAATTTATTGGAATCATTGTCCTCAAAAATTCCTTTTAGGTGCAGTTCAGAGTTGCTTGTATCATTATGTAACTTATGGAAAAATTCATTGGCCTTCATAAGCCCGTAAATGGGCGAGTCAACAACTCCATTTTCATTAAATAGTTTTATTATTTTCTCAGTATCAGCTTTGTCCAGGTAATCCAAATATTTAAGAGCGATTTCTTTTTTTGTAGTCATTTACAATATCAATTTAATTTGCTGGCAACCCTTTGGTGATTCATATTTAGAAGGTACTTTAGATCGTTGAATTGATTCTAAATTAGTGAATTTGAAATAGTACTTCAAATGTAATGGAAAGGACTGTGCATTATGGTTTGCAAGTACCTTTTAATTCTGTGTGAATCCTTTTGAATGAACCATTTTTCAGTCATTTAACTGCATATAACACTTTAGAATGGTTCATAGTTATTTTCTATAAGAAAGCCATTTAAATGAGCAAACATTTTGGTACTTTTACTCTTGCAATAAAAGTTAATAAAAAATCGATCATATTATGGATAAAAACAAAAGTCAATCTGGTACTCATGGAACAAGTTATGATGTTAACGGTGAAAGCAAATGCCCGTTTTTAAGCGGCGAATTGCATCAAGCGGCAGGTGGCGGAACAACCAACCGTGATTGGTGGCCCAATATGTTGAATCTGAATATCCTCCGTCAGCATTCTTCTTTATCTGATCCCATGGGTGATGATTTTAATTATGCCGAAGAGTTCAAATCACTGGATTTAGAAGCTGTTAAAAAAGACCTTTATGCATTAATGACGGATAGCCAGGACTGGTGGCCTGCAGACTATGGGCACTATGGACCATTCTTTATCCGTATGGCATGGCATGCTGCAGGTACCTATCGAATCGCGGATGGTCGCGGTGGTGGAGGTACAGGAGCACAGCGTTTTGCTCCTTTGAACAGCTGGCCAGACAATGCCAATTTAGATAAGGCAAGACTACTGCTTTGGCCCATTAAACAGAAATATGGAAAGAAACTTTCATGGGCAGATTTGTTGATCCTGGCCGGAAACTGTGCACATGAGAGTATGGGTTTAAAGATGTTTGGTTTTGGTGGTGGTCGCGAAGATATCTGGCAACCGGAAGAAGACATTTACTGGGGCTCTGAAGCAGAATGGCTGGGAAACAAAAAAAGATATGATGAAGAAGGAGAATTGGAAAATCCTCTTGGTGCAGCGCATATGGGATTGATCTATGTAAACCCGGAAGGACCTAATGCTAATCCTGACCCTGTGGCTGCCGCACATGACATTCGTGAGACCTTCGGGCGTATGGCGATGAATGATTATGAGACTGTTGCTCTTATTGCAGGTGGCCATACATTTGGTAAAACCCATGGTGCAGCTAGTGATGCAGAGTATGTTGAAGCAGAACCAGCAGGTGCTGGTATTGAAATGCAAAGTCTTGGGTGGAAGAACAACTTTGGTTCAGGTAAAGGTTCTGACACAATTACAAGTGGTTTAGAAGGTGCCTGGACAGATACACCTACTAAATGGAGCAACAAGTTTTTTGAAAACTTGTTTGGTTACGAGTGGGAGTTGACCAAAAGCCCCGCTGGTGCCCATCAATGGAAACCTAAAAACAATGAGGGCGCAGGGACGTTTCCTGATGCACATGACCCGGAAAAGAAGCATGCCCCATTTATGCTGACTACCGATCTTTCCCTGCGCATGGATCCTGCTTACGAGAAAATCTCAAGGCATTTTTATGAAAATCCCGATGAATTTGCTGACGCCTATGCACGTGCCTGGTTTAAACTGACACACCGCGACATGGGGCCGGTAGCAAGATATCTCGGACCTGAGGTGCCTGGGGAAGAATTAATTTGGCAGGATCCCGTTCCTGCAGCGGATTACGAATTGATCAGCGATAGTGATATTGCAGTATTAAAGGCTAATATTTTAGACTCAGATCTATCAATTTCTGAATTGGTTTCTACAGCTTGGGCATCCGCATCAACTTTCCGTGGATCTGACAAACGTGGTGGTGCTAACGGTGCACGCATTCGTTTGGCCCCGCAGAAAGATTGGAAAGTAAACAACCCCAAGCAATTGGAGAAGGTTTTGGATACCCTTGGACGTATACAACAAGAATTTAACGATGCACAGTCTGGAAACAAAAAAGTATCTCTCGCCGACCTAATTGTTTTAGGAGGTTGCGCCGCTGTTGAGAATGCTGCCAAAAATGCCGGCCATGAGGTGTCTGTACCATTTACTCCAGGTCGTACCGATGCATCAGAGGAACAAACCGATGTAGAATCGTTTGAGGCCCTTGAGCCACTAGCAGACGGCTTCCGTAATTACGTCAAGGATAAATTCTCAGTAGGTGCTGAAGAACTTTTGGTAGATAAGGCACAGTTAATGACCTTGACTGCACCAGAGATGACCGTATTGGTAGGGGGTATGCGTGTACTAAGTACGAACTTTGATCAGTCCGGGCATGGTGTATTTACTAAACGTCCTGAGACGCTTACAAATGACTTTTTCCTTAACCTGCTCGATATGAGCACTACCTGGAAAGCTGTTGGAGATTCAGATGAGGTATTCGAGGGTTTAGACCGTGCGACAGGAAAACAAAAGTGGACCGGTACCCGAGTAGATCTTATTTTCGGCTCTAATTCAGAGCTAAGGGCCCTTGCAGAGGTTTATGGATGTGCGGATTCTCAACAGAAGTTCATTACTGATTTTGTGGCCGCATGGGACAAGGTGATGAACCTGGATCGTTTTGATTTGGCTTAAGTATAAATGTCTAATGTATAGGAAATTAAAATAAAAAGGTGGGCTGTTTCCAGCCCACCTTTTTTGATTTAGATGCGTTAGACCGACAGGGGAATGATCGTGATCCTGACAAAGCTCTGCTTTGAAAATATTGCAGGATTGGCTAACGCCTTTCCTGACAAAACTCCGCTTTGAAAATATTGCAGGATTGGCTAACGCCTTTCCTTTGAGCTACGTAGTCTAAATGAAAAGACACAAATCTTTGATTTGATGTTTTCTTTATTTTCACTTCGGTTTAAGAGCAAGCTCTTACCTTGTTCAAATAAAAAAACGCTCACATTTGTGAGCGCTTTTCATTCTTAAGTGACCTCGACAGGATTCAAACCTGTAATCTCTTGAGCCGTAATCAAGTGCATTATTCAGTTATGCTACGAGGCCGAATATATTATGTTCCCCCAACGGGGCTGCAAATATATTTCTTTTTACATTTAGGGCAAAATTACTAGCTATCAAATAAATGGATTTTAAAAATTACATTCGGGATATTCACGATTTTCCACAGAAAGGAGTCACCTTCAAGGATATTACGCCACTTTTAAAAGATGCGAGGGCATTGCAGGAAGCGGCAGATGCCATGTTAAAAATGATCGGTGATGTAAAGGTAGATAAGGTAGTTGGAATGGAAAGTCGCGGTTTTTTCTTTGCACCCATCCTTGCAGCAAAATTAAATGCTGGCTTTGTTCCTGTTCGTAAGGTGGGAAAATTGCCTTCAGATAAGATCAGTAGAACCTATGCCCTTGAATACGGGAATGATACGCTGGAAATGCATGAAGATAGTATTAATCCCGGCGAAAATGTAATTATTCATGATGATGTTTTAGCAACAGGCGGGACTGCAAAAGCGACTTGTGAATTGGTAGAAGCATTGGGGGGGAAAGTTTTGCAATGTAATTTCTTACTGGAGCTGTTGAGCTTAAATGGAGCAGCGAAACTAAAAGGTTACGATGTAAAATCTCTGGTAAGTTATTAATCCAAAGCGTTGGTAGTAATAAAATATCGCCAGCCAATTATGGCCAATTGGTACTTAGATGCTTTAGATAGGTCTAGTCTCTTTTTAGTAAAGGAAGGTAACACTAGTTTATTGATCCTGGCAAGAAGCTTAAAGAGTGTTTTTCTCATGTTTAACATATTACAAATATAGTATCTTATATAAAACACAAATGAACGCCATCAGCGTTCATTTTAAATAAATTGCTCTATTTCTGTTTAGGTTATTATCAGTATCAGGGATACCAATATAAAAATTATAATTTTGGCAATTGTGATCATTACTTAGACTTTATACGGTTAAAAAATATTCCTTTTAATTAATTATCATTCGAAGATATGAGAATCCTTGCCGTCTTACCAAAATAATCACCGGGAAATAATGCAATTGCATACACTATTGTAAGTAAAAAGATGGATTATATAATAAATTAAAAACACTCTCCTTGTTGGTAATTTTGAATCGTAATTTTATTTACCAAATAGAGTTACATATTGTAATAATTGTAGGGGGTATTTTGAGTATTTTTAGAATTGCAAGGGGATATTACAGTAAAAACACACCTTTTTTGACTAAACCGTCGTACAATAAAAAAATACCGGTACTATTTGTGACCGGTATTTAAATATTATAAAAAACTAATTTGGATTACTTATTAGCCTAATTCCCTTTTTTGGTTTTAATATCTACTACCCCGTCTTTTGCTTTTTTTCCATACTTTTCAACAGCCTTATCACCTTTGTAAACTTTTATTGTTTCAATCTTATCAGGAGATAAAGATTTGACCTCTTCCTTACTGCTTTCTTTACCATCAATAATAAAAAGTTGGTTTTCATCATCACCATCGGTATCAATAAAGAAAAAGCTACTGCTATCTGCGCTAATAACTTCAATATCATCTTCATCATCTGTATCCTTTATTATTAAAACATTGGAATTTGTACCAGCCGTACCCTTTTTTTCTATTCTTATATGTTTGCTGTGGACTTTGCCTTCTTCCTCCATTTCTTCAAAAGCCTGGCGAGAAACTTCCTTGCCATTGACAATAATTATTTCTTTATCCCCATCAATTTTTATTTCAATATGCTTGTGCTCATCATCATCGCTGTACACCCAGGTATTAATATCAGTTTCTTTATGTATAACCTTATGCTTTGACTTCTTATCGCCCATAAAAAAGGAGTTGCTATCTTCATCATATACAATAGTAATGGGATCAATGGGTTTTCCTTCATTGTCGAAGGAAGAGGAACCTCTGAATTTTTTCCCGCCTTTGCTTTTGGATCGCATGTCAATTTCCAGTTCAATTATCTTTTTATTCTCATTGCGCACTGCGGTGTAGGAGAAATCTATTCCCTTGTCAGATAGATCTTTTTTAAGTTCCTCCAATTCTTCATTTGTGGTATCCTTATTTATAAGGATCTTAAAGGTTTTCTGATCATCTGCTGTTGTATAGGCAGCACCGGTGTCTGTTTCCGCCTTAGGTATGTAGATCGTCTTTGTATTAAAACTTAATAAGAAAACTGCTAAGGCCGGCAGGATTAGTGCCATTTTAAGTAAGTTTCTTTTGTGTGATTTTGATTTGTGTAACATGACTATTCGTTTTTTGATTAATGAACTGTAAAAATTATTCGTGATTGGTGTAAAAAATTGATTTCCGGATACTTTTAGCAAAGCGTATTTATAGGCCCTGTCTGATGTAACGCTTTGAATAGCGGTGTCGTCAGCCAAATATTCGAGATTTTGTTCAATATTCTTTTTGTAGAGCCAGCTAAAGGGATTTGCCCACATCACAATAGTAACCAGATGGGCTATTAACAGGTCTATAGAGTGTTTTTGAGTACTATGCGCATGTTCGTGTTTTAAAATTGCTTCGAGTTCCAGGGGATTGAATTTATCCGGGTTATAAAAAATATACCTGAAAAATGAAAAAGGGGCAAGATCATTATCAGTTTCCACGTAAACGTAGCTATCCATTTTGATTGATTTGTTAGTTCTAATCACTTTTCGGATAGCCAGAAGTTGAAATATAAACTTAAGCCCAAGCATACTTATCCCAATTCCATAAAGGGTATAAATTAAATTCAGCCAATTGAATGAAGACTTACTCATTTCAATTGAAGAATTTGCAGGAAGGGAATTAGATGCAGCTATGGGTATGGCAGTGATTTCTACATATGTATTAATTATGATAAAAGGGCAAACGAAGGCAGCAATTACGCCGATGAGTAAAAAATGTCGATTTACCCTGAAGAAGGTTTCCTTTTTTAGAAACACCTGGTAAACTAAATAAAACAGCATGAGTATTCCCGAAGCTTTTAAAAGGTAAATCATCAATGCTTCCATCTATTTTTCTTTTTCAATTAGTTGTATAATTTCCCTGAGTTCTTCAATGGATATCTTTTGCTCCTTTGCAAAAAATGATACCATACTTTTATATGAATTGTCGTAATAATCTGCAATGGTGTTAGAGATAAAGCGTTTTCGGTAGTCTTCTTTGGTAACTAAAGGGTAATATCTGTGTGTATTCCCAAATGCTTCATGGGCCACGTAATTTTTGTCTTCCAAATTACGTACTATGGTAGATAAGGTATTGTAATGAGGCTTATCGCCTTTTAATTCGGCCCTGATCTCTTTCACAAATGCCTTTTCTAATCTCCATAGGATCTTCATTATTTCCTCTTCCTTATTCGTCAGTTTTTGCATCATGTTACTAGTTTAGATCAAACTTATTACTAATAATTTAGTTAAACAACTATATTTGTAGTTATTTAACTATTTTTTAAGTTTTATACAATCGATAATGCAAAATGTTATCTTTTATATTAGGTTTATCTGCTATTGTATTTATCGAAAAAAGGGTATTTATATTAATGAAATTCCTGTCGCCGTTCCCCACCTAATTCTGCTATATTTGTTAAAATTTTTCTGATGCCTAATATATTATTTATCATTATTGGTCTGTCTTTACTGATATTAGGTGGCAACTGGTTGTTAAAGTCGGCTGTGGCCTTTTCTTTAAGACTCAACATATCCAGAATTATTATTGGTATGACCATAGTTTCCTTTGCAACTTCTGCACCGGAACTTATTGTAAGTATAAATGCGGCAATGGATGGTTTTCCGGATTTGGCACTTAGTAATGTTGTGGGATCCAATATTGCCAACCTTGGTTTAGTGCTGGCCATTATTATTTTATTAGGTAGTATTGATGTTCACAAGGCCTTTTATATCACAGACTGGCCGGTAATGATGGCTGCCTCGCTTTTGTTTTTTGGTTTTATCTATTTTGATGGTATTCTTCAGCCCTATGAAGGAGGGATCATGGTGCTTTTTCTTTTTCTTTTTTTAATTTTTTTACTTCGTTTTCAAAAGACAGCTGTTGTGGAGGATTTGCGCGAAGATGATAAGCCTCTACCTCTTTATAAAGCAGTGCTTTTCCTGGGATTGGGAGGAACTGCACTTTGGGGCGGCGCTGAATTGCTTGTACAAGGTGCAATAGGTATGGCTACTTTTTATGAGGTAAGTGAACGAGTTATTGGAATAACTGTGGTCTCTGTAGGTACGAGTATCCCTGAGCTGGCCGCTTCTATTATTGCCATAATCAAAAAAGAAAAAGCAATTTCCGTAGGAAACTTAATAGGATCAAACATTTTTAATTTACTCGCAGTTTTAGGTATTACCTCAATGATATCCCCAATT
>CBDUGN010000129.1:0-9832 GCA_965366915.1 uncultured Eudoraea sp. | reverse complement strand
TAAAAGTTCTTTTTTGACCTCATTTAGTTTTATGGCTTTGATATACTCAATAGGCGAGACCTGGTATTTCTCCTTAAATACATAATCAAGTGTCCTTTCGCTCACATGGGCATTTCTACATAATTGATCGATTATAATAGCTTCTTCCAGATGATTCTGTATGTAGTCAATGGCCGAAGAAAGCGCGCGGTCTCTTTTTTATTTTTAATATATTAATAGTTATCATTTTACAAGTTCAACCTCTAATCTTCCAGCATCTGGGCAGTCTTTTCTGTTGGATACCCTGATGGAAATTCGAGTTTACCAATTTTAGATTTAATCAATGCTGCTATAAGGGGCTTTAGATTGATACTCATTTTGAGGTTAAAAGATTTGGGTTGAATAGTAAATTAAGCACGAAAGTATTGCTTTTGAATCTTTGACGGGCCCTATAGTCAAATCCATATTTGAAGTTGATCATCATTCGCTCACTAATGGGCCAATAGCTCACGTTGAAAAAGAGGACACTTTTTTTGTCGTGATAGCTTGGGTCCCAAAATACATCTTCACCCCTGTCATCACTTACCTGCCAGTTGTGTCCACCAAATATCCCGACTTCAAACTTTGTGGATAAAAACTGGCTGACTCCATATTCCAAAGTCAAACGATCCCCTGGCCTAAGGTCAGAATCCTTTGCCTTCGAGCTCTTTTCATAGGTCAGACCCAGCATGAAAGCAGTCGACTTGTTCTCAACAGGGTAATAATATCCAAATCCCTGGAATTGGTGAGTCCAGTAACCCAGCCCTATATTGTCATCTGCGCCTGTTTCGTATCGGCCTGTGGGCGCATATATGTTATAGGTGGTGGTGAAGTCCATTTTACTGCCTCCCCAGCTCAATCCGAGGGGTACGAAGATCAGGTCACCAAATCCCGAAACCCTTGTGGAGATTTCCCGGGTGTATGTGGTATCCAGCACAATTCCAGGCCTTTCTGTGACCATCGATACCTCGGCAGTAACGTAATTTGGAGCGATCCCAACGATGTATCTTGCGTTGCCAAGGAAGGAGATTTGAGGCGATGCCCAAGCGACAACGGGGGCACTACCGAAACCATTCAGACCGGGCTCAACTTCAACATCCGGAAGTGTAGGATGCAGATCACTCAAAGGAATGCTTTTAAATTCCTTTCCATTCCTATCAACGTAAGTATTGCTACTCACGGCAAAGTTATACCATAAGAAGAACAACCCCGAGGGAGGATGAGCCATGTCCCTTGTACTTAAAAGTCCCGGATAGTAATGACCGGACTGCATGGGTGATGCCTGCTGGGCGATAACATTTGTGCTCGATATGAAAATGAAAAGGACGCAACTCTTTAGTACTAGCCCTGACCATCGAAAAAAATTCTTTTTCATTCTGTATTGATTATACTCCTCTATGTGTATTTCGCAATCATATGGAATAATCCTTTTAGTACTTATTGATGATAGATCTATAGATCATCAAACTATTTGAAGACTATTCGGGAATACTGATTGTTACCTTGTTGACATGACCAGTGAATCTCGAGTCTTCCAAATCCTTAAAGACTTCATTCGCTACCTGTGTAGCATCATCCATTCCAACATCTGCAGTTTCATCTCCTGAGAAAACAGCAGGTTCGGTTTTATCGACACGACCTTCAGCAACTTTTTTACCATCTACATATAGTATAGCATTACCTCCTTTACCAGTCCCACCACCATCATAATCAAACTGTAGCTTGATTTCGGCTTTGGGGCCTGTTAATCTTGTGTCAGACTTGATTGTATAACTTTCCAAACCGAAATAATTGTACGTGTAGGTAGGTTTACCATTATCCATGTAAACAGCCCAGCCACCGAATTTACCTCCTTGACAGAGAATAATCCCTCGGTCATTGCCTTTAAGGTTTACATCAGCAACGATGGTTTTTGATTTGTTTTTCACATTCAAAAAGGCATTTTCCATGATACCTTCCATCCCATGAGACAAGGTAAGTGATTTACGGTCGCCCATTAGATCAGGTCTTCCGGCAAGTTCAGCATTGAATCTTTCATACAAGCGATCATCCAATGGATATACATTATTGGCAATAGCTTCTTTTTCAAACAACGCTTTCATTTCTTCCAGCTTCTCAGGATATTCCGCAGCCAGGTTATTGGTAAGGCTAAAGTCTTCTTTAACATTGTACAGATCCCAAACATCTTCCTGCAACGTATTGAGTGGCTTATTTTTCCATGCCGGTCTGTGAATCACGCGTGCCAGCCACCCCTCATGATAGATGCCTCTATTTCCTGCGATTTCAAAATATTGAGTGGTATGGCGCTCAGTAGCATTTGCATTTTCAATGGCATAAAGCATGCTTACACCATCCATTGGCTTTTGCTCCACCCCATTAATTGTTTTAGGAACTGGCAGCTTAGTTGCTTCCAATATTGTTGGAACTACATCATTTACATGGCTAAACTGGGTTCTGATTTCTCCTTTTGCGCTGAAACCTTTTGGCCAGTGTATTACTACGCCATTTCGTGTACCTCCAAAATCACCAGCAACCTGTTTGGTCCATGAAAAAGGAGCGTTGGTTGCAACAGCCCAACCAGCAGACATATGAGGGAAAGAATTAGGTCCGCCCCAATCATCGCCGCGCTTCAACATTCCATCAATCGTTTCTGCACCAAATATTCCATTAAGGCTAACTAACTCGTTATACGTTCCTTGCATACCGCCCTCAGCACTTGAGCCATTATCTCCCATGACGTATACAAAGAGGGTGTTATCTAATTCGCCTATCTCGTCAATCGCATCTACTAACCGTCCTACTTCAACATCAGTATGTTCAACAAAACCGGCAAAAACTTCCATTTGAATTGCAAATAACTTTTTCTCATTTGCACTTAACGATTCCCAGTCTTTAATGTCCTCGGGTATTGGAGCTAATTCGGCATCTTGAGGTATTATACCCAATTTTTTCTGTCGTGCAATGGTTTCTTCTCTTAGTTTTTGCCAACCATCATCAAATTTCCCATTGTATTTATCTATCCATTCTTTAGGAGCATGGTGAGGGGCATGAACAGCACCTGGTGCATAATAGATCATAAATGGTTTGTCAGGTGTTAAGGCTTGTTGGAATTTCACCCACTTAATTGCCTCATTTGTCATGTCAGTGGTAAAATGATAATCGGGATCATCTTTTTTATGAACCTTAGTAACACCGTCGAAAATTACGGGATCCCATTGGTTGGTTTCACCACCAATAAAACCATAAAATTTATCAAAGCCGGAGTTTGTCGGCCAACGGAAGTAAGGACCGGAAACAGAAACTTCCCAGGTAGCTGTTTCGTGCCATTTACCAAAGGCTGCTGTACTATAGCCATTTTGGCGTAATATCTCAGCGCCGTATTTTGCATTATCTGGTCGTATGCCCTGGTTGCCAGGGAAACCTGTTGCTATCTCCATTACCGAACCAACATTCACATTGTGGTGATTTCGTCCCGCTAGCAATGCTGCTCTTGTAGGTGAACAGAGGGCGGTGGTATGAAACTGATTAAACCTGACACCATTATCGGCCAGACGATCAAACGTTGGTGTATTTATGGCTCCGCCGTAAGTAGAAGTTGCTCCAAAACCAATGTCATCAATTAAAACCACAACCACATTAGGGGCACCTTCTGGCGCCTTCACTTCAAAACGTTCAGGTTTGGTTGCATTCCTTGCATCCATTTCTGTAATGGCAGCCATAGCCGGAGGCTGGATAGGTAAATTGGTTCGGTCTAATTTGTCCTTTTCCCCTTTTGAAACATTTTCAGCTGTATTAGACTGATCGTTACAACCGGCTACTAACACCTGAAGTAAACCTGCTGTCAATAAGACAATTATTGAAGTTTTCATTTAAAAGATTTTTAAGTTAATGTTATTGCTTTAGTTAAAGATTCTATGTCCGATATTACATCATTGTTCAAAGTTTTATCTCCAAACGAACTTAAGTCCACCCTCGAAGTTCCAGTCATATGGTCTGTCACCTCCGATCCCAACACCCGGCCTGACATAAACACTGGCACCAGGTAAGGGCTTTATCATATAACCCCATTCCAGTTCTATTAAGGTGGGGTAGGCGTCTCCCTTATGATCAATCACAACCTGGGGGTCAACGATAAGCCAATTTGAGCCTTTGCCGAGAAGCCATACAAAGTACAAATCAATCTGACTGCGACTAATTTCATTATTCTCACCTCCATCGACATCAAACAAATACTGGTATCCGGGTGCGAATAGACTTCCCTTTCCTAATAAGCCGGGGAAAACAAAGAATAATGTGGGAGCAAGCACATTGGACCCAAATCCAAGTGCGTCATTGCTTGAGGTGTTAAAAGTAGCTTCCAGTCCCGGAACGATGATGAGGTTTTTGCTTCCATAGGCCATCCACAAAATACGAGCGTCTATGTCACCGATTCCAGAGACGTTTGAATTATTGAATAAGCCCTCTCCGGGAGTGTCCAAATTCAGGTCCCGGTAACGGAAACGCATCCTGGCTCCGAATTTTTTCCCAAGATCATGAACCAGACCTTCATTCTCAATGCCGGCAACTTTAGCCACATCTCTACCCAACGGCCAGCGAAATTCAAGGACATTTGTTAAATAGGACCCATTCGAATTTGGTAGTTCCGCCATTTCAAAATAGAATCTCGCATCGTAAGTGAAGTTAGCGGGATTGGTTCCGGTATTATCTTTTTCTTCCTGGGCATATCCAACACTGAATGTAAATAAACCAATCAGTAGAAGGATTGTAAACTTAATTGAATTCATTTCTAAGGATTTAAATTAACGTATTAATTCTCCGGTTTATATGGATCTTTTTGTCCTGTCTTAATGCCGGGATATTTTTTTAAAGAAATTATATGTTCTGTTAGTTGACCAAGCGCAGCTTTAGGAACCCAGGTGTGCGGGAAGAGCACATTGTTTTTCTCTTGCGGGTCGGTATAGAGATTGTAAACCCTTGGCATGGTGTAGGTATCTAATTTACCATTCCATGCACTTTGTTCTTTAAAATGAAGTTTCCAATTTTTCCATTTTACCGCAAAAATATCATTACCCATATAAACAATAAATCCATCACGCCCCGATTCCTTTCTCTCTCCCAAAAAGAAATCAGACATTTCAATGCCATCAATAACACGATCTTCCGGAATGCTACCTCCTGTTATTTTAGCCAATGTTGGAAATAAATCCATAGCATGCACTATTTCATCGCTCACAGAATTAGCTTGAACTTTATTAGGCCAGCGTATAACAAAGGGAACACGCAATGCACCTTCAAAACTTGAAAACAAGGTGCTTCTCCATGGTCCAGCTGAACCGTTGATAGCACCTTCAATAGTAATGCTGGTGTTTTGAAAATCAAGAGCTTCAGGTCCATTATCGGCAGTAAAAATAATTATGGTATTTTCAGCTATACCTAACTTATCAATTTTTGCTAGCAATTCTCCGGTGTAATCATCAATCTGGGTTAATAAATCAGCCCACGGACCATTTCCGGTTTTCCCATCATAATCGGGGTGAGGCATGGTAGGAAAGTGAGTAGCTGTATAAGGCAGGTATACAAAAAATGGTTTTTTGTCCTTAGCTTGTCGCTCCATAAAGTCCATTGCCTTATCGGTTAAGTCCCGGTCAATTAATGGGCGATAATCTAAGCGATAGGGCCTTACCTTCTTAGGAGTTTCCCCTTTTTTAGCTTCCATTACATACGTTTCCGGTAGCCCACTTTCAGCAAAACCACCCAAAGAAGTATAAGCTGACTCATCAGTAGAATTTGGAATTCCATACCATTCATCAAAGCCCTGATCGGTTGGGAACCTGCCTTCTGTTCTACCAAGGTGCCATTTACCATACATTCCGGTAGCATAACCTACATCTGAGAGCATTTCGGCCATAGTTATTTCCCATTTTACCAGACCATATACACCTTCTCCCAAAGGAACGGTTGCGTTTCCACTTCGGATAGCATATCGCCCCGTCATTATAGCGGACCGGGAAGGCGTACATTGTACTTCCACATTAAAATTAGTTAAGCGTAAACCTTCAGAGGCTAGTTTATCTAGTTTTGGTGTTGGTGCCCCGCGGGTTATACCTCCTCCATTAAAACCAGGCTCTCCATAACCAAAATTGTCAAGGAATACCAGAACGATATTCGGTTTTTCCTGCGCAAGAGAACTTATAGTACAAAAAAAAGTCAGAATTAAAGTTGCTAAAGTCTTCATGGGAATATGATTTTTAAAAATATAAAAGCTAAGCTATCAAGTTTTTAACGAAGCAGGTATTTAAAAACCGAAAATAAGTATCAAAAAAACGAACGGATTATATGCTAAAATGTTTAAAGAAGAACTAATCAAAAGAAATTATTTTTGGTCAATTCAACTGTTAAGGATGGTAATTCTCCAAAAAGATTTCTATAATCTCTGCTGAAACTGCTCATATCTGTAAACCCGGCGTTAAAAGCAATCTGTTTAATCAAAGATTCACCATTCGAGTTAAGAATAGCCAATCTTGCCTTATGCAGTTTTCTTTCTTTAAGAAACTGCATGGGTGTGTAATTCCGGTGTTTTTTAAAAATTAACTGCAGATTGCGGGGTGTAGTATTTACTTTTTCAGCAATTTCATGAATACTAAAATAAATTTCCGGATTTGCATCAATCAGCATCTCGACATTCCTCAAAAGTTTTATGTCAGGAGACACTATTTGTTTTATTTCAACCTGCATAGAATCCGCAATTATTTCAGTCAGAAACAATTTTGCTACTTCCTTTACACTTGACGTGAAATGTAGCGATTCTCCAAGATGAGGATAGCATTTTAAAGCCCTCATTTTATTTAAAATAAGATTGTAAATAAGCTTGACCTTACTATTTGATTTGTCCATTTTAATACTGGATACATCAACACTCTTAATATTATAATTTTTTAGCAGGAGGGATTCAATCTCATCATAGCTCATTATAATGATCACATCATCAACTAAACTGGTTTCAGTGGTATATTTTATGGAATCTGCGGGTAAGAATAGGCACCCTCTGTCAGGGGTGCATTCATTAAACAGTTTATTCGAAACATAAGTCGTATAGTTCCCCTTCAAGGGGATGGAAAAGACACAGGATCTTAGGTTGATAATCTCTAACTCTGCCAGATTCTTAGTCTTATTATTGCCTAAATAAAATCCTTTGGATAGTACGCCATGACCCTCAGAACTGAAATTATTTGAAAGCACTCTTGACTTTACGAAAGAACCCGGAAGCAAAAATTCCAAGGACTTGGAAAACTGCTCCGCAGAGTCTGTAGAATCAATTAAGGTGTAATTTTTCATAAGAGCAAATCAACTCTCCCAAATTTAATAATTCTTAGAAACTTGAACTTATCGAATGATTCAACGTGTAATGTCGCTGGTGTTGAATGGATTCTAATGAAATCAAATTAGAATTGTTAGAAGTTGTTCAATTTTATTCATAAAAGAAGATACAAAAAAAATGACCACCGATAACTAAAATCATATGAACTTGGGTTACTCGTAACTGAGATAGAAGTAAAAACGAAAAAAGTGTGTAAGTTACATTATTAGGTCTGAACTAAATGTTTCACTTAAGGTTTGAAAATTATTCCAATAGTTATTTATTAAGACTTGTTTATTAATTTGGTGAGTATATTCACCAAAAAGCATTACTTCTGGTGAATTAAAACACTAATAGGCCTTGATAGAGCGGCTATTAGAGCAGAAAATAGTTCAAAAAACAAATATGGCACGCATGCGCCTTATGATTTTCTACCATACCTACGGCAGGCAGGTTTAAAGGCGTGGTAACGATCTGGATCACAGCGCAGCTGTAATCCATCAAATTCCAAGGAACAAACTACAAAAGACAAGCTTATAAGGAGTAAAAAAATATCCAGGGCGCATGGCCGGGTTTTGAAATGTGTTATATCGCTGGCCATTTGAAGGAAATGGCAGACAATCTAGCATATTCAGTTTTCGGATGGGCATTTATTTTTTATTCTTCAAGAGCAGTATTTGCAGCGGCATTCATTTCTTCTTCGGATAACCATCCGCCACCTAGTGCCTTGTAAAGATTAACATAAGAAGTGAAAAGTTTTTGAGTGGTTTCAGACAGACTTAATTCTGCTTCGAAGGCTTGTCTTTGGCTTTCAATTAATTCCAAAAAACTGGTAACGCCTTTGTCATATCTCTCTCCCGATAAATACTGGGCGTTCTGTGCTGCTGTCACATGATCTATTCTGGCCTGCCTTTCTTCTTTTAAGGTGCTGATTGCAATAAGGGCATCCTCCACTTCCTGGAAAGCTGTAATAACAGTGCGTTCGTATTCATAAAGGACCTGTTCTGTTATCTTCCGTTCAATTTCTACACGCCTTTTGTTTTTCCCGAATTCAAATAAAGGACCTAAAACACTTCCCCCAATAGCAAATGCCGCCGGATTGGAAGTCAAAGTCGAGATGTCACCGCTTGCTACTCCCAGCAGTCCTGTAAGGCTAATAGAAGGAAACCGCTGTGCCACGGCTACACCAATACGAGCTGTTTGCGCATGCAACAAAGCTTCGACCTCTAAGATGTCTGGCCGTCTTTCCATCAACATTGATGGGAGGCCTACGGGAATATCTGGAGGTAATTGTTGCTCGCTTAACTCAACCCCTGTTGTAATGGGGCCCGGGCTTCTTCCCAATAAAATACCTAAACCATTCTCTGTCTGGGCGACGGATCTTTGGAAAAGGGGAACAGCGGAGGCGGCAATGGCCCTTTGAATTTGCGCCTGGTTTAAATCAATTTCCGCGACAATACCGCTATTATATCTGGCCTGGATGATGTTTAATGAAGCTTGTCTTAATTCTAAGGTTTTTCTGGAAATATACTCCCGCCATTTAAAGTCCAGTAGCTGATAATAGGTGGTGGCAATAGCTGAAATCAGGCCTATTTGTACCGTGCGCTGCCCGTATTCTGTAGCTACCAATTCTGCTTTTGCCGCTTCATTTGCTCGTCTGAATTTCCCCCAAAAATCCAGTTCCCAACTCAGGGTGCCAAATCCTGTAAAAATATTGCTGGCCCCAAAATCTTGTGTTGGAGCCCCAGCTATTACATTGCCTCTTTGGGCTCCCAAATTATAACTAATCTTTGGACCAAGATCTGCTTTAGTAAAGCCCAACTGGGCCATGGCCTGATCTATCCTTGAAGAGGCGATAAGGGCATCTTTATTTTTCTCTAAACCAATTTCAATTAAATCGGCCAAAACAGGATCATCAAATAATTCCCACCAACTGATATTGAGTACAGAATCTGTTATGGCCAATTGAATACTGTCATAGCGGTAAACAGCCGTGGAGTCTATTTCTGTTCTTTGAGTTTTAAAAGCAGGACCTACCTTGCAGGCATTAAATAAAAAGAGGGTACTTAAAGCAATAAGTATAAAGAAAATTTTGATTTTCATTTCTCTTATCTTTTTCATCTTAGTCCTTGGTTACAGTTGAGGTTGCCAATTCTTTATCTCGCTTTTTCTCATATCCGGCAAGTTTGCCAATAAGAATATATAGCATAGGATAGAAAAATACACCTAAAAGCGTGGCCAAAGACATACCCCCCAAGAGTGCCATTCCCATAACTTTTCTGGCTTCGGCTCCAGAACCAGAAGCTATCACCAGAGGGAAAACCCCTAAAATAAAAGAGAAGGCGGTCATTAGAATAGGTCTGAATCTCGATCTTGCTGCTTTTATGGCAGCATCATAAAGACTCGCTCCGCTTTTAAATTCATCATGTGCACATTCCACAATTAATATAGCATTTT
>CBDUGN010000128.1:0-9834 GCA_965366915.1 uncultured Eudoraea sp. | reverse complement strand
TATGAGCTAAAAGAATTCGTAGAGTCTAATCTTCCGGCATACGATGTTCGGGTTTGTGTTCTAGGCCATATGCAAAGAGGCGGAGCCCCTTCTTGTTTTGATAGGGTACTGGCGAGTAGGATGGGAGTAAAGTCTGTTGAAGCTCTTTTAGAGGGTAAAACAAATTTAATGGCAGGAATTGTTGATAACCAAATTACATTTACGCCGGTAGGCGATGCCATAAAAGGAAAATCAAAAATTGATAAGGAACTCATCAGGGTTTCTGATATAATGACTATATAGTTTTAATCTTAAACAATAAAAAATGTCAACACTAAAAATTGGAATTAACGGATTTGGTCGAATTGGTAGACTAGTTTTCAGAGAATCAGTAAAAAGAGATAATGTAGAGGTTGTGGCAATTAATGATTTATTAGATGTAGAGCACCTTGCATATCTTTTGGAATACGATTCGGTACATGGTCGTTTTGATGGCTCTGTTGCCGTTAAGGATGGTAATTTGGTCGTAAACGGTAAAACCATCAGAATTACTGGTGAAAAGGATCCAAAAATTTTAAAATGGGATGAAGTTGGAGCAGAATACGTTGCTGAATGTACAGGTATATTTACTACTATGGAAACTGCGCAATACCACATTGACGGTGGCGCTAAAAAAGTAGTGATCTCAGCACCTTCAAAAGATGCCCCTATGTTTGTTATGGGAGTAAACCATAAAGAACTAAAAGCTTCAGACAAAATAGTATCAAATGCTTCTTGTACGACGAACTGTTTAGCTCCCCTGGCCAAAGTGTTGAATGATAATTACGGGATAGCAGAGGCATTAATGACTACTGTGCATGCAACTACGGCTACACAGTTTACCGTTGACGGACCTTCACGTAAGGATTACAGAGGTGGTAGAAGTGCGTTACTAAATATTATACCAGCTTCAACAGGAGCTGCCAAAGCGGTAACCAAAGTTATTCCATCTTTGGAAGGAAAACTTACTGGTATGGCATTTAGGGTACCAACAGCTGATGTTTCTGTTGTGGACTTAACAGTGCGTTTGGAAAAGGAAACTTCATATGAAGATATTAAAAAGACTTTTAAAGCGGCTTCTGAAGGCGAACTTAAAGGTATTTTGGGATATACGGATGAGGCCGTGGTCTCTCAGGATTTTATTGGAGATGCCCGCACGAGTATATTTGATGCCGGTGCCGGAATTGAATTAAATTCTAAATTTTTTAAAGTAATTTCCTGGTATGACAACGAAGCAGGCTACTCAAATAAATTGTTAGACCTTGCAGAATATATTTCTAAATTGTAATTAATTATTTTTATTTGTGAGAATCCTCGAACTAAGCAAAACTTTGCTTAATTTGAGGATTCTTTTTTAATACCGGATTTATGATTTTAATAGTTGATAGCGGGGCCACAAAATCTGATTGGATTGCTTTAGATGATAAGGGTGAAGAATTATTTATGACCCAGACATTGGGATTGAGTCCTGAAGTTTTGACCCGTGAGGTAATAGAAGACAGGCTAGCCAATAATTTTGAGTTGTCTAAAAACAAAGAAAAAGTTAGCCGACTTTATTTTTACGGCGCCGGTTGTGGAACAGACAGGATGAAAAAATTCCTTAAAAATATTTTTAAATCCTTCTTTCCAAATGCAAAGGCGGAGGTTAAAGAAGATACTTTTGCCGCTATCTATTCCACAACTAAAATTGGACATCAGGGAATTGTCTGTATTTTGGGAACAGGTTCAAATTGCAGCTATTATGACGGTCACCAATTGTTTCAAAAAGTAACTTCTCTGGGTTATATTCCTATGGACGACGGCAGTGGTAATTTTTTCGGGAGGAAATTAATTCGCGACTACTATTTTCACAAAATGCCACAAGACCTGGGAATTAAATTTAACAAAGAATACGACCTTGATGCCGATGTTATTAAGGAAAACCTTTATAAGCAACCTAATCCGAATACGTATTTGGCTACATTTGCCAGATTCCTGATTGAGAATAAGGAACATCCCTATTGCAAAGGAGTTATAGACAAAGGACTTCAGCAGTTTGTAAACAATTATATCATGCAGTTTGAATTGGCTACCAAAGTTCCTATTAATTTTGTGGGCAGTATAGCCCATTTTCTTAGGGATGAATTAACTGCTGTACTTGAGAGGAATGATCTGATAGTAGGGGTTATTCGCCAAAGACCAATTGAAGGACTGGTGGAATTCCACAAGGAAACTATCTGACAGCGATCATAGAAATCTCCACATTAACAAATTTTGGTAGATTTGAGACTTCAACGGTCTCTCTTGCGGGAGCTGTTTCCGGATTGAAAAAAGAGCCGTATATTTCATTAATGTCTGAAAAAGAATTCATGTCCTTAACAAAAATGGTAGCCTTAACTACATCTTCAAAGGACATATCAGCAGCTTCCAGTATTGCCCTTAGATTTTCCATACATTGAAGGGTTTCTTTCTTTATATCACCTTCAATTAATTTGCCCTCGATGGGATCTAGTGGAATTTGTCCGGAAACATATAAGGTATTATTACTTAGAACAGCCTGATTATATGGCCCAATAGGAGCGGGGGCTTTAGATGTTTTTATTATTTTTTTCATGCTTTAGCTTTATTTTGTTAAACGGAGTTGAAAGTATATGAATACAAAAAAGATGTCTTTTAGAATTTTGCTGTTATCTGGGAGGTGGCTGACTTCTGTTTTCCCATTTTAGATCCTTTAGAATTGAGCTTTTAATGCCTATAAAGAAGTACCATCTTTCAAAATCACCGAATGGTGTCCAGTCAAAATTTAATTTGAAACTTTTTAGGTCGCGTCTAAACCTTAGCTGGGTAACAGTAAATCCTTTCCGTACAAAATCATAACCCGAGGAGACCCCAACGTCCCATCCGGGCGATAGGGTAATATTACCGGAAAACATAAGAGAATTATTAGAAATTTCATTTTGTCGGGCGCTATTGCTATAAGTAACCGCATATTGTAACCTAAGGTCCCATTCAATTTTATTTTGATAAATAGGATTCTCAACATCTCTATCATCTACGTCATCAAATCTGCTTTCATCAAAATTATTTGCTTTGCCAAAAAGGTCATCAGTCCTACCCCCACTAGCCGCAACATAAGCATCGCCTTCGGTGGGGTATTCCTCCCGGTCTTTGGCGGGTTGAAAGTCTTTACTGCTTAAGGAATAACTTAAATTAGCCCTGGCAGAGGTAAGCCTGAACAGGCTTCCACCGTTATTAATATTAAAGGTATTTATACGTCTTCCATTGTTGTCAATCGCATAAGGGTCCAGATTGGCTCCAAAGTTTATAGACATTTTGTTATTCAGAATATTTGTGCCGCCAGTCAAGGCCACCGGACTTAAATTAAGAGAATCAGCCTGGAAATTATATCCTGAAGACAAATTAAAACTATTAAGCAGCATAACCTTCTTGGGTTCCAATGCCGTGGTATCCTTATCCCGTACTTTGGCTTCGAGAGTATTTGCCAGCGAGAAGCTTAAAGCACTGGATTTACTGTTTCTGGGAGCACCGTATAGGGTATTTTGAAAACGTGTATACTCAATAGTGTCTCCGGTAACTCCATTTATATATTCGTCATAATATTGATCAAAAGAAGGTGCCCAGCCATAACTTACGGAGGGTCTCATGATATGTCGGATAGCCTGTATTTTTTTATCCTCACCAAAATTAAATGTACCGTATACTGTTGTCCCTAAACTACTATTTAAACTATATTGATTAAATCGGTCAAAACCTTTTATAGTATCGGTAACAACTTCTTGTGTTTCGTTATCAAAGCGCTGATTATATGTTTCCAACGTCCATACATCTTCATAATTACCACCTACACTTAAGCTAAAATACTTGGCGACTTTAAAATTTGTACTTATTGGTATTCTATGCCTGGCACCGACTTTGGCATCATCGAACATTCTAGCTGTTAAAAAATCATCAGAATTGGTTTTAATACTGTTTCGGGCATTAAGATCATATTGAAAATTTACATTCTGTATTGCGCCTTTTTTTATCCCGTCCTTTTTGGCAAAAGGAAAAATCCGTTCCAGACTGCCTTGTAATGTTGGAAGTGTTAAATCTACTGCATCAGTATTAGTGTTTTGATTATGTGTCGCTGTTAAACTTACATTCACAGATGGATAGGCTGGAAATGTTCTGGAATATGAAATGGATGAAGACAGGTTATTGATTTGAGTATTGGGTAAATTTTGTTGTAATAATGAATTTCTATAGTACTGGCTACTACCAAGATTAACAGATGCTGACAATCTGGAATTCGGATTGGCTTTCGAATCCTGCGAATGTGCAATCTGAATATTATAAATTGTCCCACGGCTGTAATCATCAAATCCCTTTTGACTGGTAACCTGATTTTCATACCTGAAGTTAAAATTGCCTCTGTACTTATAGCGTTTGGAATAAACAGATTGTGCTCTGAAACCCCAACTGCCATTGGTGTAGAGGTCACCGGTGAGGGTAAGGTCTACATAATCATTAATAGGAACATAATAACCCATGTTTTGCAGAAAATAACCCCTGTCCGGGTCGTTGCCAAATGTAGGCATCATTACTCCTGCTGTTCGTCCTGTAGTCATAGGAAAATATGCAAATGGCAATGCTATCGGTGTAGGTACATCAGCTATGTATATATTACTAAATCCGGCTATAACTTTTTTCTTTGGAACAAATTTTGCCTTCCTGACTCTAATATAGTAATCCGGATTTATAGTGTCTTTGGAAGTGGTTAGTTTTCCTTCACTTAAAAAATAAACCGAGTCGTTCTCCTTTTTAGTAATCGAGGCATAAACCTTCATCGCATCAGATCCAAGTTGCCCTAAACCTGCCTGCTGTTCTGTTCTGGAATTCCAAATCAAGGCTTTTTGCGTGTCAAAATTAAATCGGATTGAATCCGGAATTACCACGTTTTCTCCCTGTTTAAAATAAGGCACCTGCGAATAATTACCCAATGAATCTTTCATACGCCCTGCATATACTTCATTTTTGACGTAATCCATAATGATTATACCGGCTTTTAATTCTGTGTCCTGGTAATAAATTTCAGCTTCATTGTACAGGTAAATTTTTTGATCCTTCTGACTTAATTTAACATAATCCTTCGCCTTGTATTTAATCTTATCAGTTAAAAAACCCTCTTTTCCATTAATGGAATCTGTTGGTATGGAATCTGTCAAAACGGTATCTAATTCTGCAGGCACAGGCATAAGAGGCGCATGGATAGAGTCTCCAACAGCTTTAATGGGTAAAGGCCTTACCAAATCTTCCTGTGCAGAGAGCTTAATAACGCCCATAATAAGCAGTAAAAAGAAAAGTAGAGAATGTTTGTTTGATAGCAAAGCGATAAATCCTATTTTTGTAACGGTAAGGCTTCGTTTTTGGTAGTCAAACTTACATATATTTTTTGGTCTGCCTGTAGCACATTACAATAAATTTAACCATAGTAAATGCTATTAAAATCGTTTTAGCAGGCGAAAAACGATAATTGTGATTTTGATTATCAAAAGGAATAAATCTTAAAGTATTTTAAATTAGGAAAAGATTTAAAACCATTACAATTGTTTCATTTTCTCTAAAATATAACTCTAAACAAATGAAGTTGAATAAGTTTTTTTTCATTCCCCTGGCAATAACATTTTTCTTGCTATGCTCTTATAATGAAAGTGATATAGTTGCGCAAGCTAATCAATTTATTGTTGTACTGGATGCAGGCCATGGAGGTCATGATCCGGGTAACTTGGGCAATGGCTACATGGAAAAAAATATAGCATTGAATATTGTATTGAATGTTGGAAAGAAATTGGAATCCCATCCAGACATAAAGGTTATTTATACCAGAAAGGACGATTCTTTTGTAGACCTCTATGTTAGAGGAGAAATTGCTAATAAGGCAAATGCCGACCTTTTCGTATCTGTGCATTGTGATTCACACACTTCTGATGCTAATGGTGCCGGCACATTTGTGTTGGGATTACATGCAAACAAACAGAATTTTGAAATTGCAAAAAAGGAAAACTCCGTGATTTATCTTGAGGATAATTACGAATCGCGTTATGCCGCTTATGACATTAACTCGCCCGAGTCCGTTATAGGCTTAACTATAATGCAGGAAGAATTTTTGGATCAAAGCATTATGCTAGGAAAGATGATGCAGGATAATTTTTCTAACAATTTGAGACGCAACGACCGAAAGGTAAAGCAAGCCGGTTTTATTGTTCTGCATCAAACTTTTATGCCCAGTGTCTTAATAGAAACAGGTTTTCTTACTAATAAGTCAGAGGGGGTATACTTAAATTCTAAAAAAGGTCAGGAAGAAATGGGCACTGCCATTGCCGATGCTATTATTAATTATAAAAATAACACCAGAGTTAATTTGGAAGATGCTGCTTCTTCCACTGAAATAACTACAATAGAAAAAGCGGAGGAAATTCCGGTTGCTGAGACAGTTGCCGTTGTAAGCCCTGCAGAAACACCAGCCACAGAAATCCAAAAAGAAGCTGTGAAAAAAGAAATTAAGGAGCCAATAGCTGTGGTCTCTAGTGATTTACCTGCGGCCGAAACAAAAGTTAATACTCAGATTGAACCTGAAGAAGCTCTGGTAAAGGAAAAGGCTAAACCAATCCCCATAGAAGAAGAAGTAGTGGAAGAGGCAAAAGAAAAAGCCGCACCTATCACTGAAGAGCCCATTATTACCCCAAAGGTCGCTGAGACCAAAGAAGAAGTTATTAAGGAAGAGGCAAAAAAAGAAGTAGTTGTTTCAGAGTCGGAAGTAGTGTTCAAAGTGCAATTATTAGCCAGTTCAAGGGTATTGCCTTTGCTTTCTGAAGAATTTAATGGATTGAGTTCACTCTCAACAGAGCGCTATAAGAACCTTGTGAGATATATGTACGGAAAGACCAATTCATATGCTCAGGCAAAACTATATAAGGCCAATGCCGACGCTAAAGGCTATGTTACTTCCTTTATTGTGGCCTATAAAGATGGAAAACGAATCCCTGTACCAGAGGCCTTGAAATACGTCTCTGAATAATGGGAGGTCTTCTGAAAATTATTTCTAATTTTGTTTGTAATCTAAATCTAGTCGTTTGAAGCTATCCAGAGAAATTAAAACAGGAATAATCGTTATTGTGGGTATTTTGCTGTTTGTCATGGGTTATAGTTTTCTTAAGGCAACTCCTTTATTTAATAATAGTAAAATCTTCTACGCTGTTTATAAACATGTTGGTGGTCTGCAGCCTGGCACACAGGTATCCATAAATGGATTTAATGTAGGAAACGTTAATAATATTACTTTTAATAATGGGAGCGGCAACCTTCTTGTTACGTTTTCTATTGACAGTAATTTCGAATTTTCAAAAAATAGTATTGCAGAGCTTTATGATACCGGAATAATTGGTGGAAAAGGAATTCAAATAAATCCGGTTTTCGATGGCGCACCGGTTGCAAAATCCGGTGATACCCTGACTTCTAATATTAAACCTGGTTTAACAGATTTATTACAGCAAAAATTAGCACCCTTACAATCCAAAATTGAAGGCGCAGTCTCCAATGCAGATTCTTTGTTAATAAATTTCAATGATGTTTTGGATGAAGAGACAAAGAGGAATTTACGCGAAAGTATCCAGGGACTCAATGTTACAGTACAAAGTTTTCAATCAAGTGCTGCGACGCTTAATACATTATTGGCAGATAATAAAAACAAATTAGACAGTTCTATAACAAATATTAATACAATTACAACTAATTTTTCTGCAATCTCAGATTCAATTGCTCAGGTTGGCCTGTCTAATACAATAAGAAATTTAGAAGCTACGATAGGAAATTTGGATAAAATGTTGGCCAAAATAGAAAGTGGCGAAGGTACGCTTGGAAAATTGGTAAATAATGATGAGCTATACAAAAATTTAACTGAAGCTTCCAAAGAATTGGACCTACTTTTACAGGATTTTCGCTTAAATCCAAAGCGCTATGTAAATGTATCTGTTTTTGGTAAAAAACAAAAAGAGTATGAGGTTCCGGAGGCGGATCCAGCTACAATAAAACCTCAAGAATAAATGCAGTACCTGCCCAATGTTGTTTTTCTTATTATTTTAATTGCCGGTATTGGGTATTTTGCCAGGAATGTTAAAAAGCTTTTCAGGAATATTAGACTGGGTAGAGGTGAAATGCCTACAGATAATAAATCACAGCGATTTAAGAATATGGCCTGCATAGCTTTAGGGCAAACTAAAATGGTAGTAAGGCCAATAGCTGGTTTCTTGCATGTAATTGTTTATCTCGGTTTTATAATTATCAACATTGAAGTTCTTGAGATTATTATTGACGGTATTTTTGGCACCCATCGAGTTTTTGCACCACTAGGTAAAATTTATGATATTCTTATTGCTTCCTTCGAAGTTCTTGCTCTTCTGGTAATACTAGCTGTGGTTATATTTTGGTTGCGAAGAAATATTATCAGGATAAAACGCTTTATTAAGCCTGAAATGAAAGGTTGGCCCAAAATGGATGCCGATCTTATTTTGTACATAGAATTGGTTCTGATGGTGTTGTTCCTCACAATGAATGCAGCGGATTATCAGCTTCAGCTTATGGATACACCATATTATACCAAGGCTGGTCTTTTTCCTGTTAGTCAATTTATCTCATCTGTTTTCGATGGTATGTCTGTAAATGGATTGATCCTCGTAGAACGAACAGCATGGTGGATGCATATCGTTGGAATATTGGCTTTTCTGAATTATTTGTATTATTCTAAGCATCTGCACATATTACTTGCCTTTCCTAATACCTATTATGGAAAACTTACTAAGCAGGGTCAGTTTGCTAATCTTGAAGCGGTAACCAAAGAGGTGAAATTGATGATGGATCCCAATGCTGATCCATTTGCAGCACCAGCGGAAGATGCCCCTCCTCCGGATAAATTTGGAGCCTCTGATGTCATGGACTTGAGCAAGGTACAGTTGTTGAATGCATATACTTGTACAGAATGCGGGCGTTGCACCAGTGAATGTCCGGCAAACCTTACAGGAAAGAAATTATCACCAAGGAAAATAATGATGGATACTCGCGATAGGTTAGAGGAGGTTGGTAATAATTTGAATGCCAATAAGGGAGAATTCATTGACGATGGTCGCCAGTTATTGGGAGATTTTATTTCACCTGAGGAATTATGGGCCTGTACTTCCTGTAACGCATGTGTGGAAGCTTGCCCGGTAAGTATTGACCCATTATCAATAATAATCAGTATGCGACAGTATCTGGTCATGGAACAATCGGCTGCGCCAAGTGAACTTAATGTTATGATGGGTAATATTGAAAATAATGGAGCACCCTGGCCCTTTAATCAAATGGACAGGCTTAATTGGGCCGATGAATCTTAAAAAGCAAAATATACTAGATCATGAGTGAGGAGTTGAAAGTACCGACAATGGCTGAGCTTTTTGCTGCGGGTAAGGAACCGGAGGTTTTATTTTGGGTGGGTTGTGCAGGTAGTTTTGATGACCGGGCCAAAAAAATTACCAAGGCTTTTGTGAAAATTCTTCATAAGGCCAATGTGAGTTTTGCTGTTCTTGGAACAGAAGAGAGCTGTTCAGGGGATCCTGCTAAACGAGCAGGAAATGAGTTTTTATTCCAAATGCAGGCAGTAACCAATATTGAAGTTATGAATGCCTATGGCGTAAAAAGTGTTGTAACCGCCTGCCCACATTGTTTTAACACTATTAAAAATGAATATCCGGAACTAGGTGGCAATTACCAGGTAATGCATCACACTCAGTTTATGAATAAGTT
>CBDUGN010000127.1:0-9912 GCA_965366915.1 uncultured Eudoraea sp. | reverse complement strand
CCTTATTCCATGGGTATAGAAATGCTGTTCTCCATTACATTTTCTTTGCCCTCCACTTTGTTAATATGTCCTTTTCTCTGTTCATAAAGGAGCGCTCACCATTTAATATATTATCCCGCCTTTCTTGTGTAATGGTGTCAGAATACCACCAATCTTTAGTTGCCTTAACTGTTTGGGCCAGGGGTCTGAATTTGAGACCAGCTAAAATAGCCCTGCTGTTATCAGATTTGGACATACCTGCATATTGGGGTAATTGGATAACCCATGGCTGAATTCCGATGATGTTATTGTCTTTGAGAAAATTGAGGTCATCAATTTGAATATAATTAACAGGAGAATTATAACTGGCATGAATTCCATGAACAAAAGCATTGGTGGTCATACTATAACCCGGACCTGAAGCATTGTACGTACCCGCCAATTTATTTTCAAGTAGTCTTATCATCCATTCTGCCAGGTCTCTCACGTCAATATACTGCACCACTTCATTTCTGTCTCCGGGAATGATTATATCTCCTCCTTTTTCCAGTCTGGCCAACCAATATGGAAAACGATCCGTGCGATCTCCGGGACCAACTATCAATGATGGTCGTACCAGTATAGATCTTTCAGCTCCAAAATTAGTTAGAACGGCCAATTCTGAATTTGCCTTCATCACTCCAAATTCGTAGGTATATTTTTCATCTCCTTCTGCCTCCCTGGGCACTTCTAAAACGACCGAACGGTCTTCCGAAAAATCCTCACCATGATAGGGATAGTAAACACTGATGGAAGACGTATACATGTAATATGCCACATGATCTTTCAATAATCTTGCGGTGTCTTCTGTCCATTTGGTTTTACGCCCTGAGTTGTCTATAACAACATCCCATTTCCTGTTTTTAAGGGCTTCTAAATTATCTTCTCTATCACCAACAAGTTGTTCTACTTTTGAAAAAAGCTCCTGATAAACGGTAGGAACAGATTTTCCTCTTGTAAAGGTAGTTACTTCATGTCCTCGATCCAGGGCGTAGGCAATCTGATGCGGGCCTAAAAAACTGGTTCCACCAAGAATGAGAATTTTTAATTTCTTGTCATTCCATTTATAATCGATTAGTTTTTTTACCGGACTAGCTTTTATGACTGATGTTAATCCCAATGCAAGGCTCATCCCTAAAAACTCGCGTCTATTTTTCTTCATTTTCTAATGTAGTTTAAACGTATTCCTTTTCATTTGTTTATCGGTAATTTATGGGCATGTAACGGTTTGGCTATGATTTCGGCCCGGTTTAAGTGGGTTGGCGAGCGAAAAGCGTTGGCCTTTACCTCTGGCCTGCGAGCTACCCATGGCGTAGAAATCATCAGCGTGTTGATTTATAAACTCTAAAGTAGGAATTTTTTATAAGCGAGATAGGAGGTAGGGTTGAATTATATCCGTTGTTGGCAAATGTTTTTTTTTAGAATTAATTTTAATTCTTCTTGTCATTTTTCCCTTTTAAATTTCCAAATGCCCATATCATAAGTCCACCCCATAGAAAGAGTTGGTTTCTCTCCAAAATGCCTGGGATCGGATTATTTTCCCAAACATCATTAAGTATCATAAATATTAAACCAAAGACCATTATTATTAAACCAATTTTTTCAATCAAATTAGGGGTTTTCATATAGTATTATGGATTTAATTAAAGTGAGCAGTTTTTAATCAATATTTGCCAACTTGTTATATCAGTCCTTAAAATATTCTTTATCATTTTAGTTCGCCGGATAAAGAGACCTATCTTTCTTTTCAATGATACTACCATAGATCTTTACCAATTGTTAAATGAATTAATAATTTTAAAGTTAATGTTTCGCGAATGAAGAAGCCTGGATGGAAACCATAGAATTATTAAGGTTTTTATTTTCTTAAGCGAAGACCTTTGTTTAGCCTTGTTTTTAGGACTTGTTTTTGTCCAAGGGCTTGTACAATTCTTGTAAAAAGCCACACAATCCGAATGCCAATTAAGTTGTTGATCTAACCCAGTTTTGCCGTCCGAAATGAAATGTAAGAGGGCCTTGTCCTCCGCAACGCAGTGAAGTTGGGCGTGCCCTTCGAAGTGAAACGAAGGCTGGCGTGCCCTTCTGAAATGAAATGTAAGAGGGGTGGGCCCAAAAAAAAACCCCTTGGATCCAAGGGGTTATATCTTATAAATCCTTATGATTTTCCTGATTAATCGGGATTACAGTTTGTAAAGTTCGGTTTAGGAAGCACCCATGACGGAGTGATTGAACTAAATTGTTCACATGTAATGACATTATCTACATTCCATCCGCTTAAATCTTGATTGAAACTTGCACATTCACTGAACATATTTCTCATATTAGTAACACTACTTACTTCCCAATTTCCTATGGGTTGATTGAATTCAGACCCAATGAACATCAATTCCATATTGGTAACATTTCCCACATCCCAATTTCCAAGAGGTTGGTTGAAGGATGTGCCCCAAAACATACCAAACATAGTAGTTACATTACTGACATTCCAGGATCCAATTTCCTGATTAAATGGCGATTGATTAAACATGGAATTCATATTGGTCACATTTCCTACATCCCAATTACCGATAGGTTGGTTGAATGATGTAACCGAAAACATATCGCTCATATCTGTTACGTTACTCACATTCCAATTTCCTATGGGCTGATTGAAATCTGAGAAAGTGAACATACCACTCATATTGGTCACTTTGCTCACATCCCAGGAACTGATATCCTGATTAAAAGGGTTAGTTACAATTGCTAAACCCGACCCACTAAACATATAACTCATGTTGGTTACATTACTTACATTCCAGGAACCAATGTCCTGGTTGAATTGTGAACTGGAAAAAACACTACCCATATCAGTGACCATACTCACATCCCAGGAACCAATATCTTGATTAAAATCAGAAAACATGAACATTGAACTCATATCGGTCACTTTACTTACATCCCAATTCCCGATAGCTTGGTTAAACTGAGAACGAGAGAACATGCCCGCCATATTGGTCACATTACTGACATTCCAATTCCCAATAGGTTGATTAAAATTGCCAGTTGGCGGGAAAAAGGATGGCGGACCCTGGAACATTTCACTCATATCAGTGACATTACCCACATCCCAATCTCCAATAGGTTGATTAAAGGATGAACCCTTGAACATTGCACTCATATTGGTTACATTACTGACATCCCAAGAACTAATATCTTGATTAAATGGATAAATTTGACCAGGAAAGAGATCCCCCGTAAATAGACCACTCATATCGGTAACCTTAGTGGTACAAACCCGGGTGACATCTTCTTCATTTTGAACCATCTCCCTCAACATGGTTTCATCAACGATGGTGTAAACAACACCGTTAAAGAAACCTTTATCTCCAACTTCTCCCCATTCATAACATTTAATGGTAACACCATTCACATCCAAATAAATTGGGGAAGGAGTCGGACATCCGTTTTCATCTACAATTTCACCTGGGGGAGTATCACTACATAAGTCTAGATCGTCAGTTACACCATCTCCATCAGTATCTTTCTGAGAATCAGTACACCCATTTTCATCAACTTGTTCTCCAACAGGAGTTTCAGGACAGCTATCCAAATCATCCGTTACCCCATCTTCGTCTGAATCTGAGATTTCAAAAACACCGGTAATATTCTTATCAGAATCCATGGTGATAGAAACAGGATTATCGGTACTTTGAACACTTCCTGTCCATTCTTTGAACAGATACCCTTGTGAAGGGATCCCTTCCAGGGTTACAACAGTTCCGTTATCATAAGTCCCACTAGCGGGAGTAACCGTACCACCATCTTCCGGGGTTACTGTAACTGATAGAATAAACTTTTCAGGATCGTCATCTTCTTTTGAACAACCAAGTACTAGAAACAATACGGGAATAAGCAGAAATATCTTATGAAGTAATCTCATCTCTGTATACTTTTAAAAGTTATCAAATATTATCTGATAAACCTATAGGAAATTACCTACTTAGACAATGATCCCCGTCATTGCCCCGCCTTGCCAACACACCATCCACGCCTTCGCGTAACCGCTATGGCAGGGCAAGGTGGCTCCAATGCTATAAATGTCTGCCTGACCTTTTACGGGCGTTCGACCCTATATGCAGCTGTGGGCATTTAAGTATCAAGATCACTCAGGAACATTATGGTAAGGTTGTTCAGAAAAGGATTAGTGAGGGGAAGGAGAGGATTTCAAGAAAGATTCCAAAAAGAGGATAATCAGTTAACGTAAACGGCGAAAGAAACGTAGCATTTGTTAAAGTTGATCTGAACTAAATTAATGAAACAAAAAGGAAGGTAAATCAAAACTTTACTCCAAAACCTCAAGTCGGTTTATCAAGTTCCCTGATAAGGAATCTAGTTCCATAAAATAGTCAAGAAAAACACCATGTTTAGTTCCATAAAGTCCGGCGGCATATGCAAGAGCCTGGAACTTATCGGAGGATGGATTATTCAAGTACCCATAATCCTCTTCGAACGCCAGACCATTCTTGATAATTTCTTTAGCATTCAAAATGTTGGGAGCCTTATTATGCATTATATTTAATACATCTACCGAATAAGCATTGAATTCTGCAACATGCTTAGCGACTTCTTCATTCTTTCTGTAATATTCCAGGAGCAACAATTTCAATTCTTCATTGGTAATTAATTCCAATTTACCAGCGTAAAGCATTTCCGAGAACGTAGAATTTTGGGTTGTCATCATTTCTGACTTGTAGAACTTGCTAAACAATTTTACCAATTCAGACACATCATCAAGTGTATACAGTTTTTCATAAAGTTTTTCTATGAATGCTTCGCTGCTGGAAACATAGTATTCAGCGCTATCAATGCGTCTTTTGAAATAGTCATAATCAATTCTTAGGTCTTCATGGATTCTCGCCAGATACTTTGATTCCAGGGTTCGCTCTTGTCTGTAATCGTTCCAGGTATTTACCTGAAGGGCAATCAAAATCCCGATAACCACCAGCATAATCTCCCCAACCGCATATAGCAGGTATTTGCTGAACTTATTTTCAGTGAGAAGGCGTTGACGTATTTGTCGGAAGAAGCGAAGCATGAGTTAGTGATTGTTCCTGCTAATTTACTTAAATAATCGATTTGGAGGGAAATGTTAGGGTGTTCTGGCATTAAGATCACCCAGGAACATTATGGCAAATTACAAGCACCAAATCTCAAATTCCAATTTACAAAATGGTATGATTGCACTTTGAAATTTGTCTTTTGAAATTTGTTTTTTTGTTCGCATCAACGAACTTGGTTCAACAGCAAAGCGATCTAACCCAGCCCGTCCTCCGAAGTAAAACGAAAGAGGGGAACCCTATTAAGTGGGCAAGTAGGTAAATAGTCAGATTAGAATTGGTGTGCCGGGGACTAACTTTATTTAGACAAATAGCAAATTACAAGCACCAATTCTCAAATCTCATCCCGATAGCTTCTCCTTCGTAATACTATGGAAAAGGAATTATCGGGAGTCCACAGGACATTCGATTTTGCATTACTCCTCCGCGCCGGCTGGCCCATTCACTAAATTGGCACACCGGACCAATTTGTCCCTTGCGATACACGCTCTGTCCTCTAAAGAAATTGATCATAGGAAGTAATTGGCTGTTCTTCCCTAGGTAATGAATTATCTGGAAAAGTATTCTGGTGGTTCAATCGCAGTTGTCGTGAAAGCGCTAATAAGTATCTAAAAAACAATTCCCTTTTCCCTCATTTTCATTACCTTGACTTATAGATTTAAACCTTATTACCATGAAAGCACTTAAAAAATGGCTGAAAACAATTCCCCATTTCTTTATATCAATTATGATGTTTCAGAGTTGTGTGGCTTATCAAAGTGCCTCAGTAAGTTTGGAGCAAGCAGTCAGTGAACAAAAACGGACCAGGATTAATACCATCTCCCAGAAAAAAAACCATTATGAACAAATTGTGTTTGAAGAGGGGCAATTCTATGGCCTTAAAAAGCTAAATAAAAATATGGTCAAAATCCTTTTAGATACAAATGAAATAGATGATGTTTTTATACAGAGTAAAAGCAAATCTACCTGGATGACGGTTGCTATTATAGCTATTCCTATAATCATATTGACAATCATTGCTATAGAAAGCATGAATTTTACTTACTCTTTTTGAAGACTCCACATTTTTGCTGGATAAAGGAACATACTGTCGGCAACAACAAGTTCATCAGCCATCATACGGCACGAAAAACCTTTGCGTCTACCGTACTGCTTTATAATGATGTTCCGATGCAGATTGTGAGTGAGTTGTTGGGACATAGTAGCATCAAGATCACCCGGGAATATTATGGCAAACTACAAGCACCAATTCTCAAATCTCAAAGTACAATCATCCCCTTATGTAAATTGGAATTTGTCTTTTGGAATTTGTTTTTTTGTTCGCATCAACGAACCTGGTCCAAGAGCAAAGTGATCTAACCCAGCGTGCCCTTCGAAACGAAGTGAAGGTGGGCCTGTCCGTCAGTATCTGTCTTGGGCGTATAAGGAAGGTAAAAGAGTGGACAGCAGCTGCAGGATAGGCCAGGTCGCTACGAGTTAGCTAAACCGGCTTTGACCACTTGGGGGTGTTATAATTCCTTCCAAAAGTATTGCAGTTTACTCTTGCCTGCTTAACTTCTTTTTGGAAAATCGTAGCTAAACTCTTCGCTCAATCTGTTAATAAAGTCATCCCAACGGGGGTCGTCGTATAGATTTCTAAATTCGGGAAATGTAAAGAAATACTCAAGGGAAATCTTAACATACTCTTCTGCCTGTTTCAGATATTCAAATGCAAGGTCATTTTCCTTGCGTTGTGCATATACTGCCGCTAGATAGAATGCAGTATCCAGATTTAAATTTTCATCATCAGGAACTTCTTTTAATAAATTCAGGGTACTATCTGATTTGACAAAGTCCCCTAAGGAGTCATATATTAATGTTTGATTAAATAGGCGGGAATGATCGATAGGCGATTTTTCTGAATATTCCAAAGCCTTCGTAAATTCACCTCTTAGATAATATAGGTATCCGGCATCCCCGTACAAATAAACATCGTCCGTCTCATATGCTTTATTCAAGACCCATTCTGCCCTATCCAGATCACCCAATATGAAATTAGAGTACAAAATCCATCCGTAAGCTTCCTCATTCTTTGGATCAAGAGTAACAGCTCGCTCACTATAATCCAAACAATCCTGAATCCTGTTTTGACGGGCTGCATTGAATGCGGCGTAATGAGAAACTTTCGCATTATTTGGAGCTAGTTCTAAAGCTTTTTGCAATGTATCTGTGGAACCTTTACCATCTTTGGCATGCCACAGCCAGTTAGACAACCAATTATAACCGTAGTAATTCTCCGGGTCGAGTGTAACCGCCTTTCGAGCCGCTTTCAGTCCAATATTTACAGCCTCCTCAAATTCATATTCCCCGTAATAAAGGCCTTTGTGCAAAGTGGTCATACTCAGGGTCGCCTGAGAAGCAGAATAGGTAGGATCTATTCGTATTGATTCACGAATAAGTGAATCCGCAGCCAACGCAGCTGCTTTGTTGTAACCTTCCGAACGAATGGTGTCATTTACCCGGAGGAATAATAAATAAGCTTCAGGATCTACTTTGCGCGCTCTGACGTCTGCACTGGAGATAGTCACATTTAAAAATTCACCAATATTATATGCTATTTCGTCGTAGGTCCTTAGCACATCTTCCAGGGTGTCATCGAAAGATTTAGACCAAATAGTGGCCCCGTTCTGTGTATCCACCAGATTGATACTTGCCCGGTAATGGTCATTGAATAATTGTACACTGCCCTCCAGGATATAACGGACTCCCAATTCCTTGGCAATCACTTCAATGCTCACGTCTTTATTGCGGTACAGGAAAGAAGAAGTGGGGCTAATGAGTTTCAAGTCTTTGGATTGAGCTAAACGATCATAGATACTTCGCGCCAGGCCATCTGAAAAGTAACGCTGGTCTTGTTTGGGGCTCAGGTCCTGAAAGGGAAGTATAGCCAGGGAGTTCGTAAATTCCATGGCCAGAAACTGTTCTTCCATGGTGTCGACCTTGCCGCTTAGGCGCACTGTGTTGACCACCAATAAGATAACAGCAATGGCGAGGCCCCCAATAATTACCCTATTGAGCCCAACATTTTTCTTACGGGAAACAGCAGGATCATAGGGTACGTCTTCTGTTTTCTTGATGCTGCCCCAGGAAAAATCGTAGATCCAGGCCAATATGAGCCAGATAGGAAAACCAACAGCCAGCACAATTACCGCCAATTGCATGATCCAGTCAGGGGCCTTAAAAACGGGTAAAAGGATAGATAGGACCTGAATGAGTAGCCAGGCTACAACAAGATAGGCAATACCGGCCTTAACGACATGGCGGCGTTGCAGTTCTCTCCAATATTGTTTCCAATTCATGATATAGTTGGTCTTCAATACTGTAAGTCAAGTTGACTCTTTTTGATTTGGGTTCCCAGAAAATCAATTCAAGATTGAACTTATACCTTAGGTGTTAAATGGATTGTGCTTCTTCTTAAAAATAAAAAATTTTTTATAAATCAAAACGATACAGGTTTACGGTATACCTTAAACCTTGATAGTAATTGGGGTGGTTTTTGAAATTTGAAGCTAATAAAATGTATTTACTTGTAAGGTGCTTATTCTGTTTCTGCGAATCCCAATGGTCCAAGAGGGCAGCGAACTAACCCAGGAATTCAAGAATCAATATTTTAATTACGGTATGTTTCATAATAGGTTGGATATTTTTTTTAAAACTTTGACGACATTATTGAAACAAGAATAAATTGTTGTGAAACCTAACATTTTGTTTGTGAAGGAATATATAAGGCACAGATGAAGAACAAATTCCCACCAATTTATTTTCCATGACTAATTACAATTTCCAAACTGCACCTTCGTTAGTACACCAGTATTGAATCTTAATCTTAACTTCATGCTTTCACTAAAAAAACTTTTTGCAGTTTTCTTTTTATCTCTTTTTATTTTCTCTTGCTCCAAATCTGAGGATACCCCAAATTCATCTGAAATACAAATTAACCCACCAAATTGGATACAAGGAAAATGGCTTATGGATGATACTGGATTAGGTGAAATTGGTTGGAGATTTACTTCAAATGACTTTATTATCATACAAGTCAACTCTGAACTAAGTCAAAGAGAGATGTTACAAAGCCTTTTGGATAATGGCGGGGATGTTTCGGCGAGTGATAATTCCACTGATGAAACATACAGCGTAACTCTAAATTCTATTGGAGGTCAATCTGTTACATATTCCTTCACTCAAGTTTCCATTGATGAGATTAGCTGGGATACAGTAGCAAATTCTATTTATAGTAAGCAATAGTGGTGTATGATGTATGCAAAAGGATCTAAAAGGAAAAAGCAAGTATCCGAACATCTCTTTTTAGTTAGAAATCTATTTACATAACGGAGAAAAAAGCAGAGCATTAATTGTTTATTGCTCTATTATATTTATGTGATGAATAAAGAGGTAGATGCTACTACGGCATAGCAGTATCAAGATCATCCAGGAGTATTATGGCAAACTACAAGCACCAATACTGAAATCTCAAATCTCAATTCTCAATTCTCAAATTCCAAAGTACAATCATCCCCTTTTGTAAATTGGAATTTGGAATTTGGAATTTGTCTTTTGTCTTTTGTCATTTGCCTTTTATCATTTGTCTTTTGGAATTTTAACTTTTTGCTCCCATGGTCCGGGAGTTAAATCCTGATTAAAAGGCTTTGAACGCAAAGCAAGCATAAAACCCGGTAAAATGCTATATTTATGAAATGAATAAGCCCTCTAACATCATTATTGCCGGAGCGGGAGGAATCGCAGAAGCAGCTGGTCTGCT
>CBDUGN010000126.1:0-9914 GCA_965366915.1 uncultured Eudoraea sp. | reverse complement strand
GAAAGTGTGGAAAAGCCATTGCTGTATTATGAAAACAATTTAAGTACTCTGATATATCTGCTTAAGGAAATAATTGCAAAAAAGAAGCATAGTTTTATCTTTAGTTCTTCTTGCACGGTTTACGGGCAGGCAGACCAAATGCCCATCACAGAGGATGCTCCTGTGAAAAAGGCAGAATCGCCTTACGGTAACACAAAACAAATTGGAGAGGAAATAATTCAAGATACATGTAAAGTAAATTCAGATTTACAAGCTATCTCGTTAAGATATTTTAATCCCATGGGGGCACATCCCAGTTCCGAGATAGGAGAATTACCAATTGGTGTTCCACAAAATTTGGTGCCATTTATTACACAAACGGGGGTTGGTTTAAGAGAACAACTTTCTGTTTTTGGGGATGATTATCCGACACCGGATGGCACATGTATTAGAGATTATATTCATGTGGTTGATTTGGCAAAGGCGCACGTGGTAGCTTTAGAGCGCCTTTTGAATGGAGAGAACCCGGAGAATTATGAAGTCTTTAATGTGGGTACAGGCGAGGGAAGCTCGGTACTTGAAGTTATCGCTAGTTTTGAACGGGTTTCCGGAAAGAAACTTAATTATTCTGTCGTAAAAAGGAGGCCTGGTGATATTACGTCGGCATATGCTGACACTAAAAAAGCCAATGAGGTTTTAGGTTGGAAAGCAGGTTCTACTTTAGACCAGGCTATGAAATCTGCCTGGGATTGGGAACGAAAAATAAGAAGTTAATCCCTAAAAACTCACTTGTGGAAATGAAAAAACTGCTTCTCCTGCTAGTCACTGCAGGTGCCTTTGACAGTGTTCAATAAAAATCTTTTCTGCATTATATGATGCCTGTATTCAAAGAAAGCGAGGAATTAATTAGGTATGCAAGTTCGGTTCAATTATATGAAGACCTTGTGTTACAAATTCAAAAGGATTTTAGTTTAGCTAATTTAACATTGGACCTACCTGCTGATTGCAATCCGAATGAACTTAAGTATTTACTGCAAAAAAATATTCAATTTCTGATTGAGGAGAAGTTTTCAGATTTTTTAAATCTTCTATATGTGGTGGATTTGCCAGAAGCAACCGCCAAAAAAATTCTGAATATTGGTGATCTGCACATTAGTGAGCACTATACTTTTCTCATTCTAAAAAGAGTTTGGCAAAAAGTATGGTTTCGACATAAGTATAAATAGTTGCCAAAAGGAATACTAAATTAAAAAAACACCCTGATAAAGGGCACCCAGGGATCGGCATAAATACTTCTATCGTTATGTAATACGTCGTATTGGATGCCAAAAGTAACATTTCTTGTACTGTATCCAACCCCCATAAAAAGAGCGGTAGTCCAGTAGTTTTCATCCAACAGGAGAGAAGCAGAACTATAATTTGTACTAACCCTTAATTGTTGAAGTACGGCTGATAATTGAATAGGTGGTATTGGATTAAAAAAGTTTAAAATGCTTCCCCCATAAGCCGTGAATTCAGAATCTCCGAATTTGGAATATTCAAAATTCAATCCTAAACCCGTCCCAAACTTTTCACTTACCTGATAAATAGCACTTGGGGCAACGGCAATACTAAAGCTATTACTTCCGAATCCCAGGCCTAAAGCACCTCCATATCGCACATTTCTCCAAAACTCATTTTGTTGCCCTAATTGCTGTGAATAGGAAGTCAGACTTACAAAGGAGAAAACTGCTATTAGTGCAAAATATTTATATCTGTATAAATGTTTAATGGCCATAAACATGATTTTTAATTAATACGCTGCTATATAAACTCATAAACTATTAATTATTGTATTTTTGAACTAATTTTTTATTATTGATTGAATTGGCGTTTATGGATAAATATTCCTTTTTAAATACTGCACATACGTCTTTCTTTGCTGAATTATATGACAGGTATCTGGCAAACCCTGACAGCGTTGAACCCAGTTGGCGAGCTTTTTTTCAAGGATTTGATTTCGGAATGGAAAGTGCCCTGGATGAGGTAGGCATAGCGGATTTTAATGGCTCACCTGTTTTTGTTGATGGGCAATCGGTACAGATTCCTGAAACTTTGTTCAAAGAATTTCAAGTGGTAAAGTTGATTGATGCATACCGTAGCAGAGGTCATTTGTTTACCAAGACCAATCCTGTTAGAGAAAGAAGAAAATATGTACCAACCCTAGATATAGAAAATTTTGGTTTATCTCAAGGAGATTTAGGTACTGTGTTTAGTGCCGGTGAGGTGATTGGGTTGGGACCGAGAGAATTACGACAAATAATCAACCATTTGCAACGCATATATTGCGATGCTATAGGTGTGGAATATATGTATATAAGAAAGCCAGAACGTGTTCAATGGATACAGGATTGGCTGAACGTAAATGACAATCACCCTAATTTCGACGCTGACCGCAAGAAACACATACTTCGAAAACTTAATCAGGCTGTTTCTTTTGAGGCATTCTTACACACGAAATATGTAGGTCAAAAAAGATTTTCACTTGAGGGAAATGAATCGCTTATTCCTGCAATTGATGCTGTTGTTGAAAGAGCAGCTGAAATGGGTGTTAAGCAATTTGTCATGGGGATGGCCCATAGAGGAAGGCTCAACGTATTGACTAATATTTTCGGAAAATCTGCTAAAGATATTTTTAGTGAGTTCGAAGGCAAGGACTTTGAGGAGGAAATTTTTGACGGGGATGTAAAATATCATTTGGGATGGACCTCTGAACGCAAGGCTGATAATGGCAATAAAATTAATATGAACATTGCGCCTAATCCTTCGCATCTGGAAACCGTAGGTGCGGTGGTAGAAGGTATTAGCAGGGCAAAACAAGATGCCCATTATCCAGAAGACTTTTCTAAGGTTTTACCAATTGTTGTTCATGGAGATGCTGCTATAGCCGGTCAGGGAATAGCTTATGAAGTAGTACAAATGGCACAATTAGACGGTTATAAAACCAATGGTACGATTCATATTGTGGTAAACAATCAAATTGGATTTACAACGAATTACCTAGATGGTAGATCTTCCACATATTGCACGGATGTAGGCAAAGTTACATTAAGCCCGGTTTTACATGTGAATGCAGACGATGTAGAGGCTGTGGTTCACGCATCACTGTTTGCATTAGAATATAGAATGCGTTTTAAAAGTGATGTTTTTCTTGACTTACTGGGTTACAGAAAGTATGGTCATAATGAAGGAGATGAGCCCCGTTTTACACAACCCAAATTGTATAAAGCTATAGCTAAGCATAAGAATCCGAGAGAAATATATTCCGAGAAATTAATTTCCCAGGGCATTATTGACCAAGGTTTTGTTAAGCAATTAGAGCTCGAGTATAAAGAAAGTTTAGAGGAAGAACTGGAAGATTCCAAAAAAGAGGATAAAACAATTATCACACCATTTATGGCTGATGAGTGGAGTGGTTTTCAAAATGTCCGTGAATGGGAAATGTTAGATCCTGTGGACACTTCCTATGATAAGGCAAAATTGACTGAAATTGCAAAGGTTATAACTCAACTACCCAAGGATAAAAAGTTTCTGCGCAAAGTTGAAAAACTAGTGGGGGATCGCAAAAAAATGTTCTTTGAAACAGATAAGTTGGATTGGGCAATGGGAGAATTACTGGCATATGGCACCCTTTTAGAAGAGGGTTTTGATGTTCGTATGTCCGGGCAGGATGTAGAAAGAGGAACTTTTTCACACCGCCATGCAGTAATGAAGGTAGAAGAAAGCGAGGAAGAGATTATGTTATTAAATAACCTGAATGATAATCAGGGAAGATTTCAGATTTATAACTCCCTTTTATCGGAATATGGTGTAGTAGGTTTTGATTATGGATATGCCATGGCCAGTCCAAATACTTTAACTATTTGGGAAGCCCAGTTTGGTGATTTTAGTAATGGGGCCCAAATAATGATAGATCAGTATATTTCAGCTGCAGAAGATAAATGGAAATTGCAGAATGGACTTGTAATGTTTTTACCCCACGGATATGAAGGGCAGGGTGCAGAGCACTCGTCAGCAAGAATGGAAAGGTATCTTCAATTATGCGCAAGGGACAATATGTATGTTACAGATTGTACTACTCCTGCCAACTTGTTTCATTTACTAAGAAGACAGATGAAAGCAAAATTCAGAAAGCCTCTAATTGTATTTACTCCTAAAAGTTTATTGCGTCACCCGAAAGCTGTTTCTAGTGTAGATGAATTTTCCGACGGATGTTTTCAGGAAGTAATAGATGACCCCAGTGCTGATATTAATAAGATTAAAAGCCTTGTCTTCTGCACAGGAAAATTCTATTACGACTTGTTGGCATTTAAAGATTCAAATAAACGAGATGATGTTGCTTTAGTACGAGTTGAGCAATTATTTCCTGTGCCTGAGCAAAAAATGACTGCTATTATAAAGAAGTATAAAAAGGCTAATGATTTGGTTTGGGCACAAGAAGAACCAAGGAATATGGGAGCCTGGAGCCATATGTTTACACATTATGGTGAGGCTCAAAAGTTTCGGGTGGCATCAAGACGTTTTTATGCATCACCTGCAGCAGGAAGCGCAGTTCGTTCTAAATTAAGACAGCAGCAGATTATAGATTTCGTCTTTGATAAAACGAAAGACAATATGACAAGACGGGTTACAAAAAGTGAATATAAGAAAGGATGAGATCTGTATTGCTCTTAATGATATTCTTTTCTCTTAACTTATTCTCCCAGTCTGAGCAACCTATTTATGAAAGGTTTGTATCAGTATTTACTGAGCGGTTTAACAGTGGTGATTACGATGGTATTTACGATTTATACGATGCCGGGATGAAAAATACTTATACAAGTATTCAAACCAGAAATTACTTTGGTAAAACTATTAAAAGTTTAACAGGTGAGATTGAATCCATGCAGTTTTATACACTTCGGGATGGCGCACATGTTTACAGAGTATTTTTTGACAAGTCTGTGGCAGATTTGACAATTACATTATCTCCTCAGAGTAAAATAAATGGGTTGCTAATTTCGAAACCAAAGCCGTTGGAGATGCCTTTATTGGAAAGAAATACAACATTAATGAGTTTACCATTTAATGGGGAATGGTTTGTATATTGGGGCGGAGTTACAGAAGGACAGAATATCCATGTAAAAGAGGTAGCGCAGCAATATGCCTATGACATCATAAAGGTAAAAGATGGTGCCTCTTATGAGGGAGATCCTTCACTTAATGAAAGCTATTTTGCCTTTGGTGAAGATATCATTGCTCCATGTGATGCCCGGGTGGTTAGAGTTATAGATGGTGTTCCTGACAATATTCCGGGAGAAACCAATGTACAGGAACTTACAGGTAATACGATAGTATTAAGGACCGACAGAGATGAGTATGTACTTCTTGCGCATTTAATGAAAAATTCAATAATTGTTGAAGAGGGGCAGGACTTAAGAAAGGGAGAAATTATGGCTAAATGCGGTAACTCTGGAAATTCAACCGAAGCTCACTTGCATTTGAGCTTGCAAAATGATTTAGAAATGGAAGATTCAATAGGAGCCAAATTATATTTTGATCGCATTGAAGTTAATGGAGAGATTAGAATGGATTATATACCAGTTAAAGAAGATTTTATAAGTAATAGTAATTAAAGAAACAATTATAAAAGTTTAAGGCATGATTTTAGAAATGAAAGTTCCATCTCCGGGTGAATCTATTACCGAAGTTGAAATAGCAGAATGGTTAGTCAGCGATGGAGACTATGTTGAAAAGGACCAGGCAATTGCTGAGGTAGATTCGGATAAAGCTACCCTGGAATTGCCCGCTGAAGAGAGCGGTATAATTACCTTGAAAGCAGAAGAAGGAGATGCGGTAGCCGTTGGAGAAGTCGTATGCCTTATTGATACAAGTGCAGAAAAACCTGAAGGCGGAGCAGTAATAGTGGAAGAATCAAAAGTTGATAAAACAGAAGTTGCTGTTAAACAAGAAGAAAAAGTTAGGGAAGAAGTTGTAAAAGAGTCATATGCTACGGGCGTACCTTCGCCTGCTGCCAGAAAAATACTTGATGAGAAAGGTATAGATCCCGCAAGTCTAAAAGGTACTGGTAAGGATGGAAGAATTACCAAAGAAGATGCAGTGAAATCTGTTCCTTCGATGGGCAGCCCTACAGGTGGTAAGCGAGGAGAGCACAGGACTAAGCTTTCTATGTTAAGGCGTAAAGTAGCGGAACGTCTTGTAGCTGCTAAAAACGAAACGGCTATGCTTACTACATTTAATGAGGTAGACATGTCGGCAGTTTTTGAATTGAGAAAGCAATACAAAGAAATATTTAAAGATAAACATGATGTAAGTCTTGGATTCATGTCATTTTTTACCAAGGCGGTCATCAGGGCTTTACAAATGTTCCCTTCGGTAAATTCCATGATTGATGGCAAAGAGATGGTATCTTATGATTTTTGCGATATAAGTATAGCCGTTTCCGGTCCAAAGGGTCTTATGGTACCTGTTATAAGAAATGCTGAAAATCTTACTTTTAGAGGTATTGAAGCAGAAGTCAAACGTCTTGCTATAAGAGCAAGGGAGGGTCAGATTACCGTAGACGAAATGACTGGAGGTACTTTTACGATTTCTAATGGAGGGGTATTTGGTTCAATGTTATCAACTCCAATAATAAATCCGCCTCAAAGTGGAATTCTGGGGATGCACAATATTGTAGAACGACCTGTGGTTAAGGAAGGTGCTATTGTTATTGCTCCAATAATGTACGTTGCATTATCTTATGATCATAGAATTATTGATGGTAAAGAATCTGTAGGATTTCTGGTTGAAGTAAAAGAAGCTTTGGAAAATCCTGTAGAATTATTAATGGAAGGTTCTCCGGAACAATCGCTGGAATTGTAGATATATTTTCAGGAGTATTTCACCAAGTTTATTTTTTATTTTTTAAAAATAGATTCCTGGAAGCATAGTCAATTACTGCCTTGCATTTTATTAGAATATCTGCTCCTATAATCCCATCGACGGGCAGAGATTTATGGGCTATAAGAGCTTCATTCACATGCACCAGGTCAAAAATCACTATCTGTTGTTTTGTCCTTTTCCATCCGCCAATTTCGATTTTATTTTTTGCTGAAACCAGTGTTTCCATATCGGTAGCGCCTGCGCCGGCAGCTTTTACTTCTGAGTCCTTCGAGATAAGCTTAAAATAACCGGCTTTATCAACTCCTACACAGGTATTGGAAGCACCAGTGTCTAAAATAAATCGCCCGTTAACTCCATTAATGCTAGCGGAAACTTCTAAATGATTTGTATCGCCCAGAATCAATGGAATTTTGGAATATCCTTTATTTTTTAAAAGTTTTTTCAGATTACTCATTCAATATGTTTTTTGACAAAGATAATTCTATTTTTGCTCTATGATTATAACGGATACCCATACCCATTTATACAGCGAAGCCTTTGATAAGGATAGAGATGAAGTTATCCAAAATGCCATAAGCAAGGGGATTACGCGCTTTTTTATTCCGTCTATTGATGCTTCCTATACCCAATCTATGTTGGATCTTGAAAAGCGCTACCCTAAAAATATGTTTCTGATGATGGGTTTACATCCAACTCATGTTAAAGAAGATTATAAGGATGAACTTAAACATGTTGAACTTATGTTGTCAAAAAGACATTTCTATGCTGTAGGGGAGATCGGTATAGATCTCTATTGGGACAAGACTTTTTTAAATGAACAACGCGAGGCATTCAAATTCCAAATTAACCTTGCGAAAAAGTATAACTTGCCTATAGTCATTCATTGCAGAGATTCCTTTAATGAAATTTTTGAAGTGCTCGAAGAGGAAAAATCCGAAGATCTTTTTGGGATTTTTCACTGCTTTACCGGTACCGAAGAACAAGCCAAAAAGGCATTGACTTATAACATGAAACTGGGAATAGGTGGAGTATTGACTTTTAAAAATGGTAAAATTGATACTTTTTTAAAAAAGATTGACTTGAATCATATTGTTTTGGAAACAGATAGTCCTTATCTGGCTCCTGTGCCCTACAGAGGTAAACGGAATGAAAGTATATACTTACTGCTTGTGCTAAAAAAACTTTCAGAGATCTATGGATTGGATGAAAAACTGATTGCCGATATTACAACGCAGAATTCAAAAGAGGTGTTTGGGATTTAAAGCAAATAAAGACAAAACACCGAGATTGTTAGAATAGCATACAACAAATTATAATTTTACTGAATGAGCAAAAAAGTTAGCATATTACTTATCTATACCGGAGGCACAATTGGAATGATAAAAGACTACACTTCGGGAACTTTACAAGCTTTTAACTTTAAGAAGTTAGTCAGTAATATTCCGGAATTAAGCCAGTTGGATTGTAATATTGAAAGTATATCATTTAAAAAACCAATAGACTCTTCCAACATGAACCCTAAGCATTGGGCCTCTATAGCTACTATAATCGAAAAACATTACGATGAATATGACGGGTTTGTTGTACTTCAGGGTAGTGATACAATGAGTTATTCTTCTTCGGCTTTGAGTTTTATGCTTGAAAATCTCTGTAAACCTGTAATTTTTACAGGTTCACAATTGCCTATTGGAGACCTTCGTACAGATGCCAAGGAAAATCTAATAACATCTATACAAATAGCCGCCTTGCAGGAAAACAACCAGCCCGTAATACAGGAGGTTTGTCTGTATTTTGAGTACAAGTTATACCGAGCCAACAGAACAACCAAAATCAATGCCGAGCACTTTGAGGCGTTTACCTCTTTAAACTTTCCTCCTCTGTTAGAATCTGGGGTTCATTTAAAGATCAATCGTAATTATCTTTTAATAAATCAAAAAAGGAAAAAGCTTACTGTGCATAAGACTATGGACACCAATGTTGCAATTTTTAAACTCTTTCCCGGTTTTAGTCGTGAATTGCTTCGGGGAATACTTAGCATTCCCAACTTAAAAGCATTAATTCTTGAGACGTATGGCGCAGGGAATGCGCCTACTGATGAATGGCTGTTGTCGGATATGAAAGAAGCAATAAAGAAAGGATTGCATATTGTAAATGTAACTCAATGTTCAGGCGGTTCAGTAATCATGGGCAGATATAGCACGAGTGAAGAACTAAAGAAAATGCAGCTCATAGATGGAGGTGATATAACCTCTGAAGCTGCTATCACCAAACTTATGTACCTTTTAGGAAGTGGTGTATCACATAAATCATTCAGAACAATTTTTGAAACTTCTCTAAGAGGAGAATTGACCCAAAATTAAGATCTGAAAGTTTTTTAAATGGATTTTTTTTTGTTAATTGCTCGCCCTGTAATTTACGGGATAGAGAGGTGGCCGAGTGGTCGAAGGCGCACGCCTGGAAAGTGTGTATACATCAAAAGTGTATCGAGGGTTCGAATCCCTTCCTCTCTGCCAGAAACAAAAAAAGTTTTTTGTACATAATGAATCTAAATTGAACATTTTTGACTCTTATAGGTGGGAATTGTCAAATTCGATTAAAGCAGCCTCCTAATAGTGCAAAGATTTAATTTTTTAATTGTATTTTTTTTTTATCTTTAACCCTATTAACTAACTAAATTTAAGTTTGAAAGAAATGAAAAGATTATTCACGATCCTGGCAATGGCCGGGTTATTTGTTCTAAACACAAATACGGTAAGTGCAAAAGCGAACGCAATAGTTTCCAATTTATCAGCAACTGTAGCCAATGCTGCGATTATGCTTCAAGAAGAAGCTGCAGACGAATCTGCTAAAGGTTTCACCCAGGTTTTAAAAGAGCAGTTCATACAAGGAGGAGCTGGTTTTATGGGGATTGTTCTATTATGTTTGATTTTAGGTTTGGCTGTTGCCATTGAAAGAATCATTTATTTGAATATGGCAAGCACCAATACTTCAAAATTGAAGCAACAAGTAGA